>CAZRMO010000038.1:0-31446 GCA_964601155.1 uncultured Enterobacteriaceae bacterium
AAATCTTCGACTACGTCGGCGCGGACTGGACCTATTCATCGACTGGATGGGCGGCCGAGAACTTTTGCATGTTCACGGGTGACGACCAGAGCTGGCGCAAGATGGTCGAGCAACGCGTAGCCGCGGTCAACCGGCTGGGCTGCAAAGTGTGGCTCAACACCGAGTGCGGGCATTCGTTCTATACGGTGTGGAAGGGCGTCGAGCGCTTCGGTCTCAAGGCCGACTTCGAGGCGGACAGCCTGGTGAGCTACTACGCGCGCTGGATCCGCGAAGGACTGTTGCCGGTCAACGCCGAGTGGAACACGCAGGGCATCAAGTTCACCGTGCAGGACCCCTGCCAGCTGGTGCGCAAATCCCTGGGCGATACCATGGCGGACGACATACGCTTCGTCGCGCGCACGCTCGTGGGCGATGCGAACTTCATCGACATGGCCCCGAGCCGCAGCGCCAACTACTGCTGCGGCGGCGGTGGCGGTTTCCTGCAGGCCGGCATGAAGGAGCTGCGCTGGGCCTACGGCAAGCGCAAGTTCGATCAGATCGCGACCACGCAGGCCGACTACGTGCTCACGCCCTGCCACAACTGCCACTCGCAGATCGAAGACCTCGGTCAGCATTTCCACGGTGGATACCGCGTCGTGCATTTCTGGACCTTGATCTGCCTGTCGCTCGGCATCCTGGGTGCAAACGAGCGCAAGTACCTGGGACCCGATCTGGCGAAGCTGGGACTCTGAGGATGGACGCGCGACCGACAGGCCAAGGCCGGGTGTTCGAAACCGAAGCGCTGATCATCGGCGGCGGCGTGACCGGCACCGGCGTGATGCGCGATCTGGCGCTGCGCGGTATCCATTGCATGCTCATCGAACGGCGCGACCTCAACGCCGGGGCCTCCGGCGGCAACCACGGCCTGTTGCACAGCGGCGGCAGGTACGCGGTGGGCGACGCGGACACAGCCGCCGAATGCCGGCTCGAGGGCGACATTCTCAAGGCGGTCGCGCCCGAATGCATCGACGCCTGCGGCGGCCTGTTCGTCGCGGTCGAGGGCGATGACCCGGAGTACGCCGCGCGCTTTCCGGAACACTGCCGCTCGGCCGGCATCGAATGTACCGCCATCACTCCCGCCGAGGCGCGGGAGCTCGAGCCCTGCCTGAGCGAGCGGGTTATCGCGGCGTATACGGTGCCCGATGCGACCGTCGACCCGTTTCGCATCACACTCGAAAACGTCAACCATGCGCAGCAATTGACGCAGAGCATTTTTCTCGCGCACACGGAGCTCGAGCGCTTCATCGTCGAGGGCGGCAGCATCCGCAGCGCGATCTGCCGGGATACGCGCAGCGGCGAGACGATCACCATACACGCGCGCCAAGTGGTCAACGCCGCCGGCGCCTGGGCGATGAAGGTGGCGCGCCTCGCAGGCTGCTCCGGCGTGAACCTGCTCTATTCCAAAGGGACCCTGATCATCAGCAACGCGCGCATCGGCCGGCGCGTGATCAACCGCCTGCGCCGGCCCGGCGACGGCGACATTCTGGTGCCCGGCGGCACGGTATCGCTGCTCGGCACCACCTCGCAGACGGTGCAGAACCTGGACGAAATCCATCCCACCGTTGCCGAGGTGGATCGTCTCGTCGCCGAAGGCATCGCGATGGTGCCGCAGATCGCCCACACGCGATTCATCCGCGCGTTCTCGGGCGTGCGTCCGCTGCTGATGGCTGCCGGTGCCGACGCTGACGGACGCAAGGCCAGTCGCGGATTCAGCTTGTTCGACCACGAGTCCGAGGGCCTCGCCAACTTCGCCACAGTGGCCGGCGGCAAGCTCACCACCTTCCGCCTGATGGCCGAGAAGACCGGGGATCTGGTCGCGCGGCGACTCGGCAACAGCCAGCCGTGCACAACCGCAAGCACGCCGCTGCCCTCCGGCGATGCCATACGCTGGACCGAGCCGGGATTCGCAGCCCGCTACTGGGTCGCGCGACGCCAACCGGGAGACCTGATCCTGTGCGAATGCGAAATGGTGCCCGCATCGGCGATCGACGCTATCGTCGAGAACGCACCGGGTGCGCAGTCGCAGATGAGCCTCAATGCAATCGCCGTGCGCAGCCGCGTGGGCAAAGGCACCTGTCAGGGTGCATTCTGCAGCCTGCGGGTGAGTTCGCACCTGTACGACCGGCAGGTGTACGACTCGCCCATGGGGCTGCGCAACACGCGCGACTTCGTGGCCCATCGCTTCAAGGGCGTTGCGCCGGTGGCCTGGGGCGAGCACCTGCCGCAGTTGGAGCTGGCCGAAGCACTGCACTGCGCGCTGCTCGGCCTGGACCAGCTGGCTGAGGACGACGGGCCGTACCCGGCGACCGTCGCGCCGGACCCATGATCAAGAAGCCACGTCGCCATCAGGCGGAGCTGCTGGTGATCGGCTCGGGGCTTGCCGGCGTTGCGGCGAGCCTGTTCGCGCTCGAGCGCGGCGTCAGCGTGGCGCAAGTCGGCAACTCCGGCGCGATCGCATTCACTACCGGTTATCTCGATCTGCTGGGCCACGACGGCAGGGGCTTTGTCGACGATCCCTGGCAGGCCCTGATCCGGCTGCGCGAGGACGAGCCGCGTCACCCCCTGGCCAACATAGCCGAAGACGACATCCGCGCTGCGTTTACCAGTTTCACGCATGCCCTTACCGAGATGGAGCTGGGGTATACCGCGCCCGGACAGCGCAACGTGTTTGCGCTGACGCCGGCGGGCACCCTGAAGCCCACGCTCTCGCTGCCCCTGACGATGCAGCCCGCGATTCCCGCGATGGCTCGCGGCCTCGATACCCTCGTCGTCGACTTCATCGGCCTCAACGGTTTCAGCGCGCGCGAGTTGGTCGCGAACCTCGCGCCGCGCTGGCCGGGCCTTCGCGCGCAACGCATCGGCTTTCCGGATATGGACAGCGGCGCCGAGGTATACGCCGAGGTGCTGGCGCGCGCCATGGAAGTGCCTGCCACCCGGCAACGCCTGGCCGAACGCATCGCGCCGCTGCTCGGAAGCGCGCAAGCGCTGGGCCTGCCGGCGATCCTCGGCGTGCATCGGCCGGACCATGTGCATCGCGAGTTGCAATCCCTGCTGGGTGTGCCTGTGTTCGAGATCCCCACCATGCCCCCCGCGGTGCCCGGCGTGCGTCTGCGCGAATTGTTCGAGACCCAGCTGCCGCAGCGTGGCGTCGCACTCGAGCCTCAGCACAGGGTCAAGCGTCTTGCGTTCGGCTCGCAAGGAATTACGGCGCAGCTGGAGGATGCCTACGGGGAGGTCACGATCGAGGCCGCCGCCGCAGTGCTCGCGACCGGGCGTTTCACCTCCGGCGGCTTAAGCGCCGACCCCGGCGGCATCCGCGAGACCCTGGCGAACCTTGCCGTGACTCAACCTGAGGGGCGCGCAGCCTGGTACCGCGCGGACTACTTCGATCCGCGCGGCCACGCCATCAACCGCTCGGGCGTGACTGTCGACGAACAATGGCGGCCGTTGGACGCCGCAGGCAAGCCCGCTCATCCACGCTTGTTCGCCGCCGGTAGCCTGCTGGCGCACCAGGACTGGATCCGGCAACGCTGCGGTGCCGGCGTCGCAATTGCGACCGCATACAATGCGGTGGAACGCGCGGCGCAAATCGTGCAGAGCAGATAGGAAAAGTGCATCGATCTAGCCGCGAAGCCCGACGCTTCGCCCCGGCGACGCAATCCGCATGCTGCGCGCCACGACTTACAAATACAATATGAGTCGGCGAGTCCGCCCGCCTGAGCTTATTCAGGCCGGCACGCTCGGAGGAATCATGAATACCTATAAAGCCATGCAGGTCAGCCGTGCCGGCGTGCTCGAGCTGGTGAGCAGGGAAACACGCGACCCGGCTCCGGGCCAGGTTTTGATCGGGATCGAAGCCTGCGGGATTTGTGGCGCGGATTCCGGCACCGTCGAAGCGACAGCGCCGGGTCTCGTGCTTCCCAGGGTCCCGGGCCATGAAGTCGCGGGCCGGATCGCGGCGCTCGGTGCCGGCGTCGCGGGCTGGCGTGTCGGGCAGCGCGTCGGCGTCGGCCGCCTCGGCGGTCACTGCGGCGAATGCCGTCAATGCCGCTCGGGCGAATTCGTCCTGTGCGAAAACCAGCCTGTTGTCGGCGTGACCCAGGACGGCGGCTATGCCGAAATGATGCTCGCGCGCGCGAGCGGACTCGTCGCGATCCCCGACGAGTTGGATGCCGTCGACGCCGCTCCCTTGCTGTGCGCCGGGCTCACGACGTTTAATGCGCTCAGAAAATCGGATGCGCGCGCCGGCGACCTGGTCGCTGTCCTCGGCATCGGCGGCCTGGGACATCTGGCCGTGCAATACGCGCGCAAGATGGGCTTCAAGGTGGTCGCGATTGCGCGCGGAAGTGAAAAATCCGAACAGGCGAAGGCGCTCGGTGCGCACCGCTATATCGATTCCACCGCGGAAGACGCTGCGAAGGTCCTGCAGTCCATGGGCGGCGCCCGACTCATTCTGGCCGCCACCACGCACAGTCCCGCGGTTTCCGCTTTGTTCGCAGGCCTCGCGCCTCGCGGCAAGCTGCTGGTCGCCGGCAGCGGGCGTGATCCGATCTCCATCCCGCCGGGACGGCTCGTTGCGGGAGAAAAAACCGTCGAAGGCACCATCACCGGATCGCCGATCGAGTCGGAGAAGACGCTGGATTTCAGCGTGCTTGCCGACGTGCGGCCGAAGATCGAGGTCATGCCGCTAGCGCAGGCCGGTGCGGCCTATGAGCGCATGAAGCAAGGCAAGGCGAAGTTCCGCATGGTGCTTAGAATCGGCGCCGGCTAGGCGGCGCCTGTGAACGAAACGCATCGGAGAAAAAATTCAAGGAGAAACACCATGGCAGGCACGGCACTCGTTTCGGGCGGCAGCGGCTATATCGCCGGATTTCTCATCCGGCAACTGGCGGCCGAAGGTTGGTCGGTCCACGCGACCATTCGCAGCCTCGCCCGGGAGGAGGCCGTCAGGAAGCTGCTGGCCGTCGACAACGCCAGGCTGAAGTTTTTTGCCGCCGACCTGAACAGCGACTCGGGCTGGGCCGAAGCGATGGCAGGGTGCAGCCACGTCGCGCATGTCGCGTCACCCTTCCCCGCCGCCGCGGTCAAGGACGCGCAGGAGCTGATCGTGCCGGCCCGCGAAGGCGCGCTGCGGGCACTGCGCGCAGCCGGGGCGGCAGGGGTCAAGCGCTTCGTGATGACCTCATCGGTGGCGGCCATCGGCTACGGACACGGCCGGGCCGAACGCAGCTTCACCGAAGCGGACTGGACCGACGTCAACCATCCGGACGCCACTGCCTATGTCCAATCCAAGACGCTTGCCGAGCGTGCGGCACGCGACTGGGTAGCCACGGAAGGGGGCGGGATCGAGTTCTGCACAGTGAATCCGAGCGCCGTCCTCGGCCCCGTCTGGAGCAGCGATACTTCGACGTCGATCGAACTGGTCAGAAAGCTGCTGCAAGGATCGCTTCCCGGCTGTCCCGACCTCGGCTTCGGCATTGTCGACGTGCGTGACGTCGCCGACCTGCACGTTCGCGCGATGAACGCGCCGGGAATGGCCGGTGAGCGGTTCGTGTGCTCGGGTCCTTTCCTCAAGATGATCGACATCGCGCATATTCTGAAGCAGCGCCTCGGTGCGCAAGCACGCAAGGTGCCCACGCGCCGACTGCCGGATTTTCTCGTCAGATTTTCTGCTCTGTTCGACCCGGCGGTAAAGCAGGCCGTCGGCGGGCTGGGCAGGGTGTACAACATGGATGCGAGCCACGCGCGCACGGTGCTCGGTTGGGTGCCGCGCCCGGCCGAGGAAAGCATCGTCGCCGCCGCGCGCAGCTTGCTGGATCTCGGCATCGTGAAGGTTTGAGTCGTGAATAAAACGGGTCGGAGACGAATTCTGCTTTTGCTTTCAGCCCCGTACGGTGATTGGCTGTACCGGTAAGTCGGGCACGGACAAGAAATCGTCTCCGCTATTGCTCTAAAAGGCAGTGGAACGCGCTGCGCAACTCGCGCGAAGCGGACAGGAACAGGCGAATCACCCCGACGGTGCAATCCTCATGATGCGCGCCACGGCGTACAATTACGATGCAAGTCCGCGAGCCCGCCCGCCTGACGCTATCCTGGTCGGCGCGCACCGAGACATCACCCCACTTCACCAGACTGGAGTTCCCGTTTGCAGCTTACGGATGTTGAGCCCGGCACGGTCGGCCCCTGCCACGTCGCGCCCGATTCCCTGCAGGGGATCAAGCGCCAGCAGACCAATCCGGCGCGCTGGAGTGGCGCGAACTGGCCGGTATTTTCCGACTTGCTGCGCCAACAGGGCATCGAGCTGCTGGAAACCGCTGCGGCGCGCGCCGCCTTTGCCACCGATGCCGGCGGCACTGCCTATGGGCTGGCGCACGGCATCGTCATCGCGCGCAGCACCGAACAGGTAGCGCTGCTGCTGCGCGCCGCACAGGAATACCGCGTGCCGGTCACCGTATGCGGCGGCGGCCTGACGACCGAGGGCGAGTCGGTCGCGTTCGGCGGCGTATTGCTCGACATGACCGGCATGAGCAAAGTGCTGAAAGTCGACGCCGCAGCGATGGCGGTGCGCACGGAGGCCGGGATCTTCTGGCACAGCCTCGCCGAGGAGTTGCGCCGGCACGATCTGGATTATCTGTCGGCCCCGCTCAACCTGACGTCCTCGGTCGGCGGCACGCTGGGCGTGGGCGGCATAGACGTGAATTCGGCGCGCCTGGGCTGCAGCGCCGACCAGGCGCTGGCGCTGCAGGTGGTCACCCCGACCGGAAACATCGTCGAATGCTCCGACACCAGCAACGCGGAGCTGTTTCAGCGCGTGATTCTCGGCTACGGCCAGTTCGGCGTGATCACCGAGGCCACGCTAAGGGTGCGCAAATATACGCCGCTGCGCATGCACTATTTATACTACGCGTCGCTCGCCACCGCGATCGAGGATCTGCAGCTGCTCGACCGCAACGACGCCAGCGACTATTCCGGCATACTCACCATCATGGATTGTGCGGTAAATGTGCTGGTGGCCTTCGACTCGGTCGAGCGCGAGGCCGCGTTCATGGAGCACTGGCGGCCGCGCCTGCGCGGTCATGGCGAACTCGGCTTCGGCCTGCGCACGCTGGGCCGCTACGCACTGCGGCCGTGGAAATGGCGGCAGGCCTGGTATCTGCTGCAGCGCAAGCGCGAGCTGTTTCCCGAGCTGCAGCGCGCGGAATACATGCGCGACGGCAGCATGTTCGACCGCAGCGTGGTGTTTTCGCGCGCGGTGTGGAAGTTCTGGGGCAGCCGCCAGATGGTGATTCCGGATCTTGCCACTTCGGCCAGCAAGTTCGTCGAGGCAGTGGAGCGCGGCAACGCGGTCTGCCGCAAGTATTTCCCGCATTACACGCTGTACCTCGTCGGCATCAGGCTGCGCCCGGAGCACCGGGCGCATTACGAAATGTCCTGCATCCCGCCCGATGCCGAAGGCTGGGCCTACGGCTGCGAATTCGAGCCGCTGCTGGACGACGGCGTGTACAGCCGCGACTACCTGCAATCGTTCAAGAACGAGATCTACGACATCGGCGTCGACCTGGGCGCGAGCTACTATCGCTTCGGCGGCATGATGAAGGGCTATATCCGCCGCGTGTTCGGCGATGCCCTGGTCGACCGGCACCTGGAGCTGAAGCGCGCGGCCGACCCGGCGATGATCCTCAACCGGCACGTCATATTTTGAATATGGCCGACCTTGCCAAGCGCAGGCAGCAGCCGCGCAAAGACTACGCCTCCTGCAGCGGCTGCGGCCTATGCCTTTTGGTGTGCTCGGTGTGGCGGCGCGACCGCGATTTCGGCCTGACGCCGCTGGGGCGCGCCAAGGCGCTGCAACACGGCGCCACAGCTTCGGACATTGCCGCATCGCTGCACAGCTGCACCCTGTGCGCGGCGTGCGAACCGGTCTGCCCGGAAGATATCGAGCTGATCGCGATGACCCTCGAGCTGCGCAGCCGGCTGCCGCAGACTGCGGCGATGCAGGCGCTTGGCGCGCGGATGCAAGCCGAGGCGGTGCAGCTGCCGACGGCCCGGACTTTGGCGGCGACGGCCCTGCTGCCGGGACAGGCGCTGCGCGCTCGCCCCGCCACGCTGGCGCGGGCGGTGGCTTTGCTCGGGGGTTCGGGCGGCATCGCCCTGGGCGAGGACGATGGCGAAGATATCGTTCTAGCGCTGGAAGCGGGAGCACCGGTTCCGGCGCAGCGCCTGGAACGATTTCTGCAGCCGCTGCGCGGTCGCAAAAGAATCATCGTCGCCGACGGCCTGCTGCTGCGCCAGCTGCGGCAATGGCTGCCGCGTCCGACGGTCACCAGCCTGGGCGTCGCCTTGAGCAGCCTGCCCGGCGTGCGCGGCGCGCTGCGCGCCGGCGACTTGTATGTGATCGAAGCGCGCGCCTACCATGCGGACTACCGGCGCCTGGTGAAATACTACGACGGCCTGCGCTCGGCCGCGGCTTGCGCCTTCAACCTCGACCTGCAGCGCATGGCGATACCTGCAGTCGCGCGCAGCCTGGCGCAAAAGCTGGGGCTGGAGCCGGTCGACGACAGCGTTCAGCTGCGCTGGATCCTGCACGGGCAAAACGTCACGCGCATCGTGGCCGAGGATGTGGAGGACGGCGCCGCGTTTGCGCAAGTGAGCAGACTCCCCGTGGTGCACCTGGCGGATTTGGCGCATGATGGACATCTTCAAAATGACGACTCAAATTGAATTGACCTATCAATGACCACACGCTCGGTTGACGTAATCATTGTCGGCGCCAGCCTGGCTGCAGCCGCGGCGGCCAAGCGCCTGGTGGACGCCGGCCTGGAAACTGTCGTGCTGGAACGCAAGGAACTGCCGCGCCACAAGATCTGCAGCGGCATCCTGTCCCCGCGCGGGCACCGCTTCCTGCTGGAGAACTTCGGCCCGCTGCCGCGCGAAGCGCTGCACGAGCCGACCTCCTGCCGCGGCGTGACCTTCCATTTCCCCAGCATGGTGTCGCTACCGATGGATTTTTTCGGCGGCCCGACACCGCACCTGCACCGCAAATACTCCGATTACTGGGCGATCCAAAGGAGCGGCGCCGAAGTGCACGACCGCACCTCGTTCGCCGGCCTCGAGGACAAGGGCGACCACGTCATCGTCCACGCGCGCAGGCAAGGCGAGCCGGTCGAATACCGCGCGCGCCAGGTGATCGGCGCCGACGGCCCAAGTTCCCTGGTAATCCGCTCGATCTACCCCGACTACCCGCAATCGATCCCCTGGTTCTTCGTCGGGCAGAAATTCCACGACATCATCGACTGCCCGCTCGACACCGATTATTTCCATTTCTGGTTTCATCCCGGGCTGGGCCACTACACCTGGAGCCATGCCCGTGACGGACGGCAGATCGTCGGCGTCGGCTTCAAGCGCGGCGACAATTTCGCCAAGAAGCACGAGAACGTGGTGAACTACCTGGCCGAAAAGCACGGCGTGCGCCTGCAGCCGCACACCGAGGACGAGGGCTGCGGCGAGAACTTCGGACCGTCGCTGATCAACCGTTACGTCTTCGGCAAGGGCAATGTGCTGATCACCGGCCAGGCCGCGGGCTTCCTCAACATGATAGGCGAGGGCATGAGCTGCGCGCTGCACTCGGGTGCGATCAGCGGCGAGGCGATAGTAGAAGCGCGCCTGCGCAACCGCCCGGTGCAGGAGATGTACCGGCGCATGATCGCCTCCGAAGTGCGCCGCACCTCGGACCAGTGGAACCCGCTCAAGATCGCGTTTGAGCGCCCGCACGAAGCCGACTTCCCGGCGGCGCTGCTGGCGCTGGGCTGGCGCGACCGAGCCAAGGTATTGCGCGACCTGTGGCGCTTTGTCGTGCTGTACAAGGAATTCAAGTGGGGCCGCCAGATGGCCATGGTCGCGATGCAGCGCCCGCTGATCGGCGGCTATTCGATGCGGCGCTGGCTATAGCGCACAGGTCGGCGGCGACCGGGCCGCGCTCTTTTTGCGGCGACAGGCGCATTATTTCCTCATTACTTCTGTGCATGGCTAGCGGAATGCGCTAGACTGCGCGCCGCCGTCGCGCGCCATTTCGCAGCACCGGCCCAGTTCATGAAAAACGCACGCGCTCCGCGCACGCCCTTTGTCCCGGTGCCGGTCGCCCCGCTGCTGAAGCGGCTCGGGCCGGGCCTGGTCACGGGCGCCGCCGACGACGATCCCAGCGGCATAGCGACCTATTCGCAGGCCGGCGCGCAGTTCGGCTACGGCATGCTCTGGTCGATATGGTTCACGCTGCCGCTGATGATAGGCATCCAGATCGTCAGCGCGCGCATCGGCCGCGTCACCGGCCACGGGCTTGCGGCGAACATCCGCGAGCACTATCCGGCCTGGCTGCTGCATAGCGTGGTCGGCCTGCTGCTCGTGGCGAACACCATCAACATCGCCGTCGACCTGGCCGCGATGTCCGCGGCGCTGCATCTGCTCATCGGCGGACCGTCGCAACTCGCGATCGTCGCTTTCGCCATGGTGTCGCTGGGGCTGCAGATTTTCATTCCGTTCCCGCGCTACGCCCCGATCCTGAAGTGGCTGACGCTGTCCTTGTTCGCCTACGTCGCCACCGCGTTCGTGGTGCACGTGCCCTGGGGCACGGTGGTGTGGCACACCGTCATTCCGCCGGTAGCGCTCAAGGCGGACTATCTGTTCACCCTGGTCGCGGTGTTCGGCACCACCATCAGCCCCTACCTTTTTTTCTGGCAGGCCTCGCAGGAGGTGGAGGAGCTGCGCGCCGGGCCGGGAGAAGCGCCGCTGCGCAACGCGCCGGGGCAAGCCCGCGCACACCTGAACCGCATCAAGCTCGACACTTACGTCGGCATGATGTTTTCGAACTCGGTCGCGTTTTTCATCATGCTGACGGCGGCGGCGACGCTCAACCTGCATGGGATCACCAATATCGAGAGTTCGGCGCAGGCAGCCGAGGCGCTGCGCCCGATCGGCGGCGATTTCGCCTTTGCGCTGTTCGCGGCGGGGATCATAGGCACCGGCATGCTGGCCGTGCCCGTCCTCGCCGGATCGGCGGCCTACGCCGTGGCCGAATCGTTCCGCTGGCCGATCGGCCTGGGTTTGCGGCTGGCGGAGGCGCGCGGCTTTTACGCCATTCTGACCGTGGCCACCGTGGTCGGCGTGGGACTGAACTTCACCAGCCTGCCGCCGGTGAGGGCGCTGATCTGGAGCGCGGTGATCAACGGCGTGATCTCGGTGCCCATCATGGCAGTGATGATGCTGATGGCGGTGCGGCCCGAGATCATGGGGCGTTTCACCATCAAGCGCGAACTCAAGGTCCTCGGCTGGCTCGCCACCGCGATCATGGCGCTCGCAGTCGCGGCGATGTTCTTTGCGCTCGGGCGTTCCCTGTTCTGAGTGCGCGACGAGCCTGCTGCCAGGCAGCCGGATTCAGTCCGACACCGCAGCGCGGCTTACGCGCAGGAAATACGCCGTGACCAAAGCGCTCGCCAGCACGAGGCTCGCGATCGCAGCGAGCCAGAAGCCCGGTGCGCCCATGGGCGTGGACAATCCGAGCCACGCGAGATCGATGCGCGTCAGGCCGAGCGCATAGCCGCCGCCCAGGCCGACCCCCCATAGAGCGACGCCGTAAATCAGCATAGGCACCACGGCGCGCCTGTACCCGCGCAACACATTGACGACCACGGCCTGGATCGCGTCGAACTGGTGATACACGGCGACGAAAGCAATCAGGCCGGCAGCAACGCGGCGCACCCTCGCATCGCCGGTATACAGGCCGGCGATGCCGTTGGCGAACCAGTAGAGACAGGCGCCCAGGAGCACGGCACAAGCGAGCGCGAGCGCAATGCCGGTAAGCCCGGCGGCGCGCGCACGCGCAGGCTGGCCCGCGCCCAACGACTGCCCGACCACCACGCTCGCGGCGTTGCCCAACGCGAGCGGCAGCATGTAGCACAGCGCGGCGAGGTTGGCGGCGATCTGGTGCGCGGCCGAATACAGCGGACCCAGCCGCGCGATAAACAGCGCCATGAAGGTGAAACCGGTCACGTCGATGAGGAAGGTGAAGCCGATCGGCAGTCCCAGCGAAAGGATACCGCCCAGGGCCTTCGCGTTCGGCCAGGACCAGCGCGCGAACACCCGGTACGGCCGGTAGCCGGGCTCGAACCAGCACCAGGCCCAGGCGAGTGCGCACAGTATCCAGGAGGTGAGCGCGGTCGCCACCGCGCAGCCGGTGCTGCCCAGTTCGGGCGCGCCGAGGTTGCCGTACATGAACACCCAGTTGAGCGGCACCTTCAGCGCGAGCCCGACCAGCGTCAGCGCCATCACCGTCCGCGGACGCGAGATTGCGGTGGAAAAGCTGTAGAACACGCGGAACAGGAGCGAGGCCGGCACCGCCCAGGCGAGGGCGTGCAAATACGCGCGTACCTTGGCTTCGAGCGCGGGCTCCAGCCTGGCCACCGCAAGCAGCGGTTCCGGATGCGCGAACAAGACGACCGAAACGAGCGTGAGCGCGGCGGCCAGCCAGACGCCCTGGCGCAGCTCTTCGCCGATGTCGGCGTGGCGGCCGGCGCCATGCATTTGCGCGACGATGGGCGTGAGCGCGAGCAGCACCCCCATCAGTGCGACGAACACCGAAACATAAATGCTCGAACCTATCCCCACCGCGGCCAGGTCCAGCGTGGCAAAGCGCCCGGCCATGACGGTGTCGATCACGCTGTTGGCCATCACCGCCAGCTGAGCGATGAGCATCGGCCAGCCGAGACGCACCAGCTCGCGTACGAGGCTGCGGAACATGCTCAGAGCTCGTACAACTCGCCCTCGCCGGCGAGGGCGCGCTCGATCAGCTTGCGGTTCAGCGTCGGTGCAAATAATTCGATGAACGCATAGGCGTAGCCGCGCAGCAGGCCGCCGCGTTTGACCGCGACGCGCGTGGTGTTGGACCGAAACAGGCGGGAGCAGTCGATAGCGCGCAGCCTGCGATCGCGATTCGCGTCGAAAGCCATGGCCGCGATGATGCCCACGCCCAGGCCGAGTTCGACATAGGTCTTGATCACGTCTGCGTCGATCGCCGACAGCACGACGTCCGGGGCGAGCCCGCGCGCGGCGAAGGCGGCGTCGATATGCGCGCGTCCGGCAAAGGCGGCGTCGTAGGTCACGATGGGATATCGCGCCAGCGCTTCGAGCGTGAGGGTCCCAGCCTTGAGCAGGGCGTGCCGCGGCGGCACCACCGCGCAATGGCTCCAGGTGTACGCGGGCAGCGCCAGCAGGCCTGGAGAATCGTCCAACGCTTCGGTGGCGATGGCGATGTCCGCGGCGCCCGATTGCACCATCTCGGCGAGTTGCGGCGGGTTGCCCTGCTGCAGCGTCAGGCGGACGCGCGGATAGCGCCGCCGGAATTCGCCCACCACGCGCGGCAGCGCGTAGCGCGCCTGGGTATGGGTGGTGGCGACGGTGAGCCCGCCCGCATCCTGGTCGCTGTAGTCCTGCGCCGCGCGCTTCAGGTTCTCCGCTTCCTGCAGCACGCGCTCGATGATCGCGAGCACGGCTTTGCCCGGGTCGGTGAGCGCGGTGACGCGCTTGCCGCGGCGCACGAAGATGTCGAAGCCGAGCTCGCCCTCGAGTTCGCGGATCTGCTTCGACACTCCCGGCTGCGAGGTGTGCAGAGCGGCGGCGGCTTCGGTCAGGTTAAGACCGCGGCGCACCGTTTCGCGCACGTAGCGCAATTGCTGGAAATTCATGGTGCGAGTCCAAATGCTACGTTGTTATATGAACCTGCTCGTTTATACGATATTCTTCTTATTTGAGTCTATTACGACCGCGCCTGCGTTGGCAAATCCCGCTGCGGCCCCGCTTGGCTTGATGGTTGCCAGGCCCTACAATCCGGCGCAGACGTTCAAGCGGAGGCGGTCTTGACGATGTCCGACGATTTCGTCGACTACGTGATGGAGTTGCTCGGGCCTTTCGGCACGGTAGTGGCGCGCCGCATGTTCGGCGGCCACGGTATCTACCTGGACGGCCTGATGTTCGCGATCGTGTCCGACGACATGCTCTACCTCAAGGCGGACGAGATGAACCGCGTCGAGTTCGAGCAGGCCGGCTGCGAGATCTTCGGCTATGCGCGCCAGGGCAAGCGCGCCACGCTCAATTTCTTCCGCGCGCCCGAGGAAGCGATGGAATCGCCCGTCCTGATGCTGCCCTGGGCGCGCACCGCCTACGCCGCCGCCCTGCGCGCCAACGCGAAAAAGCAGGCTGCCGCGCGCGTGCGCGCCGATGCGAAGATCGCGCCGCCGACAGCCGCGAAAAGGCCGCCGACAGCCGGGCCCGCCCGCAAGCGCGCTGCGAAAAAAACTACCCCGGCGAAAACGGCGCGCAAGAAGGCCGCCGAAAAAAAAGCGCGGCCGGCAAAGCGGCCCGGGCGCGCCGCGGGCACCCGATGAGGAAACGGCGCGTCGCCAGCCGCGAGTACCTGGGCCTCACCAAGTCCGAGTTCGCCATCCTCAGGCGCCTCAGTACGCCGGAAAAAATCCAGTCTTACATCGACGCCATACCGCAGAACTTCGAGCTCGGCGGCGAGACCTGCCTGTCGGTGCGCGAGGCGCTGGGCCAGCGCCGCGCGCTGTGCATAGAGGGCGCGATGATCGCCGCGGCCGCATTATGGGTGCACGGCGAGCCGCCGCTGCTGATGGACCTGAAAGCGACGCGCGACTACGACCATATCGTGACGCTGTTTCGGCGCAACGGCTGCTGGGGCGCGATGTCCAAGACCAACCACCCGGTGCTGCGCTGGCGCGACCCCGTATACCGCAGTCTGCGCGAGCTCGCGATGTCCTACTTTCACGAATACGCCAACAAACGCAATCAGAAGACGCTGCGCAGCTACTCGGCTGCGTTCGACATGCGCCGTTTCGATCCCGAGGAATGGGTGACGAAGAAGAAAAGCTGCTGGGACGTGGGCTGGGCGCTGGACGCGGCGCGGCACTACCCCCTGATCACCAAGAGGCAGGCGAAGCTGCTGCGCTTGCGCGATCCGCTGGAGCGCGAGGCGCAGCAACTGCGCCTGCATCAGCCGCCGCGCAAAAAATAAGCGCCCGGGGGGCGGGCTGTGTCTGCCCCCCGGGCGCCATGCGCTAACGCCTTGGCCTTACTTGGCTGCGGCCTTTTTCCGATTCGCATCGAGCCAGCCGTCGACCAGCGCGACAGTGCGGTCGACAACGTCATTCTTCATACCCTTTTGCGCCCCTATGGTCTGCACCAGGCGATCCGTGCGTTCGATATTGGTCGCACCCGCAGCCAGCGCCCGCGCCGCGGAGGACGGGCTGCCCAGCGATTGCGCCGCCGCGGCGTATTTTTCGAACGGCACCAGGTCCTTCTCGTCGGCACCCATGGACACGCACAGCTTCACCACCCAGTTATAGACCGAACGCGAGGCCTCGAGGTCGGAATGCACGGCTTCCTTGATTGGAATGATTCCGTCCTTCTGCACGCAGCGGTAGTTGCCGGCGAGCAGCATGCTCCACTTCGCCAGCGGCACGAATATGGAATCGTGCACCTTGAGCTTGACCGGCAATTCGATCTTGCCGTCGCCGGTGTCGAAACGCACCGCTTCGATATCGGCCTCGAGCTGGCGCAGAATGGCTGTGTTGGCGTCCGAATCGAAGCGAGCCGATTTGAAATTGGTCGGCAGCCTGACCTGCAGCACATTGACTTTTTCCTCCGGCGGTCGGAATGCCTGCGGATCCGGGCTGCACAGGGTCATCAGCTTCGGATCGAAGTTGTCCCACACGGTGGGATCGGTATAGCAGTCTCTGCACGCGGCGGGATCAAGTCCGGGAATGCGCGCGAGGTAGGGCAGCGGCGGTATGTTCATGATCGACATGCAGGGAACCTTGGCTTTGGCCACGGCATCGAGCAGCTCGCGCACGCCCGGCGAGCGGTACTGCGGCTCCTGCATCGCCAAGGCCACCAGATCGAAATCCGCCGGCTTGAACGCGGTAGTACCACCGGCGGATATTTGCCCGGGCAGCTTCTTCGAATTGACTTCAACCAGACCTTCGCGGCCTTTGACCGGCAGGCGCACGATCGCGCCTTCCTGGTTGATCAAGTCCGCCTCCGCGGGCAGGCATACCAGGCTCACCTTATGCCCCGCGAGTGCCAGCTTGGTTCCCAGCAGCGAACCGTAGGAAGCACCCATGATCAGAATTTTGTAGGCGGTACCCATAAGAAACTCCTCTTTTCCGTTGTGTAGAAAAATACCTGGGGATCGTGCGGGTCCGGATCGCGGGCTCGCTCCCTGTGCCTTCGAGTTTAGCCCCGCATCGCTGTTCGAACAGCCTTCGCGGCCTTGTCGGAATTGGCGCACGCGATCCTGGTGCATTCCGACGAAGTCCATACACTCACTGTGATTTAATAGCGATTATTGCACTGTGGGACATTGATCGAGGACAATAAATGGCCCAAAAGGCCGCGTTTTTCAAGGCGCCTCCCGAACCCTGGCGCTACGAGGCCATTTCAGCATCACCGAAATGGCCAACCGCTATCGGGCGAACACGAGGAAATATCTTCCCTGATTTGGCAATTATGCCCAATACACAGGACGCATCATGCCCATTCCAGCGATTCTAGACGGCCATTTGGCCCTACCCGTGATCGGCTCGCCCATGTTCATCGTTTCCACACCGGAACTGGTAATCGCCCAATGCAAGGCCGGCATCGTCGGCTCGTTCCCGGCGCTCAACGCGAGGCCCAAGGAACAGCTTGCGCTATGGCTGGAGCGCATCACCACAGAGCTTGCCGCATACCGTTCGGCGAACCCGCAGAAGCCGGTCGCGCCTTTTGCCGTGAATCAAATCGTGCACGCTTCGAACGACAGGCTCGCGCACGACATGGAAACCTGCGTGCGCTTCAAGGTGCCCATCATCATTACCAGCCTGCGTCCGCCCGGCGAGATCATCACCGCCGCGCACAGCTACGGCGGCATCGTGCTGCACGACGTGATCAACGTGCGCCACGCGCGCAAGGCTGCCGAGGCAGGCGTGGACGGTCTGATCCTGGTATGCACGGGTGCGGGCGGCCATGCAGGCACGCTGTCGCCGTTCGCGCTGCTGCCGGAAGTGCGCAAGTTCTTCGACAAGACGATAGTGCTCGCTGGCGCGATCAGCGGCGGCGCATCGGTGCTCGCGGCGCAGGCCATCGGCGCGGACCTCGCCTACATGGGTACGCGTTTCATCGCCGTCAAGGAGGCGAATGCAAGCGAAGATTACAAGCGGATGATCCTCAAGTCGGCCGCCGAGGACATCGTCTACACCGCGCTTTTTTCCGGCATCCACGGCAACTATCTCAAGCACAGCGTGCTGCAGACGGGCCTCGACCCGGAAAATCTGCCGCCGCAGGACAAGAACAAAATGAACTTCGGTTCTGGAGAAGGCGGCGCGCGCAAGGCCTGGCGCGACATCTGGAGCGCGGGCCAGGGCGTGGGCCAGATAGACGACATCCCCGGCACCGCCGAGCTGGTGGAACGGCTGCGCGGCGAGTACGACGCCGCACGCGCGCGGCTTGCGCTTTAGCGAAATTCGGCGCGTGGGCGAATCGCGGTTGCGCCGAATTCGCCGCCGAACGGATCAGTCTGCCAGGCCGGCGTACAAGGGCGTGGAGAGATAGCGCTCGCCGAACGAGGGAATGATCACCACGATCAGCTTGCCCTTGTTTTCCGCGCGTCTGGCGACTTCGAGCGCCGCCCACATCGCTGCGCCGGAGGAGATGCCCACCAGCAGTCCTTCTTCGCGCGCCATGCGCCGCGCGAGATCCATCGCGTCGTCGTTCTTCACGCGTACGACTTCATCGTAGATCTTGGTATCCAGCACCTCAGGTACGAAGCCCGCGCCCAGGCCCTGGATAGGGTGGGGGCCGGCATTGCCTCCGGAGAGCACGGGCGAGGCGTCGGGTTCGACCGCAATGCACTTGAACGCAGGTTTGCGCGCCTTGATCACTTCGCCCACGCCGGTGATGGTGCCGCCGGTGCCGATACCGGACACCAGGAAGTCCGCCTTGCCATCGGTGTCGCGCCAGATTTCCTCTGCGGTGGTGCGCCGGTGGGCCTCAGGATTGGCTGGGTTGCGGAACTGCTGCGGCACGAAGTATCGCGGGTCGGCCGCGGCCATTTCCTCTGCCTTCTTGATCGCTCCCTTCATGCCTTCGGGGCCGGGCGTCAACACCAGTTCGGCGCCGTAGGCGCGCAACAGCATGCGCCGCTCCTTGCTCATGGTCTCGGGCATGACCAGGGTGCACTTGTAGCCGCGCGCCGCGCACACCATGGCGAGAGCGATGCCGGTATTGCCGCTGGTCGGCTCGAGCACGATGGTGTCGGACTTGATGCGTCCCGCCTTCTCCGCCGCCTCTATCATCGACAGGCCGATGCGGTCCTTCACGCTGTGAGCAGGATTCTGAAACTCAAGCTTGGCGACAAGCTCCGCCACGCAGCCTTGCGTGAGCCGGTTGATGCGCACCAGCGGGGTGTTGCCGATCAATGCGGTTACGTTCTTGGCAATGTTCATATTTCCTCCTTCGTGGTGAGCTGAAGCCGATGCGCGGCGCCCTGTCACACTGCCAGCAGCGCCTGCTCCAGATCGGACCTGAGGTCGTCGATGTGCTCGATGCCGATCGACAGGCGCACCATGTCTTCGCTAACTCCGGCCTGCACCAGTTCCTCGGGCCCAAGCTGCCGGTGCGTGGTGGAAGCGGGATGGCAGGCAAGCGATTTGGCATCGCCGATGTTGACCAGGCGCGTGAACAACTTCAGCGCATCCTGGAATTTTGCGCCGGCGGCAAGACCACCGTGGACGCCAAACGTAAGGATACCCGACGGGCGCCCGCCCATGTATTTCTGCGCCAAGGCGTGGTCCTTGTGATCCGGCAGTCCGGCGTAATTGACCCAGCTTATTTTCTTGTGATCCTTGAGGTAGTGGGCCACGGCGAGCGTGTTTTCGACGATGCGCTCCATGCGCACCGCCAGGGTTTCGACGCCCTGCAGAATCAGGAAGGCGTTGAACGGCGAGATCGCTCCGCCGGTATTGCGCAGCGGCACCACCCGGGCGCGGCCGATGTATGCGGCCGGGCCCAGCGCCTCGGTGTAGACCACCCCGTGGTAGGAAACGTCGGGTTCGTTCAGGCGGCGGAATTTCTGCTTGTGCTCGGTCCAGGGAAATTTGCCGGAATCGACGATGATGCCGCCGATGGAGTTGCCGTGGCCGCCCAGATACTTGGTCAGGGAATGCACGACGATATCGGCGCCGTGCTCGAACGGGCGCAGCAGATAGGGTGTAGGCACGGTGTTGTCCACGATCAGCGGCACCCCGTGGCTATGCGCAATCGCTGCGATCTTGTCGAAATCGGTGATATTCCCCAGCGGGTTGCCGATCGATTCCACGTACACCGCCTTGGTCTTGGCATCGATCAGCTTGCCGAAGGCCTCGGGGTCGCGGTAATCGGCAAAGCGGGTCTGAATGCCCAATTGCGGAAACGTGTGCGCAAACAGATTGTAGGTGCCGCCGTAGAGCGTACTCGCCGAAACGATGTTGTCGCCGGCCTCGGCGATGGTGAGGATCGAATAGGTGATCGCCGTCTGGCCCGAGGCGAGCGCGAGACCGGCGATGCCGCCCTCCATCGCGGCCACGCGCTTCTCCAGCACGTCCTGGGTCGGATTCATGATGCGCGTGTAGATGTTGCCCTGCACTTTCAGGTCGAACAGATCCGCTCCGTGCTGGGTATTGTCGAAGGCATAGGAGGTGGTCTGGTAGATCGGCACCGCCACCGCCTTGGTGGTGGGCTCGGGGCTGTAACCCGCGTGCAAGGCAAGGGTTTCGATTTTCACGGCAGCATTCTCTTCAAATCTGGAAAGCGCAAAGTATAGCCGCGCCCGCCGTCATCGCAACGAAGCGATCGGAGCATGCTTATTGCTGGAAGTTATTAGCGCACAAAAAAACGGCGGTCTCGAGCCGAGACCGCCGCGTTCTGTCGCCTGTGCGCCGGCGCGGTGCGCTCGCCTCAGGCGGCGCGCTTTTTGTGCTGCTGCTTCTGCTGCGCCGCCTTCGCGTGCAGCGCGGCATAGGCGCCGTGCGCAGCTGCTTCGGCGTCGCCGACATGAATCGGCAGGCCCATGTCGGAGAGCACCGAACCCAGCGCCGACAGGCACAGCATCACGTTCTCGGGCTTGCACGAATAGCCCATCAGGCCGACGCGCCAGATCTTGCCGGCGAGCGGCCCCAGGCCGGCGCCGATCTCGAGGTTGAACTCCGTGAGCAGGGTCTTGCGCACTTCCGCTTCGCGCGCCCTGGCCGCCTCGGGTATCAGCACCGCGTTCATCTGCGGCAGCTGCGCCTCTTCCTTCACCAGGAACTTCAGGCCCATCGCTTCGAGCCCGGCTTTCAGTGCGAGGTGATGGCGCGTATGCCGTGCCCAGGCGTTCTCTATGCCTTCTTCCTTCAGGATCAGCAGCGCCTCGTGCAGCGCATACAGGCTGTTGGTGGGCGCGGTGTGGTGATAGGTGCGGGTGGTCGCGCCCCAGTAGCCGAGCAGCAGGTTCATGTCCATGAACCAGGAATGGATCTTGTCCTTGCGCGCCTTCACATGCTCGACCACGCGGTCGCTGAAAGACACGGGCGACAGGCCCGGCGTGCACGACAGGCATTTCTGGCTGGCGGAATAGATCGCGTCGACCTTCCAGTCGTCGACCAGCACCGGCGTGCCGCCGAGCGAGGTGACGGCATCGACGATCGCGAGCGCCTTGTGCTTGTGCGCGACCTCGACCAGCGCCTTGGCGTCGGACTGCACCCCGGTCGAGGTCTCGGCGTGGACGAACGCGACCAGGCGTGCATCCGGATTTTTCTTCAGCGCGTCTTCCAGCTTCTGCGGATCGACCGGCTCGCCCCAGGTATCCTCGACGATGATGGGCGTGCCGCCGGCGCGCTCCACGTTCTCTATCATGCGCCCGCCGAACACGCCGTTCCTGCAAACCACGACTTTGTCGCCGGGGACGACCAGGTTGACAAAGCAGTATTCCATGCCGACCGAGCCGGGCCCGGAAACGGGGAAGGTGAGCGCGTTCTTGGTCTGATAGGCGTAGCGCAGGAGGGATTTCAACTCTTCCATCATGTCGACGAAAATAGGGTCGAGATAGCCGATCGCAGGCAGGCTCATCGCCGCCATTACGCGCGGATTGATCTCCGAGGGGCCGGGCCCCATCAGCGTGCGCTGCGGCGGGTGGAAAGACTGGATGCGTTTGACTGGTGCGAACTCACTCATTGCGTCACTCCCTGGAAGATTCGACCCGAACAGATCGTCGGGACGAGATTTGACCTTGACCGGTTTTTTGGCGTTGGCTTCGTTGAGCACCTCGACCGCGGCGACCTTGCCCTCGGTAGCATGCTCGACCTCCATCGCCCAGCGCGCCGGGACGTAACCGGATTTGACCCAGTTATTGACGACCGCTCGATCCAGGCGCAAGCGCCGGGCCACCTCGGCCTGGCTGCCAAAAATCGATACCAATCGTTCAGCGCAATTCATGCCGAAATTCTAGCATGACAAACTGAGTTTGACAGAATTTGATTGATTACTGACTTATTCGCTCGCGGGGTCGGGCTTGAGCAGGCTTGTGGCAATGGATGAAAAATCTTCCGGATCAAAGGCTTTGTCTCCATCCTCGGCGGGGATGCCGGCGGCGCTGACGGCGGGAAAGTCGAACAACTCGCGGTCCAGCAAGTGCGAGGGCGTGACCCGCTGCAGGCTGTTGAACACGGTTTCGACGCGCCCCGGGAATTCCTTTTCCCACTGCCGCAGCAGCTGCTTCACCTGCTTGCGCTGCAGCTGGTCCTGCGAACCGCACAGGTCGCAGGGAATGATCGGGAAGGCGCGCACTTCGGCGTAGCGCGCAAGGTCCTTTTCCTTCACATAGGCGAGCGGGCGTATCACCACGTGCTTGCCGTCATCCGAACCGAGCTTGGGCGGCATCGCCTTCAGCTTGCCGCCGAAGAACAGGTTCAGAAAGAAGGTTTCGAGTATGTCGTCGCGATGATGCCCCAGCGCGATGCGCGTCGCGCCGAGCTCGCCCGCGAGCCGGTAGAGCACGCCGCGGCGCAGGCGCGAGCACAGCGAACACATGGTCTTACCCTCGGGGATCAGGCGCTTGACCACCGAATAGGTGTCCTGCTCCGCAATCAGAAACTCTATCCCCAGCGATTTCAGGTAATCGGGCAGCACCTGCGCCGGATAGCCCGGATGCTTTTGATCGAGATTGACCGCGACGATGTCGAAGTCTATGGGCGCGCGCTGGCGCAATTTCAGCAGCACGTCGAGCAGGCCGTAGCTGTCCTTGCCGCCGGAGAGGCAGACCATGACGCGGTCGCCCGCACCGATCATGTCGAAATCGGCGATAGCCTGCCCAGCCAGACGGCACAAGCGCTTCTCCAGCTTGTTCGCTTCGAGGCGCTGCTTCTCCAGCCGTTTGTGCTCAGGTGCGTTCATTTACAGTGCTCATTTCAGCAGCGGACGGCGCCCGGCAGCTCGCGTTGCGAGTCCGGTGCGCGCGCAGCGGTTTGTGGCGCCCGAACCAGCCAGCGGATCCTTGCGGCAAGCGCAGATCCTCGAATTTGCAAGTGTGTCCGACCAGGAACCCGGGCACCGTCTGCCTGAAGCTTGGCCCGGAACCTCCGGCTGAATGTCGTCCTCGAGGCCGGGTAGATGCCTCTACTCCAACACCACTCTCGGGAAGTAGAACGACACCACCCAGTTCGGCACGTCGACTATGGAACTGATCCGCAGATCCGCGCAGACGCTGCACAGCATGTAAGCGTCGATCGGGGAATAGCCGAAACGCCGGCTCAGCAGCTCGACCATCTCGGATACTGCGGCCCGGGCGCCCGCCATCAGGTCGGGGCCGATGCCGGTCGTTACCTCGTAGCCCTTTTTGTCGAAATGATTGGTGACCGGGCCGGGTGTGACGTAACGCGGCGAGCGCAGATTGGCGCCCTTTACCAGCTCGAACTTGAGCGCCACTTCGATCGGGCTTTCGATCGCCGTGCCGCAGACTTCCCCGTCCCCCTGCGCTGCATGCGTGTCGCCAACCGAGAAAATTGCTCCGTCGACCTCGACCGGCAGATACAACTCGACCCCCTCGGAGATGTCCCGGGCATCCATGTTGCCGCCGACGTTGCGCGGCGGAATGATGCTGTGCAGACCCGGTGCCGCCGGCGCGACGCCTATCGTCCCGGTGAACGGTCTGAGCGGCACGCGACCGCCGGGCCCGTACATCGCCGGCGCCAGGCCCGGATCGTAGTTCCAATGATGCAGGTGAGCTTTCGGGAACTGGTCGGTGAGCAGCCCGAATCCGGGAATGTTTCCGGTCCAACCCCAGCCGGAAGGGCGGAACGACAGGACGGTGATCTTGAGCGCGTCGCCCGGTTTCGCGCCATCGATGTAGACGGGCCCGGTCACCGGATTGACGCGGCCGAGGTCGAGCTTTTCCAGGTCGGCCGCCGTCGAGGTGTTGGACAATTGTCCGGATGAGGCGTCGACGGTCTCGAAATGCACGGTCTCGCCCGGCGCAATTCTCAGACACGGGGCAAACGCGTTGTTCCAGCCGTGGTGGATGTGTTCTTTGTGGATCGTGTGGCCACCGGGTTTGCTCATAATTCTGTCTCCTAGACGGCGACGGTAAGGGCGCCGTCGATCACCAGATTGGTCCCGGAAATCCGGCTGGCGGCCGGGCTCGACATGAATACGACGCCGTTCGCGACCTCGGCAGGCGTGCCGAACTTTCCGGTCGGATTTACCTTGAGCGTTGAACTGAACAGATCCGGCATGTTCTTCTCGATCGTTTGCCAGATTCCGCCGTCGAAATAGGTATTGCCCGGGGAGACGCAGTTCACCCGAATTCCCTTGCCGACAAGCTGCCTGCTCAAGCCCTTCGCGTAGTGGATCAGTGCGGCCTTCATCGCGCCGTAGGAGCCTGCCGCGAAATCCACCTCAAATCCGGAGACGCTCGAAATCAGCACGATGGAGCCGGCCGTCGATTTTTCCAGAAACGGCACTGCGGCCGCCACGGCGTTGACGGCGTGCATCATGTCGACGCGAAAGGATTTTTCCCATGTTTCGGGTGAGTCGCCGACGGCCAGCGCGCTGACGTTGCACACGAGCGCGTCGATGCCGCCCAGCTCGCCGGCGGTCGACGCTATCCACCCCGACAACGCGGGCGCGTCGGCCACATCGAGCGCGCGGCCAAACGCCTTGACACCTTTCGACTGCAGCGATGCGACTACCGCTGCTACCTCGTCGGCCTTGCGCGCACAGATCGATACGTCAGCCCCCTCCGCCGCGAATCCTTCCGCGATGGCGCGGCCGATCCCCTTGGTGCCGCCGGTGACTACAGCGCGTTTCCCTTTGAGTCCAATTTCCATGCCCGCTCTCCTGTTGGGGGTTGATGCTATCTGTCCAGGCCGCGTCTAGTGCAACGACGCGCCCGGCGAAGCGCGCGTCGATTGCCCGCGGAGAATATCCGAACTCACAGAGCAGATCGCGGGCATTTTCGCCGGCCTCTGGCGACGTGCCGTGCTGCACCAGACGCTCGCCGTCAAATCCGAGCGGAATGCCTCAAACCGTGAATCCGAATCCGCGCAAATCGCCTGCCCTGATCGAAAGGCAGGAAGTTCAGCGGCTCAGCCGCGAGTATGCATGACCGGTTCCCGCTGGGCAAGGCGGAGCGTTGTACTGCGGGGATGCCCCGTTGCGGATTCCCCAAATCGGCCCAAATCATTGCTTACAGGTTGACGCTCCGGCCGCCATCTACCGCAATTATTTGACCGGTGACGTACGGCGCTTCGGCGATCAGGTAATACACCGCGCGTGCGATGTCGTCGGGCTCGCCTATGCGCTTCAACAGGGTGTGCGAAATCACGCGCTGGCGGGTCACTTCGTCGAACGAGTCGTCCTCGGGCCAAACGATCGGTCCCGGCGCGACCCCGTTCACGCGCACCTCGGGCCCGAGTTCGCGCGCCAGCGACCGGGTCAGGCCGGCGAGGCCTGCCTTGGCGATGCTGTAGACCACATAATTCTTCAGCGGCCGTTCGGCGTGGATATCGGTGATGTTGACGATGCAGCCACCGCTGTTCTTCAGCTGCGGCGCCGCCGCCTGCGACAGGAACAAAGGCGCCTTCAGATTGGCACCGACCAGCGTGCTCCAGTCGCGCTCGTCTATCGCCCCCATGGGGGTGGGGTAGAATGTCGATGCATTGTTGACCAGCGCGTCCAACGTACCAAAGCGCTCCACGCAAGTTTTCACGATTTCCGCGAGGCCGGCGGTCTCCAGCAAATCGGCCTTCACCAGGATCACCGACTGCGGGCGCTGCAGATTGAGCTCGGACTGCAGCGCATGCGCCTCGCGCTCCGACGCATGGTAGTGCAGCGCCAGGCTGGCGCCTGCACGGTGCAGCCGCCGTACGATCGCCGCGCCGACACGCTTGGCTGCGCCGGTGACGAGAATGGTCTTGTTGTGCAGTTGCGCCGACATGATTTGAAGATTTTACCGGATTCGCGCACTATGCATGGTACGAGCAAGGGGCCGCGTCCCTTGCAGATTCCCCTAATCAAGGCTTCCGTATCTCGAATATGTCTGACTTGCCCGCCCCTTCGGCCGAAGCGCTGGCGCACAGCGAAAAGCTCGCAATGCTCATCCGGGAAGAAATTGCCGCCAACGGCGGCTGGCTCCCGTTTGCGCGCTACATGGAACTCGCGCTGTACGCGCCGGGCCTGGGCTATTACACCGCCGGCGCGAGAAAACTCGGGCGCGAGGGCGATTTCATCACGGCGCCGGAAATGACGCCGCTCTACGGCCAGACGCTGGCGCGCCAAGCGGCGCAGGTGCTCGAATCCGGTCTGGACCAGATCCTGGAAATCGGCGCCGGCTCGGGCGCGCTCGCCGCTGCGCTGCTCAAGGAGCTCGAGCAGTTGGACCACCTGCCGCGCCAGTATTACATCCTCGAGGTCAGCCCCGACCTGCGCGAGCGCGAGCGCGACCTGCTAGCGCAGCAGGTGCCGCAGCTGCTCGAACGCGTGATCTGGCTCAACCAGCTGCCGACCTTGTATCGGGGTTTGATCGTAGCCAACGAAGTTCTCGATGCGATGCCGGTGCACATGGTCAGGACCGGCGCCGCCGGCGTGGAGGAAGGCGGCGTCAGCATGAACGGCGAAACCTTCATCTGGGACTGGCGGCCGGCTGCTGCGCAATTGCGCGCCGCCGCCGCGGCGCTGCACTTGCCCGAAGGCTATCAGACCGAGATCCAGCTGGTCGCCCGCGCCTTTGTCGGCACACTGGCGCAAGCGCTGGAGCGCGGCGTGATCCTGCTCGTAGACTACGGCTTTCCGGCGCACGAGTACTACCATGCGCAGCGTAGCGAAGGCACGCTGATGTGCCACTACCGCCACCGCGCGCATGCGGATCCTTTTTTCCTGCCGGGCTTGCAGGACATCACCAGCCATGTCGATTTCAGCGCCGTGGCGCGCGCCGGCGCCGAAGCCGGCCTGGAGCTGCTGGGCTACACCGGCCAGGCGCAGTTCCTGATCAACTGCGGCATCACCGACATCCTGCTGCGCACGCCGCCCGAAAATGCGGCGGCCTACCTGCCGCAGGCGAGCGCGGCGCAACAGCTGCTCTCGCCATCGGAGATGGGCGAGTTGTTCAAGGTTATCGCCCTAAGCAAGGACTACGCCGCGCCGCTGATCGGCTTCGCCAGCGGCGACCGGAGCGCGGCACTCTAGCCCCGGTCGAAACCTGAGCTGCGCAGCCACTCGATAATGCGGTCGGCCACGCTCTGCCAGCGGGCCTCCAGCATCATCACATGCCCCATGTCGGGGAAGATCTCCGCCTGCGTAGCATAGGCGCGCGCCGCCTGTTCGACTTGTGACGGCGGAACCAGGATATCGCTCTCGGCTCCCAGCACCAGCAGCGGCGGGCAGCGCTCCGGCCGCAGCCGCGGCAGATCGAAAAAAGTCATGTCCCACATCGCGCGCTGCGATTCCGGCTGCATCAAGCGGTAATAGGCCTGCAGATCGTCCGGGTCGACCGGGCTCGCGAACAGGGTGTGCTGCAAGGTCGCAAGCGAGGCGCGGCCGCGATGCATCATCGAGTTCACGTCGGCGAACAAGCCTGGATTGGAGAACGCCAGCGCGATCGAAGCCGAAAGCAGGCCCTGCGGCGGCACCGAAGCCATGAGCACCACGCCTGGCGCGGCAGCGCGCTCCAGGTACTTCTGCACCACGAACCCGCCCATGGAATGGCCGACGAGCACCGGGTCGCCGCCGACGGTAGCCACCGCCTGCTCCAGATCGCGCACGTAATCGGCGATCGAAAGCCAGTCGAGCCGATCGCGCCCGGGACTACCGCCGTGGCCGCTCAGACTCAGGGCGCAGGCGCGAAAACCCTGCGCGGCGAAATAAGGCAGGAAATGCTTGGACCAGCACCAAGCCCCGGCGAAAGCGCCGTGCACGAACAGCAGCGGTCGGCCGCGGCCGCCCGCGGGCGGCGCGGCCTCCAGGATTTCGAGTTGCTCCACCAGGTCCGAGTCGGAGTCCCTGTCCATCGCCCGCGCCGCGCCTAGGCCGGTGGTACTGCCATGCCGCGCTGCACGGCGGGGCGCGCGCCGATGATCTCGTACCAGCGTTTGACGTTGGGAAAATCGGCAAGGTCGGTGCGGTGCCACTCGTGCCGCGACACCCAGGGATAGGTCGCGATGTCGGCGATGGAATATTCGCCTGCAAGATAGGCGGCCTCGCCCAAGCGCTTGTTCAATACGCCGTAGAGACGATCTTTCTCCTTGGTGTAGCGTTCGATCGCATAGGGCACCTGTTCCGGGGCCGCGCGCAGAAAATGGTGCACCTGGCCGAACATCGGGCCGACGCCGCCCATCTGGAACATCAGCCACTGCAAGGCGAGGTACTTGCCGCAGTCGCTTTCCGGCAGGAACTTGCCAGTCTTGCCGGCCAGATAGACCAGGATCGCGCCCGATTCGAACAGCACGATCGGCATTCCGTCCGGTCCGTCGGAGTCGGTGATGACCGGAATTTTGCCGTTCGGATTGAGCGCGAGGAACTGTCGGGCAAACTGGTCGCCGTGGCGGATGTCGATCGCGTGCGTGTTGTACGCCAGGCCGCATTCTTCCAGCATCACCGAAACCTTGTAGCCGTTGGGCGTCTTCCAGGTGTAGAGATCGATCATTTTTTCTCCCTGCGCGTTCCTTCGCGTGGCGGGCAGTTTACAATGATTCCATGCTGAAGTGGCTTTTGACCCTGACCGTCGCGGTGGCCGTGCTGAGCGTGTGGACGCCCCGCTTCGGCAAGTACAGCCTCGGCCGCCTGCCCGGCGACATCAACCTGCGCTACAAGGGCCGCGACTACTACCTGCCCTTCACCACCACCATCCTGCTCTCGTCCGCGCTGGCGCTGCTCACACGCATCGTGTGACGGCCGCAATGGCGTACGGCGGCAACAAAGCTTTACGCATCTGCTTCGCCTTCAGCGCGGCGGGCTTCATTCGCACCTCAGCCGGCCGCGGAATTCAGTCCACGCCGAGCGCGGATTTCACCGCCGCCACGCGCGCGCCACGCAGCCGCGCGGCGATCCGGTGCGGCTCGGACTCCTGCCGGGCGATGGCGCCGGCGTCGACCGCCCGCGCAGCGCGCAGCGCCGCGAGCAGGCGCGGCGGCGCAGCCAGGGCACGTTTGCTGCCGGCCGCCCAGCTCTCGATCGCCCGCAACAGCAGCTCGAAGCGCTCCGGCCTGCGCCAGGCATCGCAGGACTGGAGCAGGGCGACGACCGCCTCGGCTTCGAGCTTGGCTCCCAGTTCGATCTGTTCGCGGTGGCGCAGCGCGAGCAGCGCCAGGTCGCGTGCGTCGGCAGGCGCGCGCAGGTGCGCGCTCATGCGGCGCAGCGCCTGCTCGGGTGCAGCCACGCCGGCGAGCGCGCAGGCGAGCACCGCGTAACGCACTTCGAGCGCATGGCCGCGGGCCGCGGCGTGGTCGAGCGCGCGCTGCGAGCGCGCATACTGCCCGCGGACCTCCCAGGCTGCGTCCAGTTCCGGCAGCACGCGCGCGAGCGCGCCGCAGCGGCGCAGAAGCGCGAACATTTTCGAAGGCGCCGCCTCCATCAGGCCGCTGGCCAGTTCCTGCCAAACGCGTTCGGCGACCAGCGCATCGGCTTCGCCCGCCGTCACCATCGCGCGCATCAGGCGCAGCGTGGCCGGCGCCACCTTGAAACCGAAACGCGCGGCGAAGCGCGCCACGCGCAGGATCCGTACCGGATCCTCGGCGAAGGCCGGGCTCACGTGGCGCAGCAGGCCGCGCTTCAGGTCGGCCGCGCCGCCGTAGGGATCGATGAGGCGGCCCGCGGGGTCGCGGGCTATGGCGTTGATGGTGAGGTCGCGCCGCGACAGGTCCTGTTCCAGCGTCACGTCGGGCGCGGCATAGACCTGGAAGCCCTTGTAGCCGCGCGCCGTCTTGCGCTCGGTGCGCGCCAGGGCATATTCCTCGTGCGTCTTGGGATGCAGGAACACCGGAAAGTCCTTGCCCACCGGCCGGTAGCCGAGGCGGGTCATGTCCTGCGGCGTGGCGCCGACCACCACGTAATCGCGGTCCTTGACCGGCAGCCCCAACAGCTCATCGCGCACCGCGCCGCCGACCGCGTAGATTTTCATCGGACGCCCGTTGGAGAAGCCAGTCGGCTTAGGCGTAGGGCTCGTCGGCGCGCACGAATTCGGTTTCGCGGCGCGCCTGCGCCATCCAGTCGCGCACGGCGGGCAGCGCGAGCAACGCGTCGGCGTAGCGCTGCGCCGCGCCGGGCAGCGCAACGGCGTAGGTGAGAAAGCGCGTCGCCACCGGGGCGTAGAACGCGTCGGCGATGGTGAAATGGCCGAACAACAGCTCCCCGCCGTGGCCGTAGCGCGCGCGGCAGGATTCCCAGATGGCGGCGATACGGTCGACGTCCTGCTGCACCGCGGGGCTCATGCCTTTGCCCGGCAGCGAAGCGCGGATATTCATCGGCATGGCGCCGCGCAGATTGCGCAAACCCGCATGCATTTCGGCGCAGATGGAACGCGCGATCTGGCGTGCGCGCGCGTCGGCCGGCCACAGGCGCTTGTCGGGATACAGTTCGGCCACAGCCTCGCAGATGGCGAGCGAATCCCACACCGGCTCGGTGCCGACGATCAGCGCCGGCACTTGGCCCGTTGGCGCGTAGGCCTCCGCCCCGGGCACCCTGCCATCGTCGCTGAACTTGAGCTGGATTTCCTCGAACGCAATGCCGGTCTGGGCAAGCAGCACCCAGGGCCGCATCGACCAGGAGGAGTAGTTCTTGTTCGCGATCGCGAGCTTGAGCGGCTTCACGCTGCGCGCGTCTTTCTGCCGGCGTAGCCGCGCAGCAGGCCGAAGCGCGAACGCGCGGATTTGCCCTGCAGGTACAGCGGCGCCACCGCCTCCAGGGCGACAGGCTTGATGCCAAAAGGGAAGGTCGCTGCGCTGGTGCTGGGCAGCGACATCGACAACACATTGTCGCGGCTCATGAGCTTACCCGGCAGCCATTCCATGATCCACGCTTGCAGCATGGAATACTTGGGGCTGAGGCCGATGACTGGCCGCGCATGGCCGCTCGCGCGGCCGGCGAACTTGACCAGTTCGCGCAGCGTATAGACTTTCGGTCCGCACAGATCGTAGCTTCTGCCGAAGCTCTCGCGCTCGTCCAGCGCCTGCACCAGGGCCCGCGCCACGTCCTCGACATACACCGGCTGGAATTTCGCCTCGGGACAGGCCAGCAGTACCACCGGCGCAAGACGCTGCAGCAGCGCGAACGTATTGAGGAAGCCGTCTTCCGGACCAAACACCACCGAAGGGCGGAACACAGTGGTCGCGAGCCGCCTGCCTTCGGCGAACATCCAGTTCTCGCCGTCGCCCTTGGAACGCAGGTAGGCGCTAGGGCCCTTGCTCGATGCATTCAGCGCACTCATATGCAGCACCCGCGGGATGTGCAATTGCTCGCAGGCGGTCACCAACACCCGCGGCAACTCGGCATGCGCGCGGCGGAAATCGATGCCATAGGGCTCGCCCGGCCGGCTTTGCAGCACCCCCACCAGGTTGATGACGGCGTCACAGCCGCGCAAGACGGCAGCGAGCTGGGAAGCATCGCCCACGTCCGCCTGCACCACCTCCACCGTCGGCAGCATGAACAGGTGCTTGGCGCGCTCGCGCCGGCGCGTGCTCACCACGACCTGTTTGCCCTGCCCTGCGAGCATGCCCACCACGTGGCGGCCAATGAAGCCGCTGCCGCCGAGGACGGCTATGCGTTCCAGTTTCATTACGGCTCTCCCTGTGCGACGACGCCGTC
>CAZRMO010000039.1:0-26619 GCA_964601155.1 uncultured Enterobacteriaceae bacterium
AGTCGCTGCGCACCTACCGCCATGCGCCCAATACCGGCTCGCGCAAGTCCTGGGCTGCGGGCGACGCCACCAGCCGCGGCGTGCGCCTGGCGCTGATGGCGGCCAAAGGCGAGATGGGCTATCCCTCGGTGCTGACCGCGCCAACCTGGGGTTTCTACGACGTCCTGTTCAAGGGCAAGGAATTCAAGTTCCAGCGCTCCTACGGCTCCTACGTGATGGAGCACGTGCTGTTCAAGATCGCATTCCCCGCCGAGTTTCACGCGCAGACCGCGGCCGAATGCGCGATGGCGCTGCACGCGCAGGTCAAGGACCGCATTACCGACGTCAAGAAGATCACCATCCGCACGCATCAATCCGCGATCCGCATCATCGACAAGAAGGGACCGTTGAACAACCCGGCCGACCGCGACCACTGCATCCAGTACATGGTTGCGGTGCCGCTCATATTTGGCCGGCTGACCGCGGGCGATTACGAGGACGCGGTCGCCGCCGATCCGCGCATCGACGCCCTGCGCGATAAAATGGTCTGCGTCGAGGACAAGGGCTTCAGCCGCGACTATCACGACCCGGAGAAGCGCTCCATCGCCAACGCGATCATGGTGGAATTCAAGGACGGCAAGAAGACCGGCGAAGTCGTCGTAGAATACCCGATCGGGCATCGCCGCCGGCGCAAGGAAGGCGTGCCGCTGCTGGTGGAGAAATTCAAGACCAACCTGGCGCGCCGCTTCCCGGAAAAACAACGCAGCGCGATTCTGACGCTGTGCCAGGATGCAAAGGAGCTGGAAGCCACGCCGGTCAACGAATTCGTCGACCTGTTCGTGATCTGATTCGAAGCGCAAAGGCCGCGACGGAACGCCCAGTTGGGGGATTCCTGCGCGGTCCGGCTTTTTTGGAGAAACCATGCCACACAATCTGCATAACACGCTGCAAGAATTCAAACTCGCGTCCGGCAAGACCGGCAAATTCTATTCCCTGCCCGCCCTGGAAAAAGCAGGCCTGGGCAAAATTTCGCGCCTGCCGGTGTCCATCCGCATCGTGCTCGAATCGGTGCTGAGAAATTGCGACGGCAAGAAAGTCACCGAGGCGCACCTGCGCCAGCTCGCCGGCTGGAAGCCGAAGGCCGCGCGCACCAACGAAATTCCGTTCGTGCTCGCGCGCATCGTGCTGCAGGATTTCACCGGGGTGCCGCTGCTCGCCGACATCGCGGCGATGCGCAGCGTCGCGCACAGGATGGGCAAGAACCCGAAAGTGATCGAGCCGCTGGTGCCGGTGGACCTGGTGGTGGACCATTCGATACAGATCGACAACTACGGCAGCAAGAATGCGCTCGACCTGAACATGAAGCTGGAATTCCAGCGCAATAAGGAGCGCTACCAGTTCATGAAATGGGGCATGCAGGCCTTCGACACGTTCAAGGTCGTGCCCCCGGGCGTAGGCATCGTGCACCAGGTCAACCTCGAGTACCTGGCGCGTGGGGTGCACAAGAAGGACGGCGTGTACTATCCCGACACCCTGGTCGGCACCGACAGCCACACCACCATGATCAACGGCATCGGCGTCGTCGGCTGGGGCGTCGGCGGCATCGAAGCCGAGGCCGGCATGCTCGGCCAGCCGGTGTACTTCCTCACGCCGGACGTCGTAGGCGTGCACCTCAAGGGCAATCTGCGCGGCGGCGTCACCGCCACCGACCTGGTGCTGACCGTGACCGAGATGCTGCGCAAGGCGAAAGTGGTGGGCAAGTTCGTCGAATTCTTCGGCGACGGCGCGGCCAGCCTCGCCGTTCCCGATCGCGCGACCATCGCCAACATGGCGCCGGAATACGGCGCGACCATGGGCTTTTTCCCGGTCGACGACAAGACCATCGCCTATTTCGAGGGCAGCGGCCGCACGGCCGAGGAAATAGACGCGTTCAAATCCTACTTCAAGGCGCAGGGCCTGTACGGCATCCCCAAGGCCGGAAGCATCGACTACAGCCAGACGCTGGAACTCGACCTTGCCACGGTCGCACCCTCGCTCGCCGGACCCAAGCGCCCGCAGGATCGCATCGAGATCGGCAAGGTGAAATCGAAATTCGCCGAACTCTACGCCAAGCCCGTGGCCGACAACGGTTTCGCCAAGAAGCCGGAAGACCTGGGCAAGCGCTTCAAGGCGCGTAGCGGCGTCGAGGTCGGCTCGGGCGACGTGTTGATTGCGGCCATCACCTCCTGCACCAACACCTCCAATCCGAGCGTGCTGCTCGCCGCCGGCCTGCTGGCGAAGAAGGCGGTCGAGCGCGGCCTCACGGTCAAGCCGCATATCAAGACTTCGCTCGCGCCCGGATCGCGCGTGGTGACGGAATACCTCACCAACGCCGGCCTGCTGCCCTACCTGGAGAAGCTCGGCTTCTTCCTCGCCGGCTACGGCTGCACCACCTGTATCGGCAACGCCGGACCGCTGGCCGAGCCGATCGAAGAGGCGATCGTGCAGAACGACCTGGTGTGCGCGGCGGTGCTCTCGGGCAACCGCAATTTCGAAGCGCGCATTCACCCCAACCTGCGCGCCAATTTCCTTGCCTCGCCGCCGCTGGTCGTGGCCTACGCCATCGCCGGCACCATGCTGCGCGACCTCATGACCGAACCGCTGGGCAAGGACAAAGACGGCAAGGACGTCTGGATCGGCGATGTCTGGCCGACCAGCGACGAGATCTACGCGTGCATGAAATACGCGATGAATCCCAAGACCTTCCAGCGCCTGTACACCAACCCGGGCAAGGATAACCCGCTGTGGCAGAACATCAGCTCTGCCTCGGGAGAGGTGTACGACTGGCCCACGTCGAGCTATATCGCCGAGCCGCCGTTCTTCGAGGGCTTCAGCATGCAACTGGGACAGGTCGGCAATATCACCGGCGCGCGCGCCCTGGGCATCTTCGGCGACTCTGTCACCACCGACCACATCAGCCCGGCCGGCTCGATCAAGCCGAGTTCTCCCGCCGGCGTGTACCTGCTCGAGCACGACGTTCCGGTGATGGACTTCAACAGCTATGGCGCCCGGCGCGGCAACCACGAAGTGATGATGCGCGGCACCTTCGCCAACGTGCGCATCAAGAACATGATGGTTCCGCTCAAGGCCGACGGCGGCCGTGTCGAAGGCGGGGTCACGGTGATGCAACCCTCAGGCGAGGGGCTGCCGATCTACGACGCGGCGATGAAATACATGGCGCAAGGCACACCGACGGTGGTGTTCGGCGGCGAGGAATACGGCACCGGCTCCAGCCGCGACTGGGCGGCCAAGGGCACGCAACTGCTCGGCGTAAAGGCCGTGATCGCCAGGAGCTTCGAGCGCATCCACCGCTCCAACCTGGTCGGCATGGGCGTGCTGCCCTGCCAGTTCAAGGGAACGGACAGCGTCGCCACCCTCGGCATCAAGGGCGACGAGGAGTTCGACATCCTCGGCATCGACGGTGCGATCAAGCCGCAGCAGGATCTGACCCTGGTGATCAAGGGCAAGGACGGCAGCCGCCGCGAGATTCAGGTGCTGCTGCGCATCGATACCGCGATCGAGGTCGACTACTACCGCCACGGCGGCATCATGCCCTATGTGTTACGCGAGCTGCTCGCAGCCGCGTAACCCATGGTTGATGGCCCCGCACGCCAAGGCGCGCGGGCGACGCGAGCTGCTCGCAGCCGCGTAACCCATGGTTGATGGCCCCGCACGCCAAGGCGTGCGGGCGACACGAGCTGCTCGCCGCAGGCTGAGAAAGCCTGAGCAAACGAGGGAACACCTGCCCTCGTGCTCCCCCCCAATTCGAGGGCCCAACATTTGTTGGGCGCTGTAAGAGTTTTGGTGCTTACCCGGCGCCATCCCCAAAAGCCCGATGCTCACAAGACGCCGGGCTTTTTTCTGACTTCGCTCGCCAGGCTTAGCGCTTTCAGAACCTTCTTTTCTTGGTTTCCTTGACCGCGGTCACGGCATGCCCTTGCAAGATTCCTGAAACAGGACAAAAATAATACTGTTCGGGTAATCGTGGAGCAGTCTCCGGGAGGGCTCATGTTTATCGAGAACCGCCTGACGCAATTGGCTACGCGGGTGAGATATACCCAGCCGACACCGTTGCGTCTTTCGCTATGGGACGGACGCAGCCTGGAATTTGGTCCGAATCCCAAAGTGACCATCGTAGTTCCGCAAAAGCGCGCGTTGCGCTGCTTCCTGCCGCCCGATCTGATGAAGCTCGGCGAAGCCTATGTCGAAGGGAGGATTCGTGTTGAAGGCTCCCTGCGCGATATTTTCGAGGCCAGCGCCCGCTTCGTGCAGGCTGCTGCGCGCCCCGATCGCATCGGGCGTCTGCTGTGGACGGTCAACCATTCGGCGCAGAGCGATCGCAAGGCGATCCAGTACCACTACGATGTCTCCAACGCGTTCTACCGCCTGTTTCTCGACCGCAACATGGTCTACTCCTGTGCCTATTTCCGCAACGACACCGACACGCTCGAGCAGGCGCAGGAACAAAAACTCGATTACATCCTCACCAAACTGCGCGTTCAACCTGGCCACCGGCTGCTGGACATCGGTTGCGGCTGGGGCGCGCTGATCATCCGCGCCGCGGCGAAATACGGCTGCATCGCCACCGGCATCACCCTGTCGCGCAACCAGTACGAACTGGCGCGCGAGCGCATCCGTGCCGAGGGCCTGGAGGGGCGCTGCGAGGTGCGCCTGCAGGACTATCGCGATGTGCCGGAAACCGGCGGCTATGACCGCATCGCCAGCGTCGGCATGTTCGAACACGTCGGGCTGAAAAACCTGGGTGCCTATTTCCGTAAAATGGATGCCCTATTGGCCGAGGACGGAGTGGCACTGAACCACGGCATCACCGCTGCCCAATCCGACAGCCGCGCAGTCGGCATGGGCGTGGGTCAATTCATCGACAAATACGTCTTCCCCGACGGCGAACTGCCGCACATATCCCTGGTGCTGAGCGCGATGTCGGAAGCCGGCTTTGAGGTCACCGACGTGGAGAGCCTGCGTCGGCACTACGCCAGAACCTGCGAGCACTGGGCCGCGAACATCGAGGGCAACCGCGACGAGGCGATGCGCATCGCCGGCGAAAAACGCTACCGCATCTGGTCGATCTACCTCGCCGGCTGCGCCTTCGGCTTCGCTCGCAATTGGATGAACATCTACCAGGTGCTGGCGGTCAAGACGGGCCGCCCCAATCCGCTGCCGCCCACGCGCGACTGGATTTACAGCCCGGCCGACTCAGCCTAGCCCCTGCTGCTGCAGGTATTCCTCGTAGTTGCCGCGAAAATCGACAATGGCCGTGCCCACCTGCTTGCCCTCCCCCGGCTTCATCTCGATGATGCGGGTGGCGAGCGAGGACACGAACTCGCGGTCGTGGGAGACAAAAACCAGCGTGCCCTTGTAGCGATCGAGCGCGCCGTTCAGCGATTCGATCGATTCCATGTCGAGGTGGTTGGTCGGCTCGTCCAGCAGCAGAACGTTGGGCATTTGCAGGATCAGCTTGCCGAAGGCCATGCGCTGACCTTCGCCGCCGGAGATCACTTTGACCGATTTCTTCGCGTCGTCGCCGGTGAACAGCAGCCGCCCCAGCGTCGCGCGAACGATCTGGTCGTCGTCGCCCTCGCGCCGCCACTGCCCTACCCAGTCGAACAGCGTCGTGTCCGCGGCGAAATCGGCAGCGTGGTCCTGCGCGCAATAACCCGGGCGCGCCTTTTCCGCCCACTTCACCGCGCCGTAGTCGGGTTTCAGGCCGCCCTGCGCCTCGCCCAACAGGCAGCGCAGCAGCGTGGTCTTGCCGATGCCGTTGGGTCCGATGATCGCGATCTTTTCCCCGGCTTCGATGGTGAGATCGAAACCCTTGATCAGCGGCTTGTCGTAACTCTTGGCGAGTCCCTTCACCTCCACTGCCAGACGATGCAGCTTTTCCTTTTCGTCGACCTCGAAGCGGATGTAGGGATATTGCCGGCTGGAGGGCTTGACGTCCTCGAGCTTGATTTTCTCGATCTGGCGCGCGCGCGAAGTGGCCTGGCGTGCCTTGGATTTGTTGGCGGAGAAGCGACGCACGAAATCCTGCAGTTCGGCCACCTTCTCCTTCGCCTTGGCGTTGGCGGCAAGCAGCTGTTCGCGCACCTGGGTCGAAGCGAGCATGTAGTCGTCGTAGTTGCCCGGATACACGCGCAGCGTGCCGTAATCCATGTCGGCCATGTGCGTGCACACGCTGTTCAGGAAGTGGCGGTCGTGCGAAATGATGATCATGGTCGAAGTACGCGCGTTGAGCACGCCCTCGAGCCAGCGGATCGAGTTGATGTCGAGGTTGTTGGTCGGCTCGTCCAACAGCATGATGTCCGGGTCCGCGAACAGCACCTGCGCCAGCAGCACGCGCAGCTTCCAGCCCGGCGCGATCGCGCTCATCGGGCCGTCGTGCTGCGCGATTGGAATGCCTACGCCGTGCAGCAGCTCTCCCGCGCGCGCCTCGGCGGTGTAGCCGCCGAATTCAGCGTAGCGCGCCTCCAGATTGGCCGCATGCATGTAGTCTTCCTCGCTCGCGTCCGGATCCGCATAGATCGCGTCGCGCTCGCTCATCGCCTGCCACATTTCCTCATGCCCCATGAGCACCACGTCGAGCACGCGCTGATCCTCGTATGCGAACTGGTCCTGGCGCAGCTTGCCCACACGCTCGCTGCGGTCGACCGCGACGCTGCCCGCGCTCGCTTCGAGATCGCCGCCGAGGATCTTCATGAACGTGGACTTGCCGCAGCCGTTGGCGCCGATGAGGCCGTAGCGGTTGCCTTCGCCGAACTTGACCGAGATGTTCTCGAACAAGGGCTTGGCGCCGAACTGGATGGTGGTGCCGGAGGTGACTATCAAAACGGATTTCGCTTCTGGGATATGTCGAAAGAGGCGCGATTTTACCGGAAAGCTCTCTTCCGGCGGTGCTTAATTCAGTCCCCGGTGAAGCGATGGATCAGCCTGCGGTCCTTCTTCGTCGGCCGACCTTTCACGCCCGCGCCCGGGTGCGGCTGAACCTTACGTAGGGCAATCGCCGCCTCGCGCCGCGCGCGGCTGTCCTCGCGCTCGCGATAGAGCAGCGCCGCCTGCGCCGCCGGGCCGCGTTGCTTTGAGAGCGCCTCAACTTCGACCACCCACTCCAGCTCGCCCACGCGGATCGCGAGTTCGTCCCCGACTTTGAGCGCACGCGAGGGCTTGGCGCCCGCGCCGTTCAACCGCACCCTGCCGCCATCGACAGCTTTGGCTGCCAGGCTGCGCGTCTTGAAAAAACGCGCGGCCCAGAGCCATTTATCGATGCGTAAGGGGTCGTCGCTCATGCTTGCGCGGGGGATGCGACGCCATTCAAGACGCCGTATCCAGCGCCGCTACGATATCCGGAGTACGCCGCGCGCGCAGCGTGAACACCGTTGTCACCGCGCACAGCATAAAAACCGCAGCCGCGCCGAACACCCACTGCGGCAGATGCCGATCGAGCAGCCAGCCGAACAGCAGCGGCGACAGGGACCCGCCCAGGTCGAGACCGGAATAGACGAAGCCATACACCTTGCCGGTCGCGCCCGGTGGCGTCGCGCCGCGCACCAGGATGTCGCGCGAGGGCTGGGTGGAAAAAATGAAAAACCCCATCAGCGTCATGGCGCCGGACAACAACCACAGCGGCAGCGCGCCGCTCGCCAAGAACAGCGTAAGCACGGCGCCGATCAGCATGCCAAAGCCTGCCACCAGATTATGGCGGCTGCTGTGCGCCGCCACGACGCCACCCGCGACGATGCCGACAATGCCGCCGAACAGAAAGCCGGTCAGCGCCGCGCTCGCCGTCACCAGCGGCGCGCGGTACAGGCTGGCGGTTACCGAAACCGAAAACGTCTGCAACGCGACCAGCGCCATCGAATAGAAAGTGAAAAAAGCGAAGCATTTCACCACCGGCACGGTAAGAATTGCGCGCACCTCCTGCCCCAGCCCTGCGCCGCTCGCGTGCTGCGCCTTGCCCTGCCGCGCAGCGTCGTCTGCCGCCCCGCCCGACAGCGCCGGGCGACTGGCGATGAACGCGGTGATCAGCAGTCCTAGCGCTCCCGCAGAGATCGTCGCCGCGCGCCAGCCGTAGACGCTGGATATGCCGATGCTGAATGCCGGCGCAGCGAGCCAGCCGAAGTTGCCGCCGATACCGTGGGTGCTGAACGCATAGCCCAGGCGTTTCGGATTCACCTTGGCGTTGAGAATGCCGAAATCCGCCGGGTGGAACACGCTGTTGCCCATGCCCGCGAGCACGGCGATCGCCACCAGCATCCAGTAGGAAGTCGCCAATCCGATAAGCAGCATCGCCAGGGAAAACGCAGTCATGCCGAACAGCAGCACGCGGCGCGCGCCATAACGGTCGACGATGAAGCCGGACATGGTCTGCGAGACGCCGGAGACGGTATACATGACCGAGACCATCAGTCCGAGCGCGGCATAACCCACGCCGAATTGGTCCTTGAGCAGCGGAAACAGCGGTGCCAGTATAAGCTGCAGGAAATGCGAGAACATGTGCGCAAACCCGACCAGGCCTATGACTTCGACGTCGCGTCTGACTTCGGCCCTGTCGGCATCCATCACTGTATTCCCGCCCATAATCGAGCGTTCGATTCTCCGCCAAGGCGCAGCCCGACGCAATCACCGATCCCGTGCCTAGACCCTGCTCGGCACAGGGGAATTGTGGATCTATGCGCTGTCGAGCATAATGCCGCCGCGACATCAACAGAAACGAAACACCAGACATGAGTTCCTATCCCCGCCTGTTTCAGCCGCTGCAAGCCGGCCCGCTCACGCTCAAAAATCGCATCGTCATGGGCTCGATGCACACCCGCCTCGAATCCGAGCCCGATGGCAGCGCGCGCGCCGCCGCGTTCTACGCCGAACGCGCGCGCGGCGGCGTGGCCTTGATCATCACCGGCGGTTACTCGCCCGATACGGCCGGCCTGCTCGAAGCCGATGCCGGCGCACTCGATCACGCCGACAAACTTGCCGAGCATCGCGTCGTGACCGATGCGGTGCACGCCGCAGGCGGAAAGATCTGCCTGCAGATCCTGCACGCCGGGCGCTACTCCAAGCACGACGCTCTGGTGGGCGCCTCCGACCTTCCTTCGCCGATCAACCGCAGAAAGCCGCGCGCGCTCAGCACTGCCGAAGTGGAGCGCACTGTTGAGAGTTACGCCGAATGCGCCGCGCTCGCGCGCGAGGCCGGATACGACGGCGTCGAGATTATGGGCTCCGAAGGCTATCTGATTAGCCAGTTCACGGCACCGCGCACCAACCAGCGCAGTGATCGCTACGGCGGTTCGCTGGAAAACCGTTTGCGCTTCCCGCTCGAAATCGTGCGCGCGACGCGCGTGCGCGTCGGCGCCGACTTTCCTATCCTGTTCCGCATGTCGGCGCTCGACCTGATCGAGAGCGGCCTCAACGCGGAGGAAACCCTGCAGTTCGCGCGCGCGCTCGAAGCCGCGGGCGTGGACCTGCTCGACACCGGCATCGGCTGGCACGAGGCGCGCGTGCCCACCATCGCTTACATGGTGCCGCGTGCCGCTTGGCGCGACGCCACCGCGCGCATCAAGTCCGCGGTCTCGATTCCGGTCATGGCCACCAATCGCATCAATACGCCAGAACTCGCGGAGGAACTGCTGCGACAGGGCGTGGCCGATCTGGTGTCGCTCGCGCGCCCGCTGCTGGCCGACGCCGCCTTCGCGCGCAAGGCTGAGCAGGGCCGCGCGGACGAAATCAACACCTGCATCGCCTGCAACCAGGCCTGCCTGGATTTTCTGTTCCGCAACAGGGTCGCGAGCTGCCTGGTCAACCCGCGTGCCTGCCACGAGACTTTGTATCCCGAAGGCAAGACGCAGCGCGCCAAGCGCGTCGCAGTGGTCGGCGCCGGCGCCGCCGGCCTCGCCTGCGCCGTCGCTGCGTTCGAGCGCGGCCACGGCGTCACTTTGTACGAGGCACAACTCGACATCGGCGGACAGCTCAACCTCGCCCAACAGGTGCCGGGCAAGGAATTCGCCGAGACCCTGCGCTACTTCCGCACCCGTCTTGCTCAAAGCAGCATCCAGTTGAAGTCCGGCCATCGCGCCGGCGCGCGGGAGTTGGCTGAAGGCGGCTTCGACACCGTGGTGCTCGCGAGCGGCGTGCGCCCGCGCCGGCCCGACATCCCCGGCATCGCGCATCCCAAGGTATTGCGCTACGACGAGGTGCTCTCGGGCGCAAAGCTGCCGGGTGCGCGCGTCGCCATCATCGGCGCCGGCGGCATCGGCTTCGACGTGGCCGAATTCCTGAGCGAGCCGCCCGGCGGTTTTGAAGCGCCGGAATTTCTCGCGGCCTGGGGCGTGGACCCGCAGGGCATGGGCGATGGCGGTCTGGTCGCGCCAAAGCCGGAGCCCTCCCCGCGCACTATCGTCATGCTGCAAAGGAAAACCACGCCGCCGGGCAAGAGCCTGGGCGCGACCACCGGCTGGGCCATCCGCATGGAACTCGCGCGCCGCCAGGTGCCGGTGCTAAGCGGCGTGAGCTATCAGCGCATCGACGATCAGGGCCTGCACATTCTGCACGAGGGCCAAGCCAAACTGCTAGCAGTCGATCACGTGGTGCTCTGCGCCGGACAGGACCCGGTCAACGACCTGCACACGGAACTGGCGACAATGGGAATCAGCGCGGTGCTGATCGGCGGCGCAGAGCGCGCCGAAGAGATCGATGCGCTGAGGGCGATGCGGCAGGGAATGCAAGCGGCTTATGCGCTGTAGACTATCGCAATGAAAACCCGGCGACAAACCATTGCGATAGACACTTACGACTACCGAGGAGCTGCCGAATGAAACTTCGCATCGGACTTTACGCAGCGGCCGCAATTCTGATGGGCGCGCATTTCCTGCGCGGGAGCCACTTCCTCATGGTCGTGCTGTGCCTGGCCGCGCCGCTGTTATTCCTGTGGAAAGACCGCGCCAGCCTGATCGCATTGCAGTTGCTCGCCTATGGCGCGGCTACGACCTGGATCGTGGTGGCAATCCGACTGGTGCAAGTGCGCTGGTACTACGCAGAGCGCTGGGTGCTTGCGGCGATCATCCTGGGGTCGGTCGCGCTGTACACGCTGCTGGCCGGATTGCTGCTGAATTCGCGCGCGATCAGGGAGCACTACCCGAAATAGTCCGCTGGCTGGCTGGCTGTCAAACCACGGGCGGCAGCGTATCGGAATCGTCCTGCCAGGTCATCGACGGCCGCGGCGTCAGCTCGATCCATTTGTCCAGAGCGGCGACGTGCTCGGCTTCCTCGCTCGCGAACTCGGTCGCAAGACGCCGCACCTCCTCATCCTTGGAGTCCTCGGCCGCCGCGTGATAGAACTGCATCGCCCGCACTTCGTTGTCGCGTGCATACCTGAGCGCATTGTAGGGTTCGATCATGTAATCGAAGCCCTCCTCTCCGCCCACCTCCGGCGGCGAGCGCCAGCGGTATTCCCAGGATTTGAGCTGCGGCAATTCGGTCGCGCCTACCCTGGCCTTGATCGAATCGCGATGCAACTGCGAAAACCGGGTCATGCTGCGGAACACCGAGGAAACGGCGTCGTTGCGGTGGGCCTCCATCATATCGGCCAGTTCCAGATACCTTTCGGCGGCTTCCTGCTCCAGCGCCACCGCATGGGCCAGAAATTCGGGCAATGCAAAATCCATGTCCTCTCCCGCGCACGCCGGCGCTGTCATATAGATGCCTTGCGCGCCATTATAGGAGATTCCACGAGGACCGTTCGCGCTCAGCGCAGGAGTGAAGTCCGGTACAATTCCTCTATGCACAATTCCACTACGATCGGCACGCGCGCCATCGGCCTAGCCGCAATCGCGCTGCTCGTCGCCGCATTCGCGCCGCCCACGCACGCGCACGAAACCTGCGCCCCCGCGGCCGTCTGGACCGTGCCGGGCAGCGGACCCATCGCTAAGACGCAGATCCTTGCGCGCGCCGCCGCCGCCCGGGTGACGCTGCTCGGCGAAAGCCACGACGACCCCGACCATCATCGCTGGGAGCTGCAGACCGTGGCGGCGCTCGCCGCACTGCATCCCAAACTCGTGCTCGGCTTCGAGATGTTTCCGCGCCGCCTGCAGCCCGTACTCGACCGCTGGGTCGCCGGCGAGCTGAGCGCGCCGGGATTTCTCAAGGCAACGGACTGGTCGCAGGTGTGGGGCTACGATGCCGCCTTCTATCTGCCGCTGTTCCAGTTCGCGCGCATCAACCACATTCCCATGGTGGCGCTCAACGTCGACCACAGTTTCGCGCATACGGTCGGCACGAAAGGACTCGCGGCGGTGCCGCAGGATCAACGCGAAGGCATTTCAACAGCGGCGCCTGCCAGCGAAGCGTATCTGGCGCGCTTGTTCAAAGCCTATTCACAGCACCCGGACGAGAAGAACGCAAAGCCGGCGCGCAGCGACCCCGCCTTCCACCACTTCGTCGAAGCCCAACTGGTCTGGGACAGGGCGATGGCACAGGCCCTCGCGGATGCAGCCCAGCGCAACCCGGATGCGCTGGTCGTCGGGATCATGGGTAGCCAGCACCTTGCACATGGCGACGGCGTGCCGCATCAGCTCAACAGCCTGGGCATCAAGCGCATTGTCTCGCTCCTGCCCTGGGACGCGGACGCGGATTGCAGCGATTTTTCTGCAGACCTCGCGACCGCGGTGTTCGGCCTGCCCGCCGAGCAGCCCGGTCCGGCCGCGCCGCCACCGCACCTGCTCGGCATCCGCATCGAAGCGGTCGCCGACGGCATCCGCGTCGTCACCGTGAGCCCGGACAGCGTTGCCGCGGCGAGCGGCCTGCAGGCGGACGACGTGCTCACCGAAGCGGCTGGCACGCCGGTCAAGACCACCGGCGAACTCAAGGCGATTGTCGTGCGCATGGCACCGGGCACCTGGCTTCCGCTCAAGGCGACACGCAAAGGCAAGCCGATCGAGCTGATCGCCAAGTTCCCGCCGGCAAAATGATCCGGTCTGCCGCAGGACTTGCCGCCCTGATTTGCGCGCTAGGCTGGTCGGTATCGGCGCTAGCCGCGGCCCCCGTTGCACACGCTATCCAGGTGCGCATCGAGCCCGATATGCAGCAGCTTCGGGGACGCGATCAAATCAGCCTGAATACGCCGCGCGCCGTGACCCTGCTGCTGTCGGCGCGCTTTCGCATCGACTCTCTGCGCGTCGATGCACGCAGCGTGGAAGTTCAAGCCAAACTCGTCGATGGATTGCAGCACATCAAGCTCCCCGCGGCGCGTCGCATCGACGTTCGCTGGAGCGGCAAGCTCGCGCCTCTGGACGCCAGCCTGGATCATCGCGACACTCTCACCTACCACGAGCCTGCGAGCGGCAGGGAAGGCACTTTTCTGCCCTCAGGCTCCGGCTGGTATCCGCAGGTGAAAGGGTCGCTTGCGCGCTACAGCGTCGCGCTGGATCTGCCAGCCGATCAGCGCGGACTGGTGCCCGGGCGGCTCGTCGAGGAGCATCTGGCGCAGGGGCGCTATCGCGCCCGCTTCGAGTTCCGCCATCCGGCCGAAGGCATCGCGCTCATGGCCGGCCCCTACCGCATCGAGGAACGGCGCGTGCGCACCGCAGACGGCAGCGAAGTGCGGCTGCGCACCTATTTCCATCCCGAGATCGCCGATCTCGCCTCCGGCTATCTCGACTCGGTCGAGGGCTATATCAATCTGTACGAGCGCGAAATCGGCCCCTATCCGTTCTCTGAATTCAGCGTCGTGTCCAGCCCCACCCCCACCGGCTTCGGCATGCCCACCCTCACCTATCTGGGCATCGCCGTGCTGCGTCTGCCCTTCATCCGCGCGACTTCGCTAGGGCACGAAGTGCTGCACGACTGGTGGGGCAACGGCGTCTACCCCGATTACGCGCGCGGCAACTGGTCCGAAGGCCTCACCACCTTCATGGCCGACTACGCCTACCGCGAGCGCAAGGGCCCGCAGGCCGCCCTCGCCGCACGCCTCGCTTGGCTGAGCGACTATGCGGCCATGCCGCGCGACCAGGACATGCCCCTGGATCACTTCACCGCGCGCACCCACGGCGCGACGCAAATCATCGGCTACGACAAGTCGGCGATGTTGTTCTTCATGCTGCGCGACGAAATCGGCAAAGCGGCGTTCGACCGGGCGCTGCGCGCTTTCTGGCGCAGCTACCGTTTTCGCATCGCCTCCTGGGGCGATCTGCGCGGCGCGTTCGAGCGCGCCTCGGGCAAGGACCTCTCCACCTTCTTCGCGCAATGGCTGCAGCGCGCCGGCGCGCCGGACCTGCGCATCGCAGATGCCAAGGCCGAGCCCGCGGCCGGCGGCTGGCGCCTGAGCGTGACCCTGGACCAGGGCGCACCGGCATACGCGCTTTCGGTACCGCTCGCCGTGCGCACGGCCGGCGGCGAAATCACGCGGCGCGTCGAGCTTGCGCGCGAACGCGGCACCGCGGTGCTCGATCTCCCGGCCAAACCGCTGGCGGTCGTACTCGACCCCGAGTTGCGCCTGTGGCGCCATCTGGCCCCGTCCGAAGCGCCGCCCATCCTGCGCGACCTAATGCTTGCCGAGCGCCCGGCGCTGATCGTACCGACCGCGGACGCCGCGGTGCAGGAGGCGGCGCACAAGCTCGCCTCGCAGCTACTCGAGCGCGCGGACACGGTCAGCGCCGATGCCTCGGCGCTGCTGGTCGTCGGCCTGCACGCCGACATCGACGCCTGGCTCGCGCGCGAAGCTATGGCGGCGCGACCGGAAAAACTTGCCGCCACGCGCGGCAGCGCGCAGGTGTGGACAGCGCGCGCCCGCGACGGGCGCGTCGTGGTGCTGGTATCGGCGCGCGACGCGCAAGCGCTGGCGGCACTGGCACGGCCGCTGCCGCATTACGGGCGCGAGAGCTGGCTCGCGTTCGAAGGCGCGCGCATGATAGCGCGCGGCACCTGGCCGACGCAGCCGCAGGTGTGGAAACTCAAATAAGCGCAGCAGCGCTTAAGCGCAGCAGCGGCGCACGAAGTCGGCTACGGCGCGAATGACCGCCTCCGGCTGGTCCTTGTGCGGGGAATGGCCGCAATCGTCCAGCTTCAGCAGCTCGACCGGGCCGCCCGCCTGACGCGCGACCGCATCCACCTGCGCCATGGTTCCATACGCGTCGTCATAGCCCTGGATCGCAAGCAGCGGGCAGCGGATCGCGGGCAGATAGCGCTCTATATTCCAACTGCGAAACCCGGGCGCCAGCCACACGTCGTTCCAGCCGTAGAACGTCTTTGCCGGGTCGCGGTGATAGCGCGCGAGCTTCTGCGGCAGGTCGGTGGTCTCGAACGCCTGCTTCGCGGCTTCGATGCTCGCAATGCTGATGTCCTCGACGAACACGTGCGGCGCCATCGCCACCAAGCCGCGCAACGCATGGCCCGAGCCGGCATGGATCAGCGCAATGGATGCGCCGTCGCTGTGGCCGATCAGTATCGGTCGCTCGAGCCCCAGCGCGCGCAGCAGTTCGGGTAGAGATTCCAGCGCCTCGCGGTGCATGAAATCGACGTCGAAAGCCTGCTGCAGCACGTCCGACTGGCCGTAACCATAGCGCGCATAGACGATCGCGGGCAGACCCGTCGCTGCGGCGACGCGATCGGGAAAGTCGCGCCACTGACCGATCGAGCCCAGGCCCTCGTGCAGAAACACCAGCGTCGGACTGTCGCCAGCCGCGGCAATGCGCCGGTATTCGAGGCGGTGGCCGCCAACGTCGATAAAAGCGGATGAATCGGATGCCGGCATCGATGCTGCTGCCCTGGTCGATTTTTTGGAGGCGCAAGCTTACCCGAATATGAGAGAACTTCAATAGCCTGTTAAAATTTGAGCCTCTTCCGAAATAAAAATGCTTACCGACCAACCCACGCGCCGTCCGAGCGCATTCCGGAGAAAGCCATGACCGCCAGCATCATCGACGGCAAACAACTGGCGCAGAAGCTGCGCGCCGAATGGAAAGTGCGCGCGGACCGGCTCAATGCCGCCGGCATTGCCCCAGGGCTGGCGGCGATCGTGGTCGGCGACGATCCTGCGTCCAAGGTCTACGTGCGCAACAAGATCAGGAGCTGCGGCGAAATCGGCGTCCGCTCCGAGGAACATGCGCTGCCCGCCGACAGCACGCTCGCTGCCGTGCTCGCGCTCATAGACCGTCTCAACGCCGACGCGGGCATACATGGCATCCTGGCGCAGCTGCCGCTGCCGGCACATCTGCCGCAACCGACCGTGATCGAGCGTATAGACCCGGAAAAGGACGTGGACGGACTGCATGTGCACAACCTGGGCAACCTGCTTGCCGGGCATGCGCGCTTCGTGCCCTGCACTCCGGCAGGCATCATGGAAATGCTGAAATCGACCGGCTACGATCTGCGCGGCAAGGAGGCGGTGGTCGTCGGCCGCAGCAATATCGTGGGCAAACCCGTGGCGCTGCTGCTGCTGCAGGCGGGCGCTACCGTCACCATGTGCCACTCCCAGACTGCGGATCTGGCCCGACACACGCGCGGCGCCGACGTGCTCGTCAGCGCCGTCGGCAAAGCGCAGGCGATCCGCGGGGACATGATCAAACCCGGTGCGGTGGTGATCGACGTCGGCATCAACCACACGCCCGAGGGCAAGCTGATCGGCGACGTCGACTTCGGCGCCGCGCGCGAGCGCGCCAGCTGGATCAGCCCGGTTCCGGGCGGGGTCGGTCCCATGACCATCACCATGCTGCTGTGTAACACCATCATCTCGGCCGAGCGCCGCGCCGCGGAACAGGGCATCAAACTGCACGCCTGAGCGGAAAAGCTTACAGCGCGCGCGCCAGCATCAACAGGCCCGTCAGCAAGCACAGACCCGCGGCCATGCGCCGCAAGGTGGTGACGCTGACGGCATGCGCGGCGCGCGCGCCCGCCACCACGCCCGCGAGTTCGAACAGCGTCAGCCACGCGGCGAACACGAAATCGATAGCGCCGGACTGCAGATTGCCGATGGTGCCCGATAGCGCGGCGAATATCGGCAGCACCTGACCCGCGCCGACGACGGATAGCGGGGCAAAATCCAATGCCAGCATCATCGGCACCGAAAACAAGGGACCGCCGGCGCCGGACAGGCCGGAGCCGAAACCTGCCACTGCGCCGACCAGCAGCAGCAGAAACCGCTGTGCGCGCGAACGTCCGTCGCGCCGCGCCCCGCTGCCGCTGCGCACGGGCAACAGAATGTAGATTCCGGCAAACAGAATGACCAGTGCGATGATCAGCGCAAGCGCCCGAACGTCGACCAAGGCGTTCACCCGCGCTCCCAGGTAACCGAAAATCGAAGCGCCAGCCAGCAGCGGAAGCGTGATGTTCCAATCGATCGAACCGCGACGCTGGAACAGCCAAGTGCCGAGCAGGCCGGTAAACAGAAAAGAGAACAAGGCCGTCGCCGTGGCTTGATGGATCGGCACGCCGCCCAGCCAGACCAGCGCCGGGATCAGCAGCACGCCGCCGACGCCTACGCTGCCAACGAAAAATCCGACCGCCAGGGCAATCGCCGCGAGTGCCAACCAGTCAGCCAAGCTTACCCTCCCCTCACAGGCGCAGCGGGCGCCAGTAGCCGGTCAGCTCAAGATAGCCCCGGCCCAATAGTTTGCCGCCGCTTTTCGCCGTCACCGCGCCTTCCCAATAGATGGTGCCGGTGCTTGCGCGCGAGTCGAGTTCCTGGTCGTCCATCATCGGCTCGAGTTCTAGGTCCAGATCGCCGGCGCGCACCCGCAGCGCGACCGGATACTCCGCCCCGGTGCGCGGCGAGCGCCAGCGGCGCGTGGGCTCGAGGCTCACTTCATCCGGTTTGAACACGCGCACGCGACCGTCTGCGCTACGCAGCGCGCCGCCCGCCCACAGCGTGCCGCCTTGTCGGTCGCGTATGCGGAAAACCATCAGCGCGCCGCCGTCGGTCAGGTTCAGTCCGACCCAGTCCCAGCCCTGCGCCTGCGGCGCGAGGTATTCGCTGGACCACTCGTGATCGAGCCAGGCGCTGCCGCTGACTTCGCGCTTCTCACCCTTGACCGTGATCGAACCCGACACCGCCAGCTGCGGCTGGCTGTAGTAGTAGCTTGCCTCGGCCGGCAGCGGTCCCTTGCGGCTCAGGCCGCGATCACCCTGCAGCAGCACCGGCTGCGTCGCTTTGAAATCGAGCGCGTAGCTGAAGTCTCGCGCCGCTATGCTGGCGTGATAGCCGCCGGCAGTCTGTTTGAGTGACCAGTCGTCTATCCACACGTCGGTGCGCCCTTGCTCGGCTTCGGCCAGGCCGAAACCGGCGCGCGCGGCGCGCTGATCGTGCAGCAGCTTGCCGATCGCGGGGTCGGCCAAGGCCGCATGCGCGAACAGCAACTGGCGCGGCGCGAAGCGGCTGGGATTGTTTTCGGCCACACCCGGCCGGTTGCGGAAGAACGTGATTTGTATGCCCAGATTGCGGCCGCGACCGTCCTTCACCCAGCCGGTCAGGTACCACCATTCGGTGCGAAAACGCGGATGGCTGCCCTGGTCGCGCGGGAATTGCATTTCATAGCCGGGGCTGACTTGCGCGTAGTCCTGCGCCACGGCGCTGCCGCACAGCCAGGCCAGGGCTATCAGCGCCAACAGCGCGGCCACACTGCCTTGCCTGCGCCTCACCAGTCCTCCCTCACCGCGCGCACCACGTCCACGCCGAGCGCGCGCCGGCCGCTCGCCAGCGCCGTCAGCGTCGCCAGCAAAACCAGCGCCGAGGCGAGCAGCGCCAGCAGCCCCCACGGCGGGTGCAGTTCCATGCTCCAGTGAAACGACTGGCGGTTGACCACGTGGATCAGCACCAGGCCGATGACCCAGCCGAGAGCCAAACCCAGCGCCAGGCCTAGCGCACTCACCAGCGTACCCTCGGTCGCGAGCATGGCGCCAATCTGGCGCCGCGTCATGCCGATGTGGCGCAGCATGCCGAACTCGCGGCTGCGCGCGAGCACCAGCGCGCCGAAGCTCGACGACAGCCCGAACAAGCCGATCAGCACCGCCACCGCCTCGAGCGCGTACGTCACCGCAAACGTGCGGTCGAACACTTTGAGCGAGCGCGCGCGAATCTCGCCGGGCGAGCCGAACTCCAGATTGGCGGCGCCGGGTACGCTGGCGCGTATCTCGCGCAATACCGCGTCGCGGCTCGCGCCCGGTGCGAGATACAGCGCCACATCGTTGGAATTGCGGTCGCCTGTATACGCGATGTAGCGCTCGCGCTGGATGATCACCGAGCCCTGCTGGCGCGCGTAATCGCGCCAGATGCCCGCCACGGTGAAGCGCCGCATGGTGCCGGCGAGCGGAAGCGCCACCACCTCGCCCACCTTGTAGCCGTACAGATCGACCATGGCCTCGCTCGCCCACAGCGGCGGCGGCTGGTCCGGGCGCGGCAAGCGCTCCTCGCCGACCAGCGGCAGGCGTCCGCCCGGATCGTCGCGCGGAAGCGAGCGCGCGAGCAAAGCCACGCGCGGTTTGCCAGGATCGAGCAGCAGATGTTCGATGCGCAGAAATTCGGCCCGGCGCACGCCCGGCAGCGCGGCGATACGCGCCTCGTCCTGCGGCGAAAGATAGCCGGTATCCCCGAACATGCCGGTGCGCAGATAAAGGTCGGCCGGCAGCACCTGGTCCAGCCAGCCGTCCAGCGAAATGCGGAACGATGCGACCATGATCGCCATCGCCACCATCAGCGAAAAGCTGGCCACGATCGCGGCCAGGCTCACCGCCGCCTGCCCCGGTGCGCCCTGCAATTGCGCCAGCGCCAGGCGCGCGCCCACGCTGCGCGGACGCGGCAGCAGGCCGAACACCGTCGTCGCCAGGCGCGGCATCAGCGCCAGCGTGCCCACCAGCATCAGCGCGATCGCAATATAGCCGAACAAGGGTATGCCGCCGACCGGACCCGCAGTGGTGCATAGCGCGCCCAGCGCCAGCACAACGATGCCTGGCCACGCCGGGCGCAGCCGCGCGAACGCGGTCTGCTCGTCGCCGGCCTTCAGCGCCTGCGCCGGCGCAGCGCGCGCCGCTTCGAGCGCGGCGGCGAGGCTGCCGGCCGCTGCGACCAGCACGCCGAGCGCGAAAAACAGCGCGCTCGTCCAAAAATCGGCGTGCAGTTCGGGATGCAGTCCGCGGAACGCCCCTGCACCGAGGTCGGCGCCGAAACGCGCGAGCACGGCGGCGGCCATGAGGTAGCCCGCAGCGAGCCCGATCGCGGCCCCGACCGCGCCGATCAGCGCGCCCTCGGCGAGCAGCATGCGCAGCATGCCGGCGCGGGTCACGCCGAGCACGCGCAGCAGCGCGAGCTGCGCGCGCCGGCGCACTACCGACAGCGCCTGCGCCGAAAACACCAGGAAGCCGCCGGTGAACAGCGCCACCAGCGCGAGCACATTCAGATTCACGCGGTAAGCGCGCGACATGCTGGCATTGCGCTGCAGATCGCTTTGCGGACGCTCGACGATCAGGCCCGGCGGCAACTCGGCGCGCAGGCGCGCCTGCAATGCGCCCAGGTCCGCGCCGGGACGCGCGCGGATGTCGATACGGTTGATGCGCCCCATGCGCTTCAGCGCCAGCTGCGCCGCGGCGATGTCCATCACGCCCAGGCGCTCGCGCCCGCTCGCGCGCAACAGCCCGGCAACGCGCAGACTCACCTGCGCGAGGCCCACCTGCAGCGCGATCCGGTCACCTACTTTCAGTTTCAGGCTATCGGCCGCGGCCGGACTGAGGAACAAGGCATCCGGCCGCAACAGCTCGAGCCTGTCGCCCGGCATGCTTGCGATCAGACGCGGCTGCACCTGCGCTGCGCGAAATGCATCGACGCCCAGTACGCGCAGCGGCCGTTTCCGGCCGGGCAGCTTCGCCTCCACCTCCAGCACCGGACTCGCCACTGCGACCTGCGCCAGGCGCGCGACGCGCGGATAAAGCAGCTCGTCGAAGCCGGCACGCGGGCCGCGAATTTCGAGATCGGCCTCGCCAGTGAGCGAGCGCACCGCCTGGGAGAATTCGTTGAGCGCCACGGCATTGATCAGCTGCACCGCATAGCCCAGCGCCACGCCCAGCGCGATCGCAAGCACCGAGACCGCAAGCCTGCCCTTGTGCTGCGCCAGCGGCGCGAGGAACAGCGCAGCGGGCGACAGGTTCAAGGCTGCGGGCGGGCGCATCAGCGCGCTTCCCGCAGGCCCTGCGCAGTCAGCACCACGATCCGGTCCGCGGTCGCCGCCGCCGCCTGCGAATGCGTGACCAGGATGCAGGCTGCGTTCCTGCTCTTGACCTGCTCGCGCAACAAGGCCAGCACCTGCGCGGCGCTGTCCGGATCGAGATTACCGGTGGGCTCGTCCGCCAGCAGCAGCTTCGGCCGGTGCACCAGTGCACGCGCGATCGCCGCGCGCTGCAATTCGCCGCCGGACAATTCGCGCGGCATGCTCGTCGCGCGCCCGTCCAGGCCCACCGCGGCGAGCATCGCCCGCGTGCGCTCGTCCGCTTCGTGCTCGGCGACGCGGTTAAGCACCAGCGGCAAGGCGACATTCTGCTCCAGACTCAGATAGGGCAGGATGTGGAACGCCTGGAACACGAAGCCCATGCTCTCGCGCCGCAAAATGGTAGCCGCATCGTCGTCGAGTCCGGCCAGATCGACGCCGTCGAGACGGATGCTGCCCGCGTCGGGACGATCCAGCCCCGCGATCAGATTGAGCAGCGTGGACTTGCCTATGCCCGATTCCCCCATGACGGCGATGTACTCGCCCGAGGCGAGCGTGAGGTCGACGCCGCGCAGCACGCTGCGCCTGCGCGCGCCCTCGTAGGTCTTGCTCAATTTTTCCAGCACCAGCATCAGGATCGATTCACAAACGCAGTCACGCGGCGAGGTTAGCCTGCGCGCCGCGCCCTGGCAAGTTATCGCGGTCGATGTTGGACGGCGTAAACGAAAGAAGCAGCCCGCTGGCTGCTTCTTTCGTACTCCGATGCGGCTTTACTTCACCGTATCGAACAGCTTCTTTGCCGCCTGTTCGCAGAACGGCGGTTCGTAGCTGCCGTGGTAGCTCGCCATATAGGTCGCGTAGGCCGCGTTAGACGGATCCGGCATGGTCTTAGTCGTCGCAGTCGGAGACGCGAGCACACCGTAAGTCGCCTGAATGTAAGGGTCGACATCGACCGATTGTACTTGTGGGCTGGTAAGACCCTCTGCCGTAAACTTCGCCATCAACACGTCCATGTGCACGCTAGGTGGCACGGTTGGGTCGTACTTGCCGCCGCAGAGCAGCACCGGCGCCTTCGGCGTCCAGTCGAGCAGGTCGTTCTTCTTCGCATCGATATACAGCCCGTTGTTGTCGTTGTTCTGCACATCGGTCAGGAATGTCGGCTGCATGAGCTCGTCGCGCGCCTGCGCGGGCGTTTCGCCATTTGCCCCGGGCAGTGCGCCGCTACTGATCAGCGTGCTGTAGTTGAGCGTCGTGCTCGGCAGCAGGTTCTCGATGCCGTTTCCGAAGCTAGCGTAGGGATCCTGGAACACGTCCGTGACGTTCGTGTACACGTTGCCGTAGGCCTTCTGCCACGAAGTAATGATGTAGGGCACGAAAAACTGATAGCCTGCGATCGCAACGGTACTGCTGTTGATCGTGGGATCGCGGAACGCGCCTGACAGATTGTACGGGCCGGCGAGGTGCGCGCCCGCGACCAGATTTATCTCGTCGGAATAATCGTCCTCGATCGCGCGTTGCGCAGCCATCGACGAGTGCCCGCCCTGCGAATAGCCTGTGACCATGACTTTGCCGGAGAGCGTCATATTGACCATGGACGCCGAGGCGGCGTTACGCGCCGCGCGGATCGAATCGATGATCGAACTCGCTTCGGAAGCCGCGTGCAGGTAAGGATGAAATGGATAGCCATTGTATTCATAGGTCGACTTGGCGAAGCCGAGGTAATCGGTTGCGACCACGGCATAACCCTGCGACGCGAACATTGCAACCAGCGAGAAGGTCTCGGGATCGGTCAGGCTCGCGAGCGTGCGCGGCTGCTGCACGTCGGTGCCTTTGGCGTAGGCGATCAGGTCTCCGTTCGACGCACCGTTCGTGCCGTTCTTGCAGTTGCTAGGCACGAGCAAAGCGGCGGAAGCATTGGTCGCCTCGCCCTTGACGCCTATCGTGTTGTAGTCCAGCTGCCAGATGCTGACGTCGCACTGTGCAGCGCCACTGAGCGCGTTCAGGCCGGAAGCTGCGGTCTGCGCGTCGATCGTCGACGCCGTGAGTGTGCCGATCAGGCTTGGGGGATCGGTGCTGACGAGCGTGCCGCGATCCTGCGAGCCGTCCAGCGAGTCGCCCTCTTGCGCGGCGAAACGAATATCGCTGATGCTGGCATTGCCGACCTTGGCCTGGGCGTCTTCAAGCAGCTTGTCCTCGCTGTCGCCGATCTTGAACGTTTCGGTGATGACGTCGCCGGCCGGCGCGGTGCCGGTGAGGGCTTTCACTTCAGTGTCGACGTAGGTCTTGGCGTCGGCAAGGCCGTTGGCGATGGTGCTGCCCGTGTTCGCATCGAAACTCGTGTAAGCGTTCTCAGGATTAGAACCGAGCGCCTTGGCGATGACGAGTTCGGTCAGCGGCGTCACGTTGATGTGGCCCGCGGCCGCGGCGAAGCTGTGAAACTTTACCGTGCCGTTCGTCACTTGCACCATACAGGGGAAAGTCTGCCCGCCGGAAAGCGTGAGCGTAAACGTGCCGTCGGCTGCGGTCGTGCCCGACACCTCGACGCCGGCCGTGCATTTCGCGCTGACCGGCGCGTTCGCGATCGCGGCGCCGGTTGCGGCCAAGCCGGTGATCGTCGGCGTTACGGCCGGAGTAGAACTGCCGCCGCCGCCACCGCAACCGGACAGGGCCAATACCAGAGCGGAAATCAGCGCAGCAGACAGCCGGTTCACCAATCGTGACGTGTGCATAGGGGGTCCTCCTTCTCCAGTTGAACGAACCTTTCGGGTGCAGCGTCGTTCAGCGGCTGACTGAAGCGAACTGCTTACCGCGTTAAGGCTTATCGATTATTGTCGCCATGCCCGCGCGGCGCTTCGCTTGCTGCGGGCGCCGTCAGGCTAGCATAGATTGACGCCGGCGGGCGCGAATTTGCCACACCGGGCTTCGATTTCACCTAGCGCGACGCGCCGTGGCAAGGGCGACTATTGTCGGCGATTCGAACAGGCTCGCCGCCTTAGCCACCGCGGATCGGCTACACTTCGGCATGGCGCAAATCGAAATACGGCCCGGCACGCCGGACGCCCGCTGTTGCTTGCGCAAACCATCCGACACCGACTGAAACGCGCCAGTTTGCCGATGCCGCTCGAAGCTCCAGACCTAGCACCGCCCGGACTGCGCCAAATCCGCTCCGATTTCGGCGGGCCGTATGCCGTCAACGGCTTGGTGGCGTTTATCTTCGCGACCACGGGTCCGGTGGCGATCATTCTCGCCATCGGCAGGAATGGCAGCCTCAGCGCATCCGACATCTCCTCGTGGATGTTCGGCGCGTTTTTTCTGAACGGTCTCATCAGCCTGGTCTTCTGCTGGTTTTACCGGCAGCCGCTGGTGTTTCTCTGGAGTATTCCTGGGGCCGTGCTCATCGGCCCGGCGCTGGGCCATCTGAGTTTCGCCGAGGTGATCGGCGCCTACCAGGTCACCGGACTGCTGATGCTCGTGCTCGGCGCTTCCGGCCTGGTGCGGCGCGCGATGCAGGCGGCGGTCATGCCGATCGTCATGGGCATGGTGGCCGGCGTGTTCCTGCGCTTTGACCTCGACCTCGTGTTTGCGCTGCGCGACGATTTCTGGATTGCGGCGCCCATGGTGGCGGCATTTCTCGCGCTCTCCGCGCTGCCGCGGCTGGGGCGTTTCGTCCCGCCGCTGATCGGCGCGCTGGTCGCGGGCGCGGCCGCGGTCGCCTTGCTCGACCGCTTCCATCCGGGAAGCGGCGCGATTTTCAGTTTCGCGCGGCCGACCCTGTATACGCCGGTGTTTTCCTGGCGCGCCCTGGTGGAACTGGTAGTGCCGCTCGCGATCACGGTGCTCGCGGTGCAGAACGGACAGGGCTACGCCGTGCTCGGCGTGGCCGGCCACAAGCCGCCCGTCAACGCCGTCACCATCGCCTGCGGCGCCGGATCGATGCTTTGCGCGCTGGTCGGTTCGGTATCGACCTGCCTCACCGGCCCGGTAAACGCGATCCTCTCCACCTCCGGCGAGCGCTCGCGCCAGTACACCTCGGGTCTGCTGGTGGGCCTGCTGGTCATCGCCTTCGGCGCGCTCGCGCCCACGTTCACGCACCTCATGCTCGCAACGCCCCAAGCCTTCATTGCCACGCTGGGCGGCCTCGCGATGCTGCGCGTGCTGCAGACCTCCTTCGTCGCGGCATTTCGCACCACGCACACGTTCGGCGCGTTGGTGACGTTCATCGTCACCATTGCCAACGTGCCGATATTCAACATCGGCGCGCCGTTTTGGGGACTGGTGATCGGCTTCCTGTGCTCGAAGCTGCTCGAGCCAGGGGATTTCGCAAAGGCGAAATAGGCGCGAGCCGCTGCCGGATCAGTTCGCCGGCACCACTGCGGTCGCTTCGAGTTCGATCTTGCCCGGGCTGTCGAGCAGGTCGGAGACGAAGATCATGCTCATGCACGGATAGTGTTTGCCCATCAGGCGCTTCCAGATCGCGCCGAGTTGCGGGCGCGCGGCGAGGTAGGCCGGCTTGTCGCAGCAGAACGCGGTGATGCGGCAGATGTGTTCGGGGCTGCCCCCGGCCTCGGCCAGCACTGCGAGCACGTTCTGCAGAGCCTGATCGAACTGGGGCGCGACTTCCGTGGAATGAAACTTCTGTCCGGCATCCCAGCCCACCTGCCCTGCGATGAACACGATGCGCCCGGGCGCGACGGCGATGCCGTTGGCGTAGCCTATCGGCGGCGCCCATCCTTCTGGTAACAGTACTTGCATGTCTCCTCCTTCGGTTCTTGCTCCCACGGGGCTGAAACTCGATTACGTGCTCAATCGGACAGCACCGGCGGATCCAGGTCCGCTTCCCAGCCGGCTTCGGGCACCGGAGTGCGCTTGATCCAGCCCTCGATCAGGCGCACGTGCTCCGCCTCTTCTTCCTTCATCTCCAGCGCTCCTGCGCGCACACCCGCGTCCTTGGTGGTCTTGGCCAGGTGGGCGAAAAAATCGCGCGCTCGCTTTTCGTTATGCAGGGCGATCTTCAGAGCATGATAGGGCTGCATCAGGTAGTGCAGTTCGCTCGGATCCGCGGTCTCGGGACCTTCCGCGCCTTGCCAGCGCACGTCGGCGGCAGTAGCCGGCGCTTGTTTCCAGCCCATCTGTTCCAGAATCTGGTCGGCGTGGATCTGCTCGATGCGCGACAGCTTGCGGAACAACTCGGCCACCTCGCGGTTATTGTGCACTTCCATCGCATCCGCGAATTCGGCGTAGCGCTCCGCCGCCTCGGCTTCCATGGCGTAGGCATACGCCATGAATTCCGACGCGCTGGGTACAGGCGCTTTACCCGCCGCTTTCGCCGACACGGGCTTGGCTGCACGCGTAGCTTTCGGCTTGGCTGCGGCAGTGTTCCTTTTTACGCTCGGCTTGGCGCTAGGCTTTG
>CAZRMO010000039.1:26719-31273 GCA_964601155.1 uncultured Enterobacteriaceae bacterium
GCTTCGCGCCTTTCTTGCTGCTTTTTTTAGTGCTCATAGTGCAAACTCCGCTTCAAGGTCGGATGGATGTTTCTTGCCTTTACCGATTGGAGGCTGGTAGGGCTTGCGCTCGCCTTTGTACAACACGCCCACGTTCATGCCGTCGTCGGTCATGAGGCGCCGCGCCGCGCGCGCCGCATCTTCAGTATGCTTTACCGGCGCCTGCCGCACCAGTTGCTTCCATTCGCGCTGCTCGGGGCGGAAGGTCACGCAAGGACTGAGGATTTCGACGAAGGAGAATCCCGGCGTGCTGATCGCCTCGGCAATGATGCCGGCGGTGCCATTGGGATCGCCAGCGAACGCGCGCGCGACGAAATTGGCGCCCGCGGCGAGCGCGATCACCAGCGGATTGAAGGTGCGCAGACCGGTGCCGCCGGGGGAAAGTTTGGAATCCCAGTCCGGCTCGGTGGTGGGTGAAGGCTGGCCCTTGGTCATGCCGTACACGTGGTTGTCCATGACGACGTAGGTCAGATCGACATTGCGCCGGCAGGCATGCAGGAAATGATTGCCGCCGATGGAGTAGCCGTCGCCGTCGCCGCTCGCCACGACCACCGTGAGATCGGGGCGCGCCAGCTTGAGCCCCGCCGCCGCGGCGAGCGAGCGCCCGTGCACGCCGTGAAAGCCGTAGCAGTTGGTGTACGCGGGAATACGCGAGGAACAGCCTATACCCGATACGACGGCGATGTTCTCCGGCAGCAATTCGAGCTTGGCGAAGGCCTTGGTGAACGCGGACAGCACCGAGTAGTCGCCGCAACCCGGGCACCAGATCGGCTTGTAATCGGACTTGAACGCCTGCGCCGTGATCGGCGCGGCAGCGGCAGTGACAGCGGAATTCATGCGCGGCTCCATTCGGTGATTTGCTGGTGGATTTCGGCGGGACGCATAGGCAGCGGTCCGGGATGGCAGAAACTCCTGACTTCGCCCGGCAGATCATATTCGGCGCGCAGGTAGCGGTACAACTGACGGGTGTGGTTCTGCTCCACCACCAGCACGCGCTTTGCGCCCGCCAACGCTTTGGCCACGTGTTCTGGTTGAGCCGGGCTGAGCAGGCGCAAGGACACCAGCCGCGCCTTGATCCCCTCGGCGTCGGCGCGCGCGAGCGCTTCGCGCGCCGCGCCGGTGCAGGAGCCGAACGTGACGATGGCAAGTTCACCCTTGCCTTCGACGTCGGCCCAGCGCTCGCCGTAATCGAATTCCGCGAGCTTCTTCGCGCGCTTGTCGAGTTGCCTGATGTGATCGCCCGATTGGCTCGAAGGCAGGCCGCGCTCGTTGTGCTCCAGGCCGTCGGCCGTGTACGCGGTACCGGGCATGCCCGGAATCGACATCGGCGAGATTCCCGACTCGGTGATGGCGTAGCGCTTGTAGCCTTCCGCCCCTGCGCTCGGCTTCAGACGCTCACCCACCAGGCCGATGTCGGCGGGCGGGTCCACCACCGCACGCGTCTGGCCGAAGTACTGATCGGAAAGCACGATGGCCGGAGACTGCATCGCTTCCGCCAGATACACCGCCCATTGCGTCGCCGAGACGCAATCGGAGATGGAATTCGGTGCAACGACAATTCGCGGCGCGTCGCCATGTAATCCATTGACCGCGATGTTCACGTCGCTTTGCTCGCTTTTTGCCGGTATGCCGGTCGATGGTCCGCCGCGCATCACGTCGATCACCACGATCGGCACTTCAGCCGCAACTGCCAGCCCGATCGCTTCGATCATCAGCGACAAGCCCGGCCCCGAGGTGGCCGTCACCGCGGGCACGCCGCCATAGGAAGCACCGACGATCATGTTGACCGAAGCCAGTTCGTCCTCTGCCTGCACCAGTGTGCCTCCGACCTTGGGCAGCGCGGGCGCCAGCCACTCGAGCACTTCGGTCGCCGGCGTGATCGGATAGGCGGCGCAGAAGCGCACGCCGCCGCGGACCACGCCAAAACCCGCGGCCTGATTGCCCGTGATCAGCCAGCGCGCGTCCTGTTTCGCAGCGCGCGCAGGCTTGTGCGCGAGGCGCGGCACCGCCGGCACATTTGCGGCGGCGGCATATCCCGCGTCGGCGGCGGCGAGATTGGCGGCCATTTTCTCCCCGCCGCCTTTCTTAAGCGATTTCTGCAATACCGCTTTGACCGAGTCTGCAGGCAGACCTGCCAGCCCGGCGGCCAGGCCGAGCGCGATCATATTGGGCCAGCTCCCGGGTATTGCTTTCGCCATCTGCTTGAACGGCAGCGGCGCATAGCTTGCACCCCGCGTTGTGAACACCTCGGGCGGCTCACCCTGCTCCGGGTCGCCTATCATCACGCTCGCACCATCGAGCGGAATCTCGTCGGCGAAGCGGTGGATGTTCTGCCAGTCGATGCCGATCAGGATATCGAAGCGGTCGTCCAGGCACTCTACCGGCGCGTGCGAAAAGCGCAGCAGCGCCGCCGCTTCGCCGCCGCGGATCTGCGGTCCGCTCGAGCGCACCATCAGACCGTACCAGCCGGCCTGAGCGGCGACCTCGAGCAGCAGATTGCCGGCGGTCATCACGCCGGCGCCGCCGCTGCCGGTGATCGCAATCGAAATATTGTCTTTGATCTTCTCTTTGTGCTTTGACACGGTGTAGCCTCCGTCTTGCCGCGCCCGTCGTTCTGCGCGTCGGGCGCGTGGTTTGCGATCTTTCCTGACAGCCAACATATATGAACACGACATGAGGGATTACGTTCCCTCATGTTTTCCTCCTTGCTTAGCCAGGGCCCGCTTCGTCATTCTGAAGCGACATACGACTAAATTGCATTTTGCGCTTGACTTCTAAATACGCATTCTAGTACCATAATACGTAATTAGAGCCAAAAAAGTCAAGCTGAAACTGACTTATCAGTACAATCCAACAGCGCGGCACCCCAAATTGGAGGCACAGGCATGAGCACAGACGCACACCGGTGGATGATGACGGCGCCCAAGGTCGCCATGGTCGAATCGGCATTCAACCCGTTCCCGCCTCAGCCCGCGGAGGTGGTGATAGAGATCGCCGGCTGCGGCGTCTGCCACACCGACCTGGGCTATTTCTACGACGGTGTGCGCACCAATCACGCTCTGCCCCTTACGCTGGGCCACGAAATCAGCGGGCGCGTGGTTGCCGCCGGCAGCGGCGCCGAGAGCTGGGTCGGAAAATCGGTCATCGTGCCTGCGGTCATCCCCTGCGGTGAATGCGATCTATGCAAGCGCGGCCGCGCCGCCATCTGCCGCGCGCAGAAGATGCCCGGCAACGACATCCAGGGCGGTTTCGCCAGCCACATCGCCGTCCCTGCGCGCGGACTGTGCCCGGTGGACGAGCAGCGCCTCTCCGCCGCCGGTCTGGACCTATCCGAAGTGTCGGTCGTCGCCGATGCCGTCACCACGCCATACCAGGCGGTCCACCGCGCCGGTGTCACTCCCGGCAGCCTCGCCATCGTCATCGGCGCCGGCGGCGTCGGCGGATACTGCGTGCAAGTGGCAAACGCCTTCGGTGCGAAAGTCGTCGCCATCGATGTCGACCCGGCCAAACTCGCTGCAATCTCGCAGTACGGCGCCGCGCTCACGCTGAACCCGAAGGAACTCGATCCCAAAGCATTGAAGGGTGCGATCTCCAAATTTGCCAAAGAGAATGGCCTGCGCGCGACCGAATGGTTCATCTTCGAGTGTTCCGGCAGCGCCGCCGGCCAGCAGACCGCCTACGGGCTGCTGGTGCACGGCGCCACCCTCGGCGTGGTCGGTTTCACCATGGACAAAGTGGAGATCCGCCTGTCCAATCTGATGGCTTTCGATGCGCGTGCGATCGGCAACTGGGGCTGCACACCCGAGCACTATCCGGCCGCGCTGGAACTGGTGCTCGCGGGCAAGGTCAAAGTAAAGCCTTTCGTCGAAGTGCACCCGCTCGCCGACATCAACCATGTGTTCGAGGCGACGCACCAGCGCGAAATCAAACGCCGCGCGGTTTTGGTTCCGTCACTTTGATGGAAAGCGAGCGCCGATAACTGCAAACGCCGATATTTGTCATTCCGAGGCCCGCGGCCGAGGAATCTGCTTTTTGTCTGGTTCAAAAGTGGATTCCTTGCAAAGTTCATCCCCGCAGGGGGACGCGGAATGACAGCTAGTTCTGAAATGACCTCCAAGGAGAGCCAAGTATGAGTACTGCAGCAGCCTCAAGCGCAACACGGGAATTCAAGAACCACGAACTCGACGAGGATTTCGCCCGGCCCGGCGTGCGCTACGAGAAGCGCCCGGCACGCACGCCCGACGGCAAAGTCGTGCCCGATCTGTACAACGCCTGGATCTGGCTCGACAACCCAGGCCAGTTCAACTCCTACACCACCGACATGGTGAAGGGCGTGATCCTCGCGTTCCGCGCTGCATCGAATGCACGCGACGTCAACTGCGTGGTATTCACCGGCGCCGGCGACAAGGCTTTCTGCACCGGCGGCAATACCAAGGAATATGCCGAGTACTATGCCGGACACCCGCAGGAATACCGCCAGTACATGCGCCTGTTCAACGACATGGTGTCGGCGAT
>CAZRMO010000040.1:0-20410 GCA_964601155.1 uncultured Enterobacteriaceae bacterium
ATTTGCTTGCACCCGATTTCTTCCAATTCTCGAGCATTATGCTGTTCGCCGTGTTCGTCGTGCTGGCGACGCTGGGCGTAGTGTGGATCGAAATCGAACAACTGCAGGCCGACCTCGCCCGCTTGGCCATGCTCGATCCGCTGACGGCGATCCTCAACCGGCGCGCGTTCATGCTCGAGTGCGAACGCGAACTGTCGCGCTGCGTGCGCGAGGACACCGGGCTGGCGCTGGCGATTTTCGACCTCGATCATTTCAAGGACGTGAACGATACCCATGGCCATCTTGTGGGCGACCAGGTTCTGCGCCAAGTGGTCGACACGCTGCGGGCAAGCCTGCGCGGACACGATGTGCTCGGCCGCTACGGCGGCGAGGAATTCGCGCTGCTGATGCCCGGCACCGACATGCCTGCCGCGATCGCCGCCAGCGAACGTGCGCGCGTTGCCGTGGGCGAGCGGCCGATCCAGGCGGGGGCGATTTCGATTGCGATCACGGTCAGCGCAGGCGTCGCGGCCTACGGCGAGAATGGCTCGGACTGGGAGTCCTTGCTGCGCAGCGCCGATGCGGCACTGTACGAGGCGAAGCGCGGCGGACGGAACCGGGTGGTCGCCGCGCAGGGCGCGCCGGCAGCGCGCACCCGATCCACGGTACTATTGCCGAACACATAACAAGCAGGGGCGGGCATGGCTGAAATCAGTGGCGGGGAAGTCATTGTCAAAATGTTGCAGGCAGAGGGGGTGCAGAAGGTGTTCGGCATCATCGACGGCACCTATTTCGGTTTCTATGGGAGTTTGCGCAAGCACGGTATCGATCTCATCACCCCGCGCCACGAGACCAGCGCCGTGCATATGGCCGGCGCGTATGCGCGGCTCACCGGCACGCTGGGCGTATGCATGGCCTCGAACGGTCCCGGCGTGGCCAATGCGTTGCCCGGCATCGCGGTGGAGCAGGCCGAGGGCAACCGCGTGCTGGTGGTCACCGCCTGCCGCCGACCCGGCATCGCCTACCCCGACCGCGGCGGCAGTTACCAGTGTTTCGACCAGTCCGGCGTGATCGGCAAAATGGCGAAATGGAGCTGCGTCATCTCTTCGTTCGAGCGCATTCCAGAGCTCGTGCGCATGGCGCTCAGGAAATCCTGGGAGGGCCGCCCGGGCGTCGTGCACATCGACGTGCCCGAGAACATCATGAACACCAAGGTCAAGGCGGACCCGGCGTTCTGGGCGCCGCACCAGTACCGCAGGACGGCGCCGACCACGCCCGCGCCGGAACTCATAGAGCGCGCGGCCGACATGCTGATCGCGGCCGAGCAGCCGCTGATCCACGCCGGCAGCGGCATCATCCATGCGGGCGCCTACGCCGAGCTGCGCCGGGTCGCGGAACTCCTGTGCGCGCCGGTGACCACGAGCTGGTCGGCGCGCGGCGTGCTGCCCGAGACTTCCGAATTGGCGCTGCCGATGATCCACGTCAAGCTGAACCACCAGGCGCGCAACGACGCCGATCTGGTGCTGGCGCTGGGCACGCGCTTCGGCGAGACCGACTGGTGGGGCAAGGCGCCCTACTGGAGTCCGCCGTCGAAACAGAAAATGATCCAGGTCGACGCCGACGGCGAAATGCTCGGCATGAACAAGCCTGCGGAACTCGCCATACTCGGCGACGCCAAGTTGTTCCTTGCCGCGCTCGCCGCGAAGCTGGAAGCGAGGCAGGGCGAAATCCGCACCGATGCGCGGAAAAAAAATATCGCGCGCTACAACGAGGCCAAGGCGCGCGACCGCCGCGGCTGGGACCGCGCGCTTGCGGATCGCTCCGTGCCGATGAACCCGGCGCATGTCGCCAGCGTGTGCCGCGAATTCTTCGCCGACGACGCGATCCTCGTCGCAGACGGGGGCAACACCACGATCTGGGCGAGCTTCTACCACCAGATGCGCGTGCCGAACACGCTTCTTTCGACATTCAAATTCGGCATGCTGGGCGCGGGCGTGGCGCAGGCGCTGGGCGCGGCGGTGGCGCTGCCCGGCAGGCAGGTGGTGTGCATCATCGGCGACGGCGCGATGGGCTTTCATCCGCAGGAAATCGAAACCGCGGTGCGGAACAAGCTTCTGGTCACCTACCTGGTCCTGTGCGACAAGGCCTGGGGCATGGTGAAGATCAACCAGTCCTTCACTCTGCGCCCGATCAAGACCATGCTGAAAAAGCACCTCGAACCGGAGGAGAACATCGGCACCGACCTCGGCGAAATCGAGTTCGACAAGCTGGCGATTTCCATGGGCGCGCATGGCGAGCGCGTGTCCGACCCGAAGGAACTCAAGCCGGCGCTGGAGCGCTGCCGTGCCAGCGGCCGCTGCGCCGTGATCCATGTCGACGTCGATCCGGTCAAGCATATGTGGGCGCCGGGTCTGATCCACTTCAAGGACATGCACCAGGAGCCGAAGGGCAAGTAGTGAACGCGCCGCGCGTACTGGTGACCGGCGCGGCCGGCTACCTCGGCAGTCAGCTGATCGCGGCTCTTGCGCAGGACGCCGCGCGCAAGCCCGCCGCGCTGGTGGCGATGGACGTGCGCGAAGTGCCGGCCGAAGGACGTCTGCCGGGCGTCATATACGAAGCCGCCGACATTCGCGCGCCCGGGCTGGACACGCTGCTGGCGCGCCACACGATCGACACGGTGGTGCATCTCGCTTCCATCGTCACGCCGGGAAAAGACAGCGATCGCGAGTTCGAATATTCGGTCGACGTGCTCGGCACCGAGAATCTTCTCAAAGCCTGCGTCGCCGCGGGGGTGGGGAAAGTCGTCGTGTCCTCCAGCGGCGCGGCCTACGGTTACCACGCCGACAATCCCACCTGGATCAGCGAGGATCAGCCGCTGCGCGGCAACCAGGCGTTCGCCTATTCCTGGCACAAACGCCTGGTCGAGGAAATGCTCGCGGACTATCGCGTGCAGCAACCGCAGCTGGCGCAGGTGGTGTTCCGCATCGGCACCATACTTGGCGAGACGGTCAAGAACCAGATCACCGACTTGTTCGACAAGCCGCGGCTGATCGCGATCCGCGGCGCAGACAGCCCCTTCGTGTTCATCTGGGACAAGGACGTGGTCGGCTGCATGCTCGAGGCCGTGTACTCGGACCGGGCCGGCATCTACAACGTCGCCGGCGACGGTGCGCTGCGCATACAAGAGATCGCTGCGCATCTGGACAAGCGCTGCGTGGCGCTGCCCGCGTGGCTGCTGCAGGCTGCGCTCGCGCTGCTCAAGCCCCTGGGTCTGACGCAGTACGGGCCGGAGCAGGTGGATTTCCTGCGCTACCGCCCGGTGCTGACCAATCGTCGCTTGAAGGAAGTGTTCGGCTACGTGCCGCAGAAGACTTCGGCCGAGGTGTTCGAGTTCTACCTCGCTGCGCGCGCACGCCGAGCTCGCGCATGAAGCGCGACTTTGCCGGAAAGACGGTGGTGATCACAGGCGCGGCCGGCGGCCTGGGGCGGGCGCTGGCGCATGCCTTCGCCGCAGCGGGCGCGTACGTCGCTGCCCTCGACCTCGACGGGGACGCGGCCGAGGCGCTCGCCGCCCCGCTGCGCAGTCAGGGCCGGCAGGCGGTCGGTCTCGCCTGCGACGTGAGCGATGCGGCGGAGTGCGAGCGCGCGCTCGCGGCGGTGATCGCATGCTGGGGCCGCATCGACGTGCTCATCAACAACGCCGGCATCAGCCACCGCAGCGCCTTTCGGCGCACCGACTCCGCGGTGACGCGGCGCGTGATGGAAGTGAACTTCTTCGGCGCGGTCCACTGCACGCGCGCGGCGTTGGATGCGCTGGTCGAATCGCGCGGGCTGATCATCGTCGTCTCCAGCGTCGCCGGTTTCGCGCCGCTGATTGCGCGCACCGGCTATGCCGCGGCAAAACACGCGCTGCACGGCTTTTTCGAAAGCTTGCGCAGCGAGCTCGCCGACGACGGCGTGGACGTGCTCATCGTATGCCCGTCCTTCATCGCCACCGGCATTGACAGGAACGCGCTGGGCGGCGACGGACGGCCGGCGCGCCACGCGCAGCAGGTCGTTGGCGTGCGCGCGCGCGCGGAGGACATCGCCGCGGAGATCCTGCGCGCGGCGCGCAGTGGCAAGCGACTGCTGCTGCCGGGGCGCACGGCGAAACTCGCCTGGTGGGTCAGCCGGCTCGCGCCTGCGTACTATGCGCGCGCGATGGCGCGGCGGCTGCGCGGCGAAATGGGCGACGCGTAGCGGCGCCGATGGTGCCGATCAGCCCGACGCGGCGCAGTCCGGTGCGTCATCCCGGACAGACGCGGTCGCGGCCGGCCTGCTTGGCTGCATACAAGGCGCGGTCGGCGGCGGCTACCAGCTCCTCCGGGCGTGCCTGAGGGCCCGGCGTCATGGTGGCGGCGCCAATGCTTACGGTGACCTGCCCGGACACGGGAGAATCGCCGTGGGGGATTTGCCGCTGCGCGAGTTTCCCGCGGATTTCCTGCGCCACCAGCATCGCGCCTTCGGCTGCGATATCGGGCAGCATCACGATCAGTTCCTCCCCGCCATAGCGCGCCAGCAGGTCGGCCGGGCGCCGCATTGCGGACAGCGCGGCCTGGGTCACGGATTGAAGACAGGCGTCGCCCGCCTGGTGGCCATGGGTGTCGTTGTAGCGCTTGAAGTAATCGACATCGATCATCAGCAGCGAAAGCGGCTCACGCGCGCGCTGCGCGCGGCGCCATTCCTTCTCCAGGCTTTCATTGAAGTGCCGCCGGTTGGCGATGCCGAGCAGGCCGTCGGTATTCGAGAGCGTTTCCAGCCGGCGGTTCAGATCGGTCAGCGTTTCGTTCGCGAGCGCCAGCTCCCCGGTGCGTTCGGCCACGCGCTCCTCGAGGTGGACATTGACCGCGGCGAGATCGCGATTCTGCGCGGACAGCACATGGTAGAGGTTGTGCAGCGCCGAGAGCAGTGCGGCGGTGCTGCTGTCTTTGGGAACGGCGTCGCCTTCGACGGGGGCGTTGCCGGCGCGGCGCTGCGTGATCTCGCGCGCCATCACATGGTCTTCGCCGAGAATATGGAATGCGAGCCAGGCGCGCAGAAATCCGTGCAGCGTGTCGGCGGGATCGGCCATCGAGCGCCGCGCGTTCCACATCGTCGACAGCTGCTCGACGAACTCGGCATGGCGGCGCTGGTGCAGTTCCCGGTGAGCCGGCGAGACGCCGGATTCGAGCATCAGCTGCTCTTCCTCGGAAAAATGGTACTGCGCGTAATCGGCGAGCTGCTTGAATACCGCCTGCAGGGCGTCGTGGTCTTTAGCGGTGCCCGCGATCAGCGAATCGCCGAGACGGTTGATCAGTTCCACCAGGCGGCGATGCTGCGCATCGACCAGCTCCAGTCCGGTGGTGAAATTCTCGTCCCAAACAAAAGTTTCCATGGAATCAGGCCCGTGCGAATCTGCGCGCGAACCCGGCTTGCGGCACAAATATCAATTGTGTGACATTTTTCACGATTTTATTTGCTAATGCTTCTAGTTCATCAGCTTATACTAGTGGTGCAATAGTGGTACAGGAATTCCGTGGACCTATTTTCCCGTTTGCCCCGGCTTTCAATTCGCACCCAACTGCTGGCGCTGGTGCTGTTGATACTGCTTCCCAGCGCTATCTTCATTGGCTGGCACGTCGCAGAGGATGCACGGCAGGCGCGACAAGCGGCCTACGCCCGGGTCAAGCTTGTTGCCGATAACGTCGCAAGCGATCTTGAGCTTAGCTTGCGCGATTATGAAGCGCTGCTGCGCGCGATCGCCACGGAGTTCCGGGGCAATCCGCCGCAGCGCGCGCGGGACTTCAATCCGGTACAGTTTGTGCGCGTGCATCCGCAGGCGCTCAATCTCGGCGTGCGCGATCTGCAGGCAAACAACATTTATTCCTACCTGCCCAATCCGACTCCACCGGATGCAGCGCTGAAATTCCCCTGGGTCGAGCAGGGCCAGCGCAGCGAAACCTTCGCAGCCGGGGATACGTTCCTGGGGACTTTGAGCGGCCGCTGGGTCACGGCGCTGACCTACCCGGTGCGCGGCGACGACGGCAAGCGCTCCGGCTTCGTCAATCTTTCGCTCGACCTGGCAGAGCTCAATGTGCGGGTGATGAACAGCGTTCCAAAGGACGCAATTGTTGCGGTGTTGGACCGCGCAGACCGGTTTTTGTTTCGCTCGACCGATCCCGGAACCTGGATCGGCAAGCCTTTGCCCGAGGTGCGGGCAGCCGTGGTGCGCGGCATGCGCGAGGGCTTCATCACCGCGCGCGATTTGGGCGGGGCATCGCGCATTTACGCGGTGGTTACTGTGCCGAGCACCGGCTGGCGCGTGTTCGCCGGCCTGCCCGAGGACGAGGTATTCGCCGACTACCGCGCGTCGCTCAAATACAGCATCGGCATCGGTCTCGTCGCGCTGCTGCTGCTGCTGATGTTGGCGCGACAGATCAGTCTCACCATCATTCGGCCGATCGACGAACTTGCTGCGGTGGCTGGAAAGGTTGCTGCAGGAGATAGTGCAGCGCGCGCCGCCGGTTCCGGGCCACCCGAGATCGCTCAGGTGTCACAGCAGTTCAATCAAATGCTCGATGCACTGGAGCGCCAGCGCGAGGAACGTGCGGCCCTGAGCCGTCACATCGAAACGCAGTTCAAACAGGCGCGCGACATCATTCTGCTGATGGATCCAGCCGGCAACATCGTCGAGGCCAACGATGCCGCCGTTGCCGCCTACGGCTATAGCGCGGAGGAGTTGCGCCGGATGAATATCCACGACCTGCGCGCGGTGGCGGCGCAGGACGTCATCGAGCGCGACTGGCACGATGCCAGCGGCCCGGAGGGCGTGCTGTTCGAAACCGAGCACCGGCGCAAGAACGGCGAAACATTTCCCGTGGAAATCAGTGCGCAGACGCTGGAGATCGAGGGCAAGCGCTTCCGGCAGACCTTCGTGCGCGACATCCGCGAGCGCCACGCCGCCGACGCGCAGATCCGGCAGCAGAATCGCGCCTACGCGACCCTGAGCGAAACCAACCAGCTCATGGTGCGGCTGCGGGACGAAGACCGGCTGTTCCCGCGCATCTGCAGCATCGCGGTCGAATTCGGCGGCTATGCCTGCGCCTGGGTGGGCCTGATCGACGCAGCCAGCCGGCGGGTGCTGCCCGCGGCCGTAGCCGGCAGCGCGGTCGGATATGTCGATAAGATCAGCATCAGCACCGACCCGGATCTGCCCGAGGGGCAGGGGCCGCTGGCGCTCGCGCTGCGTCAGGGTCAGCCCTACTACTGCCAGGATTTTCTCCACGATGCGATAAGCGGACCCTGGCATGCGACGGCAGCCGAGTTCGGCCTGCGCTCGATGGCCGCGCTTCCATTGCGCCGTGGCGGCGTGGTCGTGGGCGCGCTTACCCTGTACGCGGCAGAGGCCGGCGCATTCGATCCCGCGACGCGGGCGCTGATCCAGGAAATCGCCGCTGACGTTTCCTTCGCGCTGGACAATTTTCAGCGCGAAGCAGCACGCAAGCTCGCGGAACAGGCGTTGCGGCAGAGCGAGGAGCATTACCGCGCCATGCTCGATCAGAACGTCGCCGCCGTGTTCACGATTGAGGATGGGAAGGTGAGCTACGCCAACCGGCGCACGGCCGAGATTCTCGCTTATACCGTTGATGAATTGCCCAGTAAGGCGATGTTCGACCTGATCGTCGAACCGGACCGGGCGCGGATCGCCGAAGCCATGCGCCGGCTGCTCTCGGGCGGGCAGGAGTCGGTGGAGCTGGACTTCGGTGTGCTGCGCAAGGATGGGGGCGTTGTGGACATGGGAGCGCGCGTAATTCTTGCGACGGTGCAGGGAAGAAAAGTGATCCTGGGCATGGCGCAGGACATCGGCGAAAGCAAACGCGCGCAGGCCGAGATCGACCGCTATGTCGAGCGCCTGGAGCACGCGATGGAATCCACGCTGCAGGCGGTGTCGAGCATGGTGGAACTGCGCGACCCCTATACCGCCGGACATGAGCGCCGTGTGGGCGAGCTCGCGGCGGCGATCGGCACCGAGATGGGCCTGCCCGAATCCACGGTCAAGGGGCTGCGACTCGCCGGCTACGTGCATGACCTCGGCAAGATCAGCGTGCCGGCGGAAATCCTGAGCAAGCCCACCAGACTGGCGCCGATGGAGTACGATCTGATCAAGAACCACCCGCAAAGCGGCTTCGATGTGCTGAAGAACGTGGACTTCCCCTGGCCGGTGGCGCAGGTCATCCTGCAGCACCACGAGCGTCTGGACGGCAGCGGCTATCCGCAGCAACTGAAGGGCGACGAGATACTGCTCGAAGCGCGCGTGATGGCGGTGGCCGACGTGGTCGAAGCCATGTTTTCGCACCGACCCTACCGGCCCGGCATGGGCCTGGATGCGGCGCTCGCTGAAGTCGAAACCAACAGCGGCAGGTTCTACGATGCGCGGGCCGTCGCCGCCTGTCTGCGGCTGTTCCGCGACAAGGGCTACAAGCTGCCCGATTAGCTGCGCAGCCGCCCTAGCGCTTGCCGAGATCGGTGACTTCGCCCTTGACCTGGGTCGACTTGCCGCGAAACAGCGCCACCAGCTCGCCCTTCTGGTTTTCCACGCGAATGTCGTACACGCCGTTGCGGCCCTCCAGACCTTGCTCCTGACCGGTGGCGGTGAGCACGTCGCCGAGGTAGGCCGGGCGCATGAACTCGATCATGCAGGTGACCGCCACCGCGTTTTTGTTGTGGCTGTTGCAGGCGTAGGCGAACGTCGAGTCGGCGAGCGTGAAGATCAGCCCGCCATGGCAGGTGTCGTGGATGTTCGTCATGTCCTCGCGTACCGCCATCTGCATGCTCGCCGAGCCGGGGCCCACCTGGAGCAGCTTCATGCCCAGCGCGAGCGACGCGCGATCGCGCGTGTGCATCGCCGCGGCGGCGGCTTCGGCCAGTTGTTGCGCTGTCTTGTGCATGTTCAAAGCGGAAGCCCCGACTGCGGCGATTCCGGCAGAAGATTGGGGTTTCAGAGCATACACCAACGGCAGTAAAATACGGCCTTTACCGCGGGCGATATCCTCATGGTCAAAGTCTATTCCATCGACGGCCTTACCCCCGTCGTGCATCCCGATGCCTACGTGCATCCCACCGCGGTCCTGATCGGCGACGTGCATGTTGGCGCAGGCGTGTACATCGGACCCTTTGCCAGCCTGCGCGGCGATTTCGGGCGCATGGTGGTGGAGGCCGGCGCCAACATCCAGGATTGCTGCATCCTGCACGGTTTTCCCGAGTCGGACACGGTAATCGAGCAGGACGGCCACATCGGCCACGGCGCGATCATCCATAGCGCGCGCATCTGCCGCAACGCCATGGTCGGCATGAACGCCGTGGTCAACGACAATGCGGTAGTCGGCGAGTCCGCCTTTGTCGCGGCGATGGCTTTCGTCAAGACCGGGATGCAGGTGCCGCCGCGCACGCTGGTGGCGGGTGTTCCGGCCAAAGTGATGCGCGAGCTGAGCGCCGCGGAGCTGGCGTGGAAACTGGATGCGACGCAGGCCTATCAGAACCTCGCGAAGAGGAGCCTGGCGAGCCTGCGCGAGACGGTCGCGCTGACCGAAGCCGAACCCGGCCGCAAACGCCTGTCGCTTTCCGAGGTGCTGCCGCTGGCCAAGTGGAAGAACATGAAAGGCGGCGCCTGAATCAATCGTTCGGCACACGCCAGGCCTCGCGTATGAGTCATCCCTCCATAGCCGAAGTCAACGCCGCGTTTGCCGCGCGCCTGCGCGCGGGCGAGACCCTGCTCGGCGCAATCATCGCGCTGCCTTGCCCCGAGGTGGCCGAACTGTTCTCGCGCGCCGGCTTCGACTGGTTGTTCATCGACACCGAGCACGCGCCGCTCGATCCGCTCGCGGCGCAGGGCCTGCTGCAGGCGGCGCGCTGCCCCTGCCTCGTGCGGGTGGCGGCGGGCGAAGAAGCGCTGATCAAGAAGGCCCTGGACATCGGCGCGGCCGGCGTGGTGGTGCCGCAGGTGAGCACCGCCGCCGACGCCGAACGCATCGTGCGCTACTGCAAATATCCGCCGCGCGGCAGCCGCGGCGTGGGTATCGTGCGCGCGCAGGGCTACGGCCTCGATTTCCAGGAATACGTGGCGGGCGCCAACGACAATGTCATCGTCATGCTGCAGATCGAGCATATCGACGCCGTGAACAATATCGAGGCCATCGCGCGCGTACCCGGGGTGGATGCGCTGATGATCGGGCCCTACGATCTGTCCGGCACCATGGGCAAGCTTGGACAGGTCAACGATCCCGAAGTCGAGCAGGCGATCGAGCGCGTGCGCAAGGCCTGCGCGCCGGTCGGCATGAGGCTGGCGATTTTCGCCGCCACCGCGGAGGGCATGAAACCGTATATCGCCAAGGGCTACACGCTGCCCATCGCCGGCATGGATCTGATGCTGCTCGCCGCGGCGGCGCGCGGCGTGGTGCAGGCCTTGAAGTAGCGGTGTTCGCCGCGGCTAACGATTTTCAATGTTCATCATGAGGCGCTGAAATGTCATACGAAAACATCCTGGTTGAGACCCGCGGCCGCGTCGGCCTGATCACGCTGAACCGGCCGAAGGCGCTGAATGCGCTCAACGACGCGCTGATGGACGAGCTGGGCGAGGTGTTGGCCGGGTTCGACGCCGACGAAAACATCGGCTGCATCGTGCTCACCGGCAGCGAAAAGGCGTTCGCGGCGGGCGCCGATATCGGCGCGATGAAGGACTGGAGCTACATGGATGTGTACAAGAGCGGGTACATCTCGCGCAACTGGGAGCGCATCCGCTCGGTGAGAAAGCCGGTGATCGCCGCGGTGGCGGGCTTCGCGCTCGGCGGCGGCTGCGAGCTCGCGATGATGTGCGATTTCATCATCGCCGCGGAGAGCGCGAAATTCGGCCAGCCCGAGATCAAGCTCGGCATCATTCCCGGCGCGGGCGGCACGCAGCGCCTGCCGCGCGCGGTAGGCAAATCCAAGGCCATGGACATGGTGCTTACGGCGCGCATGATGGACGCGGCCGAAGCCGAGCGCGCCGGATTGGTGTCGCGCGTGGAGCCGGCGGACAAGCTGCTCGAGGAAGCGCTGGCCGCCGCCAATCAGATCTGCGAATACTCGCTGCCGGTGGTGATGGCGGCCAAGGAATCGGTCAACCGCGCTTACGAGAGCACGCTCAATGAAGGTGTGCTGTTCGAGCGGCGCACGTTCCATTCGCTGTTCGCGACCGAGGACCAGAAGGAAGGCATGGCCGCCTTCGTCGAGAAGCGCAAGCCGAAGTTCAAGCATAAGTGAGCCGGGTTCCGCACCTGAGCGGTCGTTCGCGTTCGCTGTTGGCACCCAGTTCAGAATGAACTGTCATTCTGAGGCCGTCGGCCGAGGAATCTGTTTTTTCTTGATGTGACAGCAGATTCCTCGCTCCACTCGGAATGACATCTTTTGAAATCGTCATTTTGAAACGAGTCCTTAGTCCGAATTCCAGGTTCGAGCCCTGGTCGGGGAGCCAAGTATGGCTCGAACCAGCAGAAAAAAGTTGCTTCATTCCGCAGATCGCGAAACGTGGGGAAAACGTACCGTAATCCGCAGGTCTTGGCACGTCTTGGGGTGTGAGGGTAGGCCAATAATCCAATGCCTACGCTCGGAAGTTCAACTCTTGCTCCGAACCTAGGTTCGACTCCTACACGCCCCACCAAATCCGGGTTCATAGAAGTCCAAAGAAGGCCTGGATCCACTTTACAAACAACGGATCCGGGCGATTTTGCTTCCTGGGTCGTCCGCGTAGATGCGTTGACCGCCTAGGCCAGGCGGGGGCAACTCAATAACGCCCCAAGCAGGTGCGTCCGGGCACCATCTTTGGGCGGAAAACGCCGTTTCCAATAAGGGCATGCGATCTAAAAAACGGCTTATGACGGCGTTTCTCGCCTCATTTCCCGGATACGGCGAAATGGCATGGTTTGTGCGAGGTCATTTCCCAAGACCTGGCCAGGATGGTTCAGCGATCCTGAGTCGTTTGTCCTGCAGGACCCGATGAACCAATGAAGGCTTAGGAGTTCATGATGAACGAGGGGCACGTCATACCACTCCACCCGGAGCCAAGCGGTCCCGGTCAACTGGGTTTCGCTATACAAAACCTCTACCAGTCCCTGCGTCATGACAATAGCGGCGCCGTGGCGACTCACCTGCCTGAATTGTCACAGGCCAACCCCGACTCCTTCGGCCTGTGCGCGGTGACGCTCGACGGTAAGACGCTCGAAGCCGGTGACAGTCGTTTGGCATTCAGCATCCAGTCGATCGCCAAACCTTTGATACTCGCGCTCGCATTGGAGGATCATTCCGCCGACGTTATCCTGGAAAAGATCGGCGTCGAACCCACGGGAGAACGGTTCGACTCCATCTTCTATTCCGGGGATCGGGATACACAGCGTCTCAACCCCTTCATGAATGCGGGGACCATCGCCACTCTCGACCTGATCAGAGCACGCGATCCGGATGAGCGCTTTGCCAGGATATGCGAGCTGTTGCGGCGCTTGATATCCAAACCCGTAATGATCGATCACAATGCATTGGAATCGCGACGCCGGTCCGACCACCACAATCGGGCGATAGCCTACCTGTTGCTGAGCCGTGGACTCGTAACTGGGCCCGTGGATGATCTGCTGGAAGTTTATCACCGCATCTGTTGCATTTCCCTGGAATGCCGTGATCTGGCCATGATTGGAGCGGTGCTGGCCAACAACGGCGCACATCCCCGTAGCGGGCTGCAGGTGCTGCAACCCGGCTCTGTTAAAACCATACTTTCCGTCATGCAGACCTGCGGCATGTACGAATTTTCGGGCCAATGGGCCTACCGTGTGGGCTTGCCGGCCAAAAGCGCCTTGAGCGGCGCCATACTCGTGCCGGTCCCGGGCCGGTTCGGGCTCGCCGTGTATTCCCCGCCCCTCGATGAGACGCACCAAAAAAGCGTGCGCGGCCTGAAGGCTTGTGAATTATTGTCAGAGAGATTCGGTTTGCACATGCTTCGGAGCCCCGTGCAGCAAGCCGTGACGAAGGAAAAAGCGAGCAGGCGGAGATGCAGACCTGTTCGCCGGGATCCCGACATGGAGCGCCTGCTCGCACGGGTCCATGAACGCACCGCAAAAATCAACGGCGGCCATTGTTATAAAGTTGCTCCGAGTGCATTTGATGTCGATCCCGACGCACACGCCATATGCATTACCACCGTGGACGGCCTCAGCTTCAGAGTGGGGGATCACGCGGCACCGTTCCTGATGCAATCGATTTCCAAGGTCTTTGCCTACGGCCTGGCGCTGGAGGACCGCGGGCGCGAAGCGGTGCTGCAAAGCGTCGACGTTGAGCCCAGCGGCAATCCCTATGACGCCATCATTCGCCTGGAACGGCAGTCAAAACGCCCGCACAACCCGATGGTCAATGCCGGTGGCATCGCCACCACCGCATTGATTAAAGGAGCGGGTCCGGCGCACCAGCTGGACAGAATACTCGGCATGTACGAACGCTACATCGGTCATGCCGTTGATATCGATATGCGAACCTACCTTGCGGAAACCAGGTGCGGTGACCGCAACAAGGCCATCGCCTACCTGTTGCGGCACTTCGGCATGCTGGAGAGCGAAGTAAACGAAGCCCTGAGTCTCTACCTGCAGCAATGCAGCGCGGTGATCAATTGCGATGATCTTTCAGTGATGGGGGCGACCCTGGCCAACGGGGGCGTGAATCCCATAACCGGGAAACGCGCCATACAGCAGGACTATATCGGTGACCTGCTGACGGTTATGTACACTTGTGGCATGTACGACTTCTCCGGTGAGTGGAGCTACCGCATCGGGCTGCCCGCGAAAAGCGGCGTCAGCGGAGGAATACTGGCCGTCGTGCCCGGGCAGATGGGCATCGCGGTGTACTCCCCGCGTCTTGATGCGCACAGTAACAGTGTTGCCGGAATCAGGGCGCTGGAAGAAATTTCCAGGGAACTGGATCTGCATATTTTTTCACGGAACATGAAAAGCCCGAATTCGCCGCAGGCGACCTGCGGCGGCCTTGCGACGATGCATTAGTTTCTTATCGAGTAATCATGAAGCCAACCGGTCTGCGTTGCGGGCTCTGAAAGGAAATAATTTTATGTGTGGAATTGCTGGCATCTGGGGAGATATCGAACAGTCCCACGTAAAAAACATGATCGAGACGCAGCAACATCGCGGACCGGATGGCCACGGTGTTTTTGTCCATGGCGATCGAGGTGTACTGGGTCACACAAGGCTGTCCATCATGGACCCGGAGCATGGCCTCCAGCCCGTTCATAATGAAGACCGGAGTGCCACGCTGGTCGCCAACGGCATGATCTACAACCATCCCCAGTTGCGGCGTCAACTGGGTGATAAGCACGTGTTTTCCTCCCATAGCGACAGCGAAACCATTTTGCACCTGTACGAGGACTACGGTCTCGGGACGCCGCGTCTCCTTGACGGAATGTTTGCGTTCGCGATTTCGGCAGGTAATCGCCTGATGCTGGCGCGGGATCGTATCGGTATAAAGCCGCTGTACTACGGCAGGCGGCAAGGCGAAAACGGATCGGAGTCTTTGTATTTCGCATCCGAACTCAAGGCGCTCACACCGCTGGCGGAGGATGTGAGGGAGTTTCCCCCCGGCACGCTGTACGATTCTGAAAGCGGTTTTCACACCTACTACCGCGTTCCGGAACGCGCCCCGCTGGAGCTCGATCTGGCAAACCACGTACGCCGCGTGCGCGAGACCGTGGAAGCGGCGGTAAAGAAACGCCTGTTGAGCGATGTCCCCCTGGGTGCGTTCCTTTCAGGCGGGCTCGACAGCAGCATTATCGCGGCGGTCGCGAAACTGCATATGCCCGAGTTACACACCTTCTCCGTGGGCATCGAGGGATCACGCGACCTGGAAGCGGCGCGGCGCGTCGCCCGGCATATCGGCACGATTCATCATGAATATGTCTATACCGCGTCCGAGGTGCTTGCTTCGCTGCCGGAGATCATTTACCACCTGGAATCTTTCGATCAGGACCTGGTGCGCAGCGCGATACCGACCTGGTTCTGCGCCAGGATGGCTTCGGAACGGGTGAAAGTGATACTGACCGGTGAAGGCGCGGATGAGTTGTTCGCGGGTTACGCGTATCACAAGAAGATCAAAGACAAGGCCGCATTGCACTCGGAACTGCGCCGTTCGGTGACCCGGCTGCACAACATCAATCTGCAACGCGTGGATAGGATGACCATGCGGCACGCCATCGAAGCGCGGGTGCCCTTTCTCGATACCGACGTAATCGCCATGGCCCAGACCATACCGGCCGATTTGAAACTCATGGTGGACGGCAACGGACGGCAAATCGAAAAATGGATTCTGCGCAGGGCATTCGAAGACCTGCTGCCCCCGGAAATCGTTTGGCGCAACAAAGAGCAGTTCGACGAGGGCAGCGGCATGGTGGATATATTGCCGGACGTGCTGAACGAGGCAGCCGCGTGGATTGATCCTGATAATTACAAGTCCCGCCACGAAAAGGACCGCCTGCGTTCCAGGGAAGAGTGCTTTTATCACCACACGCTCACCGGGCAGTTCGAGCAGCCACAGGCGATCCTCGCCAACGTGGGTCGCTGGCAACTGGATTGATCGCCGCACGGCTGGGGCCTTCACCATTCCGGCTCGAGTCCGCTGATCGTCGCGGCTAAGGTTCCCCCGCCTCCCGCGTTCTATCCTTCATCTCTTCCGCTTCCCATTCCTCGTAGCATTCCGGGCCGCATACGTGGGCAAGGTAAATTCGCGCCGATTACCTCTGCGTTGAAGGACCGCTTTTCGAACTGATCCATTTCGGCTTGCTTTTTATCGGAAAGCAAAAGAAAGTAGCCAGTTGTCGGGCTGCCCCCGACATTATTGGGTACAGTTACCCGGTACGCGAGAAATGCATCAGGCTGAAAGGGACGGATCTTGACAATAAAGAAAATAGCCAGCAATCCCGTGGGCATGATCGCCTGGGTCTGCCTTGCGCATGTGGCGAGCATGCTGTGCTATGCGATCTATCCGACCCTGCTGCCGCAGCTGCAGCGCGAATGGGGCGCAAGCAACTCTGCCGCGGGCCTGATTTCCGGCATGTTCTTCGGGGGCTACATGGCGGCCGTGCCGGTGCTCAGCGGCCTCACCGACCGCATCGACGCGCGCCGCGTGTATCTGTTTTCGAGCCTTCTGTGCGCCTGCGGCGGCTTCGGCTTTGCGCTGTTCGCGCAAGGCGTGTGGTCGGCCTCGCTGTTCCAGGCGCTCACCGGCGCGGGCATCGCCGGCACCTATATGCCGGGGCTGAAGGCGCTCACCGACAACCTCGGCGACCGGGCGCAAAGCCGCGCCGTGTCTTTTTATACGGCGGTGTTCGGCTTCGGCGCGAGCTTTTCCATCCTGCTCGCGGGCGCGATCGCCGCGACCCTCGGCTGGCGCTGGGCTTTTGCCCTGTGCTCACTCGGCCCGCTCACGGCGGGGATGATGATCGTCATCGGTCTGCCGCCGCGCCGCCCGCCCGCATTCAGGCACCCGGCATTGCTCGATCCGCGGCCGGTGCTGGCGAATCGCGCGGCGCGCGGCTATATCTTCGGCTACACAGTGCATTGCTGGGAGCTGTTCGGCTCGCGTTCCTGGATGGTCGCGTTCTTCGTGTTCTGCCAGAGTCTGTCGGTCGGGGGTTCCTGGCCCTGGAGCCCGGTGCTGATCGCGGCCATCGCGAATCTGTTCGGGCCGGGGGCGAGCGTGCTCGGCAACGAGCTGGCGATGCGCTGGGGCCGCAATCGCGTGGTGCCCGTGGTCATGGTCTGCTCCGGACTGTTCACCTGTCTGTTCGGCCTGCACTCGGGCCTGCCGTGGTATGCGATCGTCGGACTCTCCTTCGTCCTGCTCAGCCTGCACATGGGGGATTCCTCCGCTCTGACCTCGGGCATGGTGGCCAACTCCGATCCGGGGATGCGCGGGGCCAGCATGGCGCTGCATTCCATGCTCGGTTTCGGCGCCGGATTCGTCGCGCCGCTCGCCTTCGGCGCTGTGCTGGACGCGGGCGGGGGCAACGCCAGCCCGATCGCGTGGACGCTGGCCTACGCCAGCCTGGGCGTGCTGGGCGTGTTCGCGCCCCTGATCCTGCGGCTGCGGTGAACCCGCTGCGCCAGGCGCGGCCGTGGCGTACGCGCGCTCCGACGGCGCGGTTTATGATGGAGCCTTACACACAAAGGCCCTTGGGCTGATAACGCTTTCGAAGAGGACATTCCCAAAATGGAAAAAATCTGGCTCAAACACTATCCCGCCGGCGTACCTGCCGACATCGACCCCGAAAAATACCAGTCGATCCGCGACCTGTTCGACGAATGCGTGACCAATTTCGGCGAGCGCCCGGCCTACTATTGCATGGGCCGCGAAATCACTTTCGCCGAACTCGAGCGCATGTCGCGGGCGTTCGGCGCGTGGTTGCAGGCGCAGGGGCTGGAGAAGGGCGATCGGGTGGCGCTGATGATGCCCAACGTTTTGCAGTACCCGGTGGCGCTGTTCGGCGTCCTGCGCGCGGGCATGGTGGTGGTGAACGTCAATCCGCTGTACACGCCGCGCGAGCTTGAACACCAGCTCAACGATTCGGGTGCCAAGGCGATCGTGATCCTGGAGAACTTCGCGCATACGCTGGAGCAGGTGATCGCCAGGACGCCGGTGAAGCAGGTCGTGGTCGCATCGATGGGCGACCTGCTCGGCGGGCTGAAGGGGGCGCTGGTCAATTTCGCGGTGCGCAACCTGAAGAAGATGGTGCCGGCGTACGAATTCGGCAACGGCGTGCGCTTCAACCGGGTGCTGCGCGCGGCCGCGGGCATGACGCTGGCGCGGGTCGAGATCCGGTCGGACGACATCGCGTTCCTGCAGTACACCGGCGGCACCACCGGCGTATCCAAGGGGGCGATGCTGCTGAACCGCAACATCACCGCCAACGTCACCCAGGTCGATGCCTGGCTCGACCCGTTCCTGACCGAATACGACCGCAAGCACTACATCATCATCACCGCGCTGCCGCTGTACCACATCTTTTCGCTGACGGTGAATTGCATGATGATGCTCAAGCTCGGCGGCAAGAACGTGCTGATCGTGAATCCGCGCGACATCCCGGGCTTCGTCAAGGAGTTGGGCCGGCACAAGTACACCACCATCACCGGCGTCAACACTCTGTTCAACGGTCTGATGCACGATCCGGGCTTCGACAAACTGGATTTCAGCGCGCTGCGCATTTCGAACGGCGGCGGCATGGCAGTGCAACAGGCGGTGGCCGACAAATGGAAAAAAATAACCGGCGTCACCCTGACCGAAGGCTACGGCCTGACCGAAACTTCACCCGTGGTGACTACCAACCCGCCGGATCTGAAAGAGTTTTCCGGGTCGATCGGGCTGCCGGTGTCGTCCACCGAAATCTCGATCCGCGACGATGACGGCAACGAACTGCCGCTCGGCGCGGCGGGCGAGATCTGCATCCGCGGCCCGCAGGTCATGGCCGGCTATTGGCAGCGCCCGGAGGAGACCGCGAAAGTCATGACCGCGGACGGCTTTTTCCGCAGCGGCGACATCGGCGTCATCGACGAGAAAGGTTATACGCGCATCGTCGACCGCAAGAAGGACATGATCCTGGTGTCCGGCTTCAACGTCTACCCGAACGAAATCGAAGGCGTGGTCATGATGCTGCCGGGGGTGCTGGAGTGCGCCGCGGTCGGCGTGCCAGACGAACGTTCGACCGAGGCGGTGAAACTGTTCGTGGTGAGGAAGGACCCGGATCTGTCGGAGAAGGAAGTGCGCACGCACTGCCATGAAAACCTGACCGCCTACAAATGTCCCAAGTACGTCGAGTTCAGGAGCGAATTGCCCAAGACCAATGTCGGCAAAATTCTGCGGCGCGCGTTGCGCGACGAAAAAGCCGGCTGAGCGCAAGCCTGCGGCGTACGCTCAGACCGGCGGGGTCGAACCATAATCCGGGTTGCCGGTCCGGCCCTTGCTTCGGCTGAGGCAGGCTTCGATCGATTCGAGCAACTGGTCGCGCTGGACCGGTTTGGTCAGGTAATCCGCCGCCCCCAGTTCCACCGCCTTGGCCATGGTATCGCCGTCGCTGCGGCCGGAGAGCAGGATCACCGGGATTGCGGCGGTTTCGGCATCCGCGCGCAGCAGCGACAGCAACTGGAAGCCGTCCAGGAACGGCATGTTGACATCGGAGACGATCAGGTCGGGCGGATCCGCGAGCACCGCGCGTCCGCCGGTGACGGCGTCCTCTGCGACCTGCACTTCATATCCCGCTGCCGCCAGGTGAATTCGCATCAGGTCGCGAAATCCGGCGTCGTCTTCGATGATGAGAATGCGAGTTTTCCTGTCGTTTGGCATGCGCCACTCGGGTGTTCCGTACAATGCTCGACGGATCAAACATTTTAACGGAAATCCCGCTGCGTTGAATGACGATTCGCAATCGCGCCGGGCAGAGCGCTGGGGCCGCGGGCGCCGAATGATAGCCGTCGCGCGCGTCGTGTAACATCGCGCATTCCTGCCTGTGCCGGTCGCGGCTCGAGCACATGCATTTTTGATTGGGAGACCAGGTGCGGACGAACCAGTTCAAGGGCGTGCTGATCATGCTGATCACGGTGCTCATTTGGGGCGGGATGTTCCCCGTGGCGAAAGGCGCGCTGCAGACCCTGGATGCGTTCTGGCTGTCGAGCATCCGCTACGGCATTGCCGCACCGCTGCTCGTCGCGATCCTTTACTGGCGCGAAGGCGCCGCGGCGCTGCGTTACCACGGCCTGTTCCTGCGGGCCGCATTCTATGGCGTCGTCGGCTTCGGCGGCTTTTCCATTCTGGTGCTGCTCGGCCTCGCCCGCTCGCGTCCCGAGCATGCGGCCATCATCATGGCGATGCAGACGCCGATCGCCGCGTTCGTGCACTGGGGACTGCGGGGCGCGCGGCCGGCGAACTTCACCCTGGCTTGCGTCACGGTCGCAATCACCGGCGTGTTTCTGGTGATCACCAAAGGCGATCCGCTGCACGTCCTCGCGGGGGGAACGCTTTTCGGCGATCTGCTGATTTTTCTCGGTGCGATGAGCTGGGTTGCCTATACCGTAGGCGCGGTCAGCTTCCCCGGCTGGTCGGCGCTGCGTTTCACTGCGCTTACCTGCGTGCCCGGCACGGTAGGCATAGTCCTCATGACCGGTATCGCGACGCTGGGCGGATACACCACCGTTCCGGCGGGGGTGACCGTGGTCTCGGTGACCTGGGAACTCGCCTATTTGGGGGTCTTGGCGATCGTGGTCGCGGTGCTGTTATGGAACATGGCCATTGGCTATCTCGGCGCGCTCAACGCCATGCTGCTCGGCAATCTGGTGCCGGTGGTGAC
>CAZRMO010000040.1:20510-30895 GCA_964601155.1 uncultured Enterobacteriaceae bacterium
ATGTACACCGACTTGTCCAGGTCGGCCAGATCGTAGATCGCGCGCAGCGAGGGCGCGTGGCGGTTGGCGAAGGGCGCGGCTGTGTCGGCGAGCCTGTTGCGGCCGACGTCTATGGTGTAGGTATCGCCGGGCGAGGGCACGCGGATGTCGAAAAATTTTGCCAGCAGCGGCTGGTGGTGGAAAGGCCGGTGTTCGGACAGCGCGTAATGCGCGGCGCCCCAGCGCCATTGGCTGCGGTCCTCGCCGTAGCGGTGCTTGAGGTCGGCCAGAGCCAGGTCGAGCGCTTTCGGCAGCAGTTCGGCGCAAGTTTCCTTTGCCGGCGTGTTCACGTCGTCGCACCAACGGCCTTCTCCGTTCGTGTCCGCGAGCACCTTGTACATGAACCTGGCGCGATGTTCCCAGGCGCCGTCGAACAGGTCGCCGAGCTCGTCGGCATAGATCAGCCGGCCCAGTTCGCGCAGCCATGCGCTGACGATCAGCGGCTCCGCGCCCGCTGCCGACATGTTCGCGTCCCAGCGGCCCAGTTGGCCCAGCACCTGTTGTGCCTCGGGATCGGCAGCCTTGGTTTTGAGCAGCAAGGGCAGGATCTGGCGCACCTGCAGCGATATCGTGTCGGCCTGGATGCGCTCGAAGCTCTGCAGCGTATGCTTGGGCGTCGCATCCAGAAGCTGCTTGATGCGATCGGCGCGATAGGGCGGGCCCCACTCGCTGGTGATGTAGTACGGATAGTCGTCGGACACGACCTTGTTGTTGGCCGTTACGATGCTGCCCGAGGCGGGGTTGTAGCTGCGCGGCAGCGCATCGAAGGGGATGAAGCCGTCCCAGTCGTATTTCGCCTCCCAGCCGGGCGCGGGTGCCTGGCCCTTGAGGTCGTTGTCGGGCTTGCGCAGCGGGACGCGGCCGGGCGCGATGAATCCGATGTTGCCCTCGGTATCCGCATAGACCATGTTCTGCTCCGGCGAATCGAAGTCGCGCGCCGCAGCCAGGAATTCGTTCCAATTGCGCGCGGTCGCCAGTTTGCCGGCGGCCTCCATCGTCACGTCGTCTTCGCGCAGCGCGGTCCATTCGAACGCGAGCGCGAAGTGCTGTGGCAAGGCGTCCGCCGCCGGCTTGAACACATCGGAGATCAGCGGGCCGTGGCGCGAGGCGCGCACCATGATCGTCACGTCCGGCTGTCCCTTTACCTTGATCACTTCGCGGTGGGTCGTGAGCTTCTGCCATCCCTGCGGCGCGAGTACCCGGCCTTCGCCGTCGATGCGTTCGATGTACAGATCCTGCACATCCGGGCCGGTGTTGGTGAAGCCCCAGGCGATCTGGCGGTTGCGTCCCAGCACGACTGCGGGCACGCCCGGCAGCGTCGCCCCCATCACGTCGAATCCAGGCGCCGACAGATGCGCGAAATACCAGATCGCGGGGGCGGACAGGCCCAGGTGCGGGTCGTTGGCCAATAGCGGCTTGCCGCTGGCCGTGTGTTCGCCGGAGACCACCCAGTTGTTGGAGGCGCCGTCCTCGGTCAGGCCGGGGAGCGCGAGCGCCGCGAGCTTGCCCACCTTTATCTGGTCCAACTGACGATACAGCGCGGCATAATCCGCGATCGCGAGCGGCGCATCGCCCGGATAGGGCGGCAGGAATTCGCTGATCTGCGCAACGGAAAGTCTTTTTGCTAGACGCATGCGCAGCAACTCCTTGCGCCAGTTGCCGCCCAGGTCCCAGGCCATCATCTTGATCCAGGCCACCGAATCCGCGCTCTGCCAGGGTTCGGGCTTGACGCCGGTGAGCAGGAACTCCGGCGGCAAGGGACCCGAGCGTTGCGCCAGAAACGCGTTGACCCCGGCCGCATAAGCATCGAGCTGGCTGCGCGTTTGCGCATTCAGGTATTTCAGCGAGGCCTCTGCCACGCGGCGCACGCCCAGGGTGCGCAGGAATTTGTCGGCGTTCAGGGTCGCCGTTCCCAGCGCCTCGGACAGGCGTCCGCTGGCGATGCGCCGGTTCATTTCCATCTGCCACAGGCGGTCCTGGGCGTGGACGAAGCCGAGCGCGAAATACGCATCCGCCACGCTGCCGGCATAAATGTGCGGCACGCCGTAGCGGTCGCGCACGATCTTCACCGGCGCTTTGAGGCCGGACACGGTGACAGTGCCGTCGAATTGGGGCAGCGACTGGCGCATCCAGGCGTAGCCCGCGGCCGCCGCTAACAGAATCAGCAGGAACAGCGCAGCGACTGTGCGCAATGCGGTTTTCATTGGTTCAGAGCCCCGTGGAAATGGCCGAATGCCGTCGACAGGCTAGCACACGCGAGGTTCATCCCACATTGCAAGCAGCCTGTCAATTGCCGACAGCGGATAGTGCGTTCCGCCGTGGAATTTGGTATAAGCGTTGAACGTGTTCGAAAAGGAGTGCCCGATTTGCTCTATGCACTGCATGAAATGAGTCACGCGGCGCTGACGCCCTGGAAGATGTGGGCCAGCATGAACGCCAACATGTTCAGCCACCCGTTCAGCCCGCTTTCCTACTCCCCCTTCAGCCGCAAGATCGCAGCGGGCAGCGAGCTCTTCGTCCGCGTCACCCAGCGCTATCAAAAACCCGAATTTCGCATCAAGCAGACCCATGTGGACGGCAAGGCGGTCGCGGTCCACGAGACCATAGCCCTCGACAAGCCGTTCTGCCGCCTGCTGCACTTCGAGCGCGAGTTCGGTTCACGGCGCGCTGCGCTCAAACGGCGCGCCGATCCCACGGTGCTGCTGGTGGCGCCGCTCTCGGGGCACCACGCCACGCTGCTGCGCGATACGGTGCGCACTTTTTTGCCCGAGCATGAGGTCTATATCACCGACTGGGTGGATGCGCGCATGGTGCCGCTGACCCATGGCGCATTTCATCTCGACGATTACGTCGATTACGTGCGCGAGTTCATCACCTTCCTCGGACCCGACGTCCACGTGATCTCGGTGTGCCAACCGACGGTGCCGGTGCTGGCCGCGATCGCGCTCATGGCCGAGGAGGACGCATCGGTCAAGCCGCGCACCATGACCATGATGGGCGGGCCGATCGATGCGCGACGCAGCCCGACCACGGTCAACAATCTCGCCACGCAAAAGCCCCTGTCCTGGTTCAAGAGCAATGTCATCGACCGCGTGCCGGCGAAATACCCGGGCGCCATGCGCAAGGTCTATCCCGGTTTTCTGCAGCATATGGGTTTCGTCGCGATGAACCCCTCGCGCCACGCCGACGCGCACCAGGATTTCTATAATCACCTGGTCGCGGGCGACGGCGAATCGGCCGCGGCGCACCGGCGGTTCTACGACGAGTACAACGCGGTGCTCGACATGCCGGCCGAGTATTATCTGGATACCATCAAGACCGTGTTCCAGGAATTTTCCCTGCCCAAGGGGCGCATGTTCGTGCGCGAGCAGCTGGTGCGCCCGCAGGCGATCAGCAAGACTGCGCTGTTAACCATAGAAGGCGAACTCGACGACATCTCCGGCAACGGCCAGACCGAGGTGGCGCACAGCATGTGCACCTCGATACCGGCGAAGAAGCGCGAGCACTATCTCGCTCCCAGCGTGGGCCATTACGGGATTTTCAGCGGCCGGCGCTTCCGCGAATCGCTCTACCCGCGCATCCGCGACTTCATCCGGCGCCACGGCTAGAAAAGTCGATACCTCGCCCGGAGATCGTTAGGTATGGTCATGGCGGCTTTCTTCAAAAGACCTGCCGCCACCCCTTAAACAGCGTTTGCGCTGCTCAGTCGGGTGGTAGCGAATCACGTTTCCGCAGCCGGTCGAGTTCGACCTCGATCTCCGCTTCGAGCCAGTGCTCTTCAGGGGCACCATCGAAAAAATGCCGGCGCTCGCCGCGGTAATCTGTTGCCGACTCAATTGGGAAGTTGCGCTCCTGCCGGCTCAGGCTGGTGGTGCGATTGCCGGATTTTCCGGCCTTTTCTTTGGGGAAAGAGGTCGACGCCGTGTTGGCGTGGAATCGGTTTTCTGCGCTGGTCCTGGTCTTCGATTTCTTGCTGGAAGCAGTCTTTTCTGCCTTCATAAGCTTATCCTCCGTCGTTGGAAAGCCGCTCGCGACCCCGCCGCCTTTGCCGCGCGACATAAGACCGCCTCTCGAGTGCCCGCCTTGGCTACCGACAGCACTCTGTTTGAAAGGTTCCCCCTCCGGAGTTAGTCAGTCTGTGTGTTAGCGAACATAGCGCGGGTAAATCGCGGGCAGGATTTGACCGCCGATTCAGCACGATGCAAAGCTTTTTCGTTTCGGGGACAATGACTTAACGGAAAGAACGGGACAGGCTCGCGGTTTCCCGCAACCCCCAGCGATTCTTCCCGCTGTTTGCCGCTTGCAGCCGCATGCGCGCCGAACGCCTCGGGGATCGTCGGCAAGATCACGTCGCGATGGCTACGGGTGAAGGCTCCTTTTGCGGCCGCGTTCCCGACGCGGAACTTTTACCTCGGCGGCGTGTACTTGATGACTTGTTGCTCGATCGCGCCGAACAATGAATTGCCCTCGGCGTCGAGCATCTCGATGCGCACGCGGTCGCCGAACTTGAGAAACGGCGTCGTTGGCTCGCCGCCGGCGAGGGCTTCGAGCGCGCGCTTTTCCGCGATGCAGGCTGTGCCTACGGTCTGATCCGCGTTCGACACCGTGCCTGAGCCGACGATGCTGCCGGCCGACAGTGGCCGGGTCCCGGCGGCGTGCGCGATCAGCCTTGGGAATTCGACGCTCATGTCCACACCCGAGTTGGGTTGCCCGAGAATTTCGCCATTGACCTGCACCAGCAGCGGCAGGCTCAGCTTGCCGCCGTCCCAGGCTGCGCCGAGTTCATCCGGAGTAAGCGCCAGCGGGGAAAACGCGGAGCTGGGCTTGCTCAGGAAAAAGCCGAAGCCTTTGGCCAGTTCCGCCGGCGCCAGGTTGCGCAGCGATACGTCGTTGACGAGCATCAGCAGGCAGATGTGCTCGCCCGCGTCTTTTTTCGGAATGCCCATGGGCACGTCGCCGGTGATCACCGCGATCTCTGCTTCCAGGTCGAGGCCCCAGTCTTCGGATTCGAGCGGAATGTCGTCGCAGGGGCCGAGGAAGGCGTCCGATCCCCCCTGGTACATGAGCGGATCGCTGCGGAAAGCCTTGGGCATGTCCGCGCCGCGCGCCTTGCGCAGGCGCTCGACGTGACTGATGTAGGCCGAGCCGTCGGCCCATTGGTAGGCGCGCGGCAAGGGGGAGGCGCATTGCTTGGGATCGAAGTCGAAGGCGCGGCTACCGGGGTCGCGGTTGAGCGCGTCGTAGCGGTCGGTGAGCTGCGGCGAAGCGTAACTCCAGTCGTCCAGCGCCGCCTGCAGCGTGGGCGCGATGTCGTCGGCCTTGATCGCATGCTTGAGATCGCGCGACACCACGATCAGCGTGCCGTCGCGGGTTCCGTCTTTGAGGGTGGCGAGTTTCATGTCGATTCAGTTTTTCGTGGGCAGCCGCATTTTAACCGTTTGTGCCCTGCGGCGGCCCATCATGCGGTGACTTGTACGCCCCTCCAGAACGCGACGTGGCCGGCGATGTTCGCGGCGGCCGGCTTGGGCGCCGGGTAATACCAGGCGCCGTCCTTGTTGACTTCGCCGTTCACCACGACGTCGTAATAGCTGGCCACACCCTTCCACGGGCAGTTCGTGTGGTGTTCGCTCGGCCGCAGATATTGCATGTTCAGCGACTCCGGCGGGAAGTAGATGTTCCCCTCCACGGTTTCGAAGCGCTCGGTCTGCGCGATCACAGTATCGTTCCATACGGCCTTGGGCATGAGAGTCTCCTTATTGAATGATGGAAGGCGGCGCGCGTTCGACGTCCTGCGCCCTCAGCCGCGCCGCCAGGCATGAAAGCGCGCCACCCATTGCAACAGCTTTTGCGGCGCATGCGCTTTTTTCCAGGCGCCCGCCGCATACTTGTTCGCTTCGGCCAGCGTCGGATAGATGTGGATGGTGCCGAGGATCTTGTTGAGCCCGAGGCCATGGCGCATCGCCAGCACATATTCGGCGATCAGGTCGCCCGCATGCTCGCCGACGATGGTGACGCCGAGTATCCTGTCCTTTCCCGGAACGGTGAGCACTTTGACGAAACCCTCGGCTTCGCCGTCGGCGATGGCGCGGTCAAGGTCGTCGATGCCGTAGCGCGTCACCTCGTAGGGTATGCCGCGCTCCTTCGCCTCGATCTCGTTGAGGCCCACGCGCGCCGCTTCCGGTTCGACGAAGGTGGCCCAGGGAATCACCGAGTAGTCGGCGCGAAATTTTTTGAACGGATCGAACAGCGCGTTGACGGCTGCATACCAGGCTTGGTGCGCGGCGGTATGGGTGAACTGATACGGTCCCGCGACATCGCCTGCGGCGTAGATGTTGGGATATTTCGTTTGCAGAAATTCGTTGGTTTCCACGGTGCGGCTTGCGGCAATGCCCAGTTCCTCCAGGCCGTAGCCTTTCAGCTTGGCCACGCGGCCGACGGCAACCAGCAGGTCGTCGAAGGGAATGCGCACGTCCTGTCCTGCGTGCTCGGCGATGAGGATTTTTTCGCCCTGTTCGATGACACACTGCTTCGCCTTGTGATCGACCAGGACAGCTATGCCTTCGGCGCGAAAGCGCTGCGTCACCAGCTCGGACACCTCGGGATCCTCGCGCATCAGGATGCGCGGCGCCATTTCCACCTGCGTGACCTCGGCGCCGAGCCGGGCAAAGGTCTGGGTGAGCTCGGAGCCTATGGGACCGCCGCCGAGCACCACCAGGCGTCGCGGCAGCCGGCGCAGCTTCCACACGGTGTCGGAGGTGAGGTAGCCGACTTCCTCGATGCCGGGAATCGGCGGCACGAAAGGGCGCGCGCCCGCGGCGATCACGATGGCGCGCGTCGACAGGCGCTGCGCGGCGCCGTTCGTGCGCGTGATCTCGACTTCCCAGGGCGAGACGATCTTCGCAGTGCCCTCGATCACGTCCACCCCGAGCTCGGTGTAGCGTTCGGCCGAGTCGTGGGGCTCGACCGCCTTGATGACGTTTTGCACGCGCTCCATGACATCGGCAAAATCGAATTCCGCTTTGGCCTCGCGGATACCGAATTCGCGCGAACGGCGCATGTGGGACAGCAGCTTGGCGGAGCGGATCAGCGCTTTCGAGGGCACGCAGCCGGTATTGAGGCAGTCGCCGCCCAGCTGGTGCTTCTCCACCAGCGTGACTTTGGCCTTGACCGCGGCGGCGATGTAGGCAGTGACCAGGCCGGCCGAGCCGGCGCCGATCACGATCAGGTTGCGCTCGAAGCGCGGCGGCCGTTTCCAGCCGGCATAGACTTTTTTCATGCGCAAGTGCTCCGTGATTTTTTTTGCGATCAGGGGAAAGATGCCCAACAGGACGAAAGAGCCGATCAGCGCGGGCGAGAGGATGCCGGACAGCGATGTGATTTTCCCCAGCTGGGTGCCCGCGTTCACGTACACCAACGTTCCGAGCAGCATGCCGGCCTGGCTGACCCAGTAGAACGTCCGGGTGCGGATCGCAGTGAGCCCCATCAACAGGTTGATTACGAAGAACGGGAAAATCGGCACCAGGCGCAGCGTGAACAGGTAAAAGCCGCCTTCGCGTGCCATGCCCTCATCGATCGCGCGCAGCCGCTCGCCGAAGCGCTGCTGCACCCAGTCGCGCAGCACGAAGCGCGATGCGAGGAAGGCGAGCGTGGCGCCGACGGAGGAGGCGAAGGACACCAGCACCGTTCCCCAGAGCAGGCCGAATACGGCGCCGCCGGCCAGCGTCATCACCGCCGCGCCGGGCAGCGACAAGCCGGTGACCGCGACGTAGGCGAGAAAGTAAATCAGCGCCGCCTTTGCCGGCTGCGCCGCGCGCCAGGTTTCGATCGCCGCCTCCTGGCTCCTGAAGAAATCGAGGCTCAGATAGCGGCCCAGGTCGAGGCCGTAGTAGGCGAGGACGGCGGCCAGCAGCGCGGCGATCAGGGCGAGACGTCGAAGGGTCATCTGGATTCCAGCTTGGCTGATGATTTTGCGGATGCCTGTATGGGTCGGACGAATGCCGCAATTTCTTACGCTGTCATTCGCACGCGCCGCGATTTCCACCAGACCGAACACGCCGATCCGGACGGCCAGGCAGAATCGCGGTGGCGCAGGGTATCATCAGCCCCATGCATGGAATGGGTGGCAAGACGGTACTATGGACAATATAGCAGAGCCGCAGCCGCACCCCGGCTGGCCCGATTTTTCGCTCTACCGGCCGCACCCGCCGGCAGCCAGCCTGCGTGACGCGCTGGGCGAGGCGCAACAGCTGACCCGGGTATTGACGCAGTCGTTCGGAAACGCAAGTCCCGCTGTTCCACTGCTCCGGATCGTCAATCCGCCGCTGTGGGAACTCGGCCACATCGCCTGGTTCCAGGAGTTCTGGCTGCATCGCGGCGGCGATTTCGCCGTGCCCTCGATGCTGCCTCACGCCGACCGCTGGTACGACTCCGCGCGGGTCGCGCACGATACGCGCTGGTCGCTGGACCTGCCCGATTGGCCGGCGACGCGCGCTTACTTCGAGGCGGTGTACGCGCGCACGCTGACTTTGCTGGAGCGCGATCCCTTGGGCGATGCGCGCGCGTATTTCGCGCAGCTCGCGCTGTTTCACCAGGACATGCACAACGAGGCGTTCTGCTACATGTGGCAGACGCTCGCTTACCCGATGCCGGTGGCCTGGGCGGAGCCGCCGGCGCCAGTCGACGGAGATATCGAAATTCCCGCGGGCACGCTCGCGCTCGGCGCAAAACCCGGCTCGGGCTTCGTCTTCGACAACGAGAAATGGGCGCATGCGGTCGAGCTGCCGGCCTTCGCAATCGCGCGGCGCGCCGTGAGCAATGCGGAGTACCGCGATTTCGTCGACGACGGCGGCTACGCCCGGCGCGAGTTCTGGGGCAAAGACGGCTGGGCCGCGCGCGAGCGCCTGGCGCTGGCGCAGCCGCGCTACTGGAGGCGGGATGCCGACGGCTGGTCGGCACGGCGCTTCGATCGCTGGCTGCCGCTGGAGGCGCAGGCGCCGGTGATGCACGTGAGTTGGTACGAGGCCGAGGCCTATTGCGCCTGGGCCGGCCGGCGGCTGCCGAGCGAGGCGGAATGGGAGTGTGCCGCCCGCTCCTGCGCCGATCGCTTCGACCACGGCCGGGTCTGGGAGTGGACTTCGAGCCGCTTCGGCCCCTATCCGGGATTTTCCGCCGATCCTTACAAGGAATACTCGGCGCCCTGGTTCGCAGAAGAACACCGCGTGTTGCGTGGCGGCAGCTTCGCCACGCCGCCGCGCCTGCTGCGCACGAGCTGGCGCAATTTTTATCAGCCGGAACGCGCCGATATATTTTGCGGGTTTCGCAGCTGCGCCGCCTGATGCAAATCCGCATGCCGGGGCGCACGACGTACGATCCAAGGTATAGTAGCCCCCCGCCGCGGTCGCTTTGGCCGCGGGGGCTGGCCGGTTCCGTTTCGCGGCCTTGGTGTCGTTAACCTTTTGGGAGGATGCTTCCATGACCGCTTTGTTCCGTTTCTTGGCTGTTGCGGTTTTCGCCACCGCCTTCAATCAGGGCGCATTTGCGCAGGGCGTACCGGGGGTGCTCAGGGTGTCGGCCATTCCCGACGAAGCGCCGACCGAACTGCAGCGCAAGTTCAAGCCGCTCGGGGAATACCTCGCGCGGAAGACCGGCATGAAGGTCGTGTTCACGCCGGTGACCGACTACGCGGCCGTGGTCGAATCACTGGCGACGGACAAGCTGGATCTCGCCTGGCTGGGCGGGTTCACGTTCGTGCAGGCGAAGCTGCGCACCAATGGCAAGGCCATTCCCATCGTGCAGCGCGCCGAGGACGAGAAATTTACCAGCAAATTCATCGTGCCGATCGGCAGCAGCGCCAAGACCCTGGCCGACCTTAAGGGCAAGACCTTCGTTTTTGGCTCACCCGCGTCGACCTCGGGACATCTGATGCCGCGATATTTCCTGTTGCAGGCGGGGATCGATCCCGACAAGGATTTCAAGAGCGTGGCGTTTTCCGGCGCGCACGACGCGACGGTGGCCTATGTGGCCAGCGGCAGGGCAGAAGCCGGCGCGCTCAATGCGTCGGTGTGGGAGAAGCTGGTGAAGGAAAGAAATCCCAACGCACTGAAGGTGAGGGTGCTGGCGACGACGCCGCCTTTCTACGATTACAACTGGACCGTGCGCGGTAACCTCGACCCAGCGCTGGTGAAGAAACTCACCGCCGCATTTCTCGATCTAGACCCCGCCGTTCCGGCGCAAAAGGCCATCCTGGATTTGCAGCGCGCGTCCAAGTTCATTCCGACCAAGGCGTCCAACTACGACGGCATCGAAAAAGCCGGTCGCTCGGCCGGCCTGATCAGATAATCCGCGCC
>CAZRMO010000041.1:0-30730 GCA_964601155.1 uncultured Enterobacteriaceae bacterium
ATCATGATCGACCGCAGCGAAGCCTCGAAATACCTCGCCGGCAAACTGAAGGACGAGCTGGTGGTCACGTCGCTCGGCAACGAGAAGTACGATTTGCGCTCGAGCGGCGACCGGGAGCGGAATTTCTATAACTGGAACGCCATGGGCATGGCCTCGTCACTGGGCCTGGGCCTGGCGATGGCGCGGCCGGAACTCAAGGTAATCGTGTACGACGGCGACGGCTCGCTGCTCATGAACCTGGGCGCGCTCGCGACCATAGCCATGCGCGAACCGAAGAACCTGATCCACATCGTGTGGGACAACCGCAGTTACGCCATAACCGGCGGCCAGCCGACGGCGACCGCGTTCCGCACGGACCTGGGCGCGATGGCTAGGGGAGCGGGCTACCCCAAGGTGGAACGCGTGGAAACACTGGCGGCATTCCAGAGCGCGGTCGATCGCGCACTCATCGAGCCCGGCCCCTGGTTCATCCACTGTCTGATGAAGGACAAGCCGGTCAAGGGCGGCGGCCTGCCCAGCCCCACGGCGATCAAGCACCGCTTCATGGACGCGATCGGGGCACGCCACTGAGAACCCATTTCAGAATGAGCCGTCATTCCGACGCCATTGGCCGAGGAATCTGCTGCTTTTGGATTTGACAGCGGATGCCCCGCGCCGCGAGACCCGCGATTTCCTGTTCGCCATAGCCCGCCTCGCGCCCTAATCGCCGAGGATCTGCGTCGCCAGCGGGCCCAGCACCACCGAGCTCAGATCAAGTATGCGCATGCCGGCGAGCGGACCCGGCGCGGCGCCGCCCGCCTGCACTGTAGCCTTGCTGCCACTCAAAGCCGGCTCAGCATGGGCCAGAGCGCATCGGCCCCCTGCGCCGCGACCACGCGGCCCAGGCGGCTCTGCCAATAGGTTTCGTTGCCGAACTCGTCGCGCCACGACCACAGCCGGCGCGTGCCGTAATGCAGGTTGTGCTCGCGCGTATAGCCCATCGCGCCGTGGACCTGATGCGCGATTTCCGCGCCTTTGCCCGCCGCCTCCCCGGCGCGCGACTTGGCCACCGCGACCGCAAATTCCTCAGGCGCCAGGGACGACGCTTCGACCGCGGCGTCCACCGCCGCGCTGGCGGCGGCGACCTGTCCCGCGAGCTGCGCCAGCATATGCTGCACCGCCTGAAATTTCGCGATCGGGCGGCCGAACTGAACGCGCTCGTTCGCATATTGCAGCGAATATTCGAGCGTGCGCTCGAGCGCGCCGGCCATCTGCACGCTGCGCAGCAGCGCACCCTCGGCTTCGAGACGCGTGCGCGCATCGTCCAGAGCCATGCAAGCGACGAGCGGTACCGCGTCGAATTCGAGCAGCGCGCGCGGCTCGCCGGCGAGATTCTTTTCCACGCTGCGCGCGGCGCCCGCCGTCGCGACCAGACCCAGCACGCCCTTGCCTTCGAGTTCGCCCGCCACCACGGCATGCGCGCACAGATTGCCCCAGGGCACGCGCCGCGCCCTGCCCGACAGCGTGACAGCCGAGGCGCCCTGCATCAGCACAAACCGATCGTCCCGGTGCGCCGGCGCGACCGTGAGCGCGCCCGACGGAACCGCCATCCCGGCCGCAGCAAGCAGCCGCCCGGCAAGCATGGTCTCCGCCAGCGGCACCGGCGCCGCGTGGTAAGCGCTGCGGCGCAGCGCCACCATCGCATCGTCGAAATCGAGGCCGGAACCGCCCGCCTCTTCCGGCAGCACGGCGCGGGTCAAGCCGACTTCCTCCAGCGCCTGCCACAGAGCGGCCGGCCACTCGCCCGCCTCGGCGGACTCGCGCACCGCCCTCGGGCAATGCTCTTCGAATATCCGATCGACGGTCTTCAATAGATCGTTGCGCATCTCGCTCATCGCAGTCCCAGCCCCCTTGCAATAACGCCGCGCAGGATCTCGCGCGTGCCGCCGCGTATGGTGAAGCCCGGCGCGCGCAGCATGGTCATGCCAAGCAGCTCCGGATAGCTGGCGCCATCGCCCAGGGTCGGTTCGGTCGCAATCAAATGACGGAAAGTCTCCGGAATTTCCCGCTCGAATGCGGTGCCTATATCCTTCACCAGCGCCGCCTCGACGTCAGGCTGCGCGCCACGCTCGAGCATGCCTGCGACCGAGATCGACATGCGCCGCAGCGTCGCCAGATGCGCGACGAAGCGGCCGATTTCGTTGGCCGCGCGCGCGTCGGGGTCCGGCCCGATCGCGCGGATCGATTCGACCAGCAATTGATGGGTGCTGAGGAAGCGATCCGGACCCGAGCGCTCGAATGAGAGTTCGCTCGTCACCAGCTTCCAGCCCATGCCGACTTCGCCCATGACCATGTCGTCGGCGGCGAAATAGCCGTCGAACACCACTTCGTTGAAGTCGTGGCCGCCATAAAGATTGTGGATCGGGCGCACGCTGACGCCGGGCCGGGAAAGGTCGACGATGAACTGGGTCATGCCGGCATGGCGGTCTTCCTCTTTCGGCGCGGTCCGCGCGAGCGCGATCAGGTAATGCGTCCTGTGGGCATTGCTGGTCCAGATCTTGGTGCCGCTGATGCTCCAGCCGCCTTCGGTCCTGGTCGCGCGCGTGCGCGCCGCGGCGAGGTCGGAGCCCGAGTCGGGTTCGCTCATGCCGATGGCGAAAAAACATTCCCCGGCGGCGATCTTCGGCAGGAAGGTTTGCTTCGCGCGTTCGCTGCCGTAGCGCAGAATCTGATTGCCGCTTTGCCGGTCGGCGATCCAGTGCGCACCGACGGGCGCGCCGCCGGCGAGCATTTCCTCGGTTACGACGTGACGCTCCAGCGCCGTTCGCTCGTGGCCGCCGTACTGCTTCGGCCAGCGCATGCCGATATAGCCGCGCTCACCGCATTTGCGGCTGAAGTCCGAATCGAAGGCAGACCAGGAATTGCCGCTCGGCGTGAACGAGCCTGCGACCACCTCCGCCGCGATGAACGCGCGCACCTCGCTGCGCAGGGCCTGCGCGGCCGCCGGCATTTGCACCGGATCGAACTTGAATTCGTGCATCCTATCTCCTTATATCGAACAAGTCGGAACCAAGCAAAGTGCCTCCGACATGTGAAAAGCCGCAATCTAATTGTTAATTTAACACCTATCGATGGCGCCCGGTTCAGTCCGCCCTTCGCCGGCGCCGTGCCGATGCACGCAGCCCCGCGCGGCGGAGGCACAAGCCCGGGGCAGGCAATAAATCCGCGCCGACGCGGCGGCGCAACGAGGTAAAATCCGTCCTCGGCATAAAGCGCACCGCCGGCGCGCGTGCCGCCGCAGCTCTCCACTTGCAAGCCGGCCACATCCAGAAAGGAAACGGAGCAATGAGCCACAGCCATCCCGTGCTATATGAACAGGACGGGGGCGTCGTCGTCCTGACCTTGAACGAGCCGACGACGCGCAATGCCATATCGCCGGCGATCGTCAAGGCGCTGGTCGAGTACACCGAGCGTATCAATGCCGACCTGAGCGTCGGCTGCGTCATCATTACCGGCGCCGGCAAGGGGTTTTCCTCCGGCGGCAACGTCAAGCAAATGAAAGAGCGCACCAGCCTGTTCGGCGGCGGCCCGGCGGAGATACGACGCAAGTACCAGCAGGGCATACAACGCATTCCGCTGGCGATGTACGGGCTGGAAGCGCCGTCGATCGCCGCAGTCAACGGCGCCGCGGTCGGCGCCGGCTGCGACCTCGCCTCCATGTGCGACATACGCATCGCCGGACGCAGCGCCACCTTCGCCGAGAGCTTCCTGCGCGTCGGTCTGGTCTCGGGCGACGGCGGCGCCTGGTTCCTGCCGCGCGCGGTCGGCATGTCCAAGGCCTGCGAGATGACGTTCACCGGAGATTTCGTCGAGGCCGAGGAAGCGCTGCGCATCGGCCTGGTATCCAAAATGGTCGACGACGACAAGCTGATGGACGAAGCCACGACGCTCGCGCGCCGCATCGCCGCCCAGCCGGTGCATTCGCTGCGCCTGACCAAGCGCCTGCTGCGCGAATCGCAGCACGTCAGCCTGCAGACGGCACTCGAAATGGCGTCCTCGATGCAGGCGCTGGCGCAGCACACCAAGGACCAGCACGAAGCCGTGCTCGCCTTTTCCGAGAAGCGCGAACCGAAATTCGAGGGACGCTAAAGCGCGACGCGCGGCACCCTGCGCCGATATTTATTGTCCGGATGACTTGAGGTACAGGCAGTAAAGCAAGTCGCTGCCGTGCTCGTCCAGCCCGACGGTTGCGTCGTCCGGAAGGAAATGCAATTTGAATGCGCTTACGGCCGCCGCAGGGTTTTCGGTGTCGTAGCCCAGTGCACGCAGCGCCATATCCGTGTCGAACCCCAACGGCGCCTGCGGATAAGGCGGATCGCACCACAATCCGAAACCATGGTCCGCGAGCGTCTTCCATGGAAAGAAGCGGCTGGGATCGACTTTGCGCCCCGGGGCGATGTCGGCGTGACCGAGGAAATTCGCTGTGGGAATGTGATAACGCGCCTCGATGTCGGCCAGCAGGCGCAGCAAGGCTGAAATCTGCACCTCAGGGAACGGTTCGTGTCCGTTGTTGTCAAGCTCTATACCGAGCGAGGCGGAATTAATATCCGTATCCGTCCCCCACTCCGAAACCCCCGCGTGCCAGGCCCGGGCACGTTCGTCGACCAGCTGCATGATCGTTCCGTCGCGCCCTATCAGGTAATGTGCGCTGACCTCTCTCAAAGGATTGCTGAGCGAGCGCAGCGCCTGTTCGACGGTATCATCGCTGGTGTGGTGGATAATGACGAAATCGGGCTTGCGCTCGTTGAAGTTCGGCGAGGGCACCCACTGCGTCGGGATGCCAGCGCGCTGCGGCACAGGTGCACAAGCGGCAAGCGAGAGCAACAGCGCAAGCAGCGGTATACGAATCGAAGTCATGCCATGGCGCGTCGGAGGTCCGGCGCAGATTGTACCGCCATACCGGCATACAATAACGTGAAAGGAGCGACGATGGCTGGACCGAAGGAAATCAATGCGGAGTTGATCGCGAGCCTGCCGGATACGGGCCCGGTGGTCATGGTGAACCTGCTGCGCCTGCGCGACCGCGCGGCCTACAAGCGCTACAGCGAACTCGCCATGCCGCTGATCAAGGCGCGCGGCGGCACGGTGCTGTGGGCGGGCAACGGCGAGGCGGTGGCGTTTGGCGACGCGCAGGCCGACCGCTGGGACTACGTGGTGCTGGTGCGCTATCCCTCGCGTGCCGCTTTTCTCGACATGATGCGCTCGCCCGAGTATGCGGCGGCCAACGCCCACCGCGAGCAGGCGGTGGAACGGCATCTGATCCTCGCTGCGGCCGAGACATATTCTAAAATGAGTCGAAACTGAGTCGAAACTCAGTGGAAAATGAGCGCGACACGCTGAATCCGCCCTATGCGACTGCTGCTTGTTGAAGATGACCAGATGATTGGCGAAAGCGTCCGCGCCGGCCTGCAACAGGACGGTTTCGCGATCGATTGGGTGCAGGACGGGCGCGCCGCCGAACTCGCGCTGGAGACCAATTCCTACGATACCCTGCTGCTCGATCTGGGCCTGCCACGCAAGGCCGGCCTGGACGTGCTCGCCTCGCTGCGCCGGCGCGGCAACGCCATTCCGGTGCTGATTCTGACCGCGCGCGACGCGATTTCCGACCGCGTCAAAGGGCTGGACGCCGGCGCCGACGACTATCTGGTCAAGCCCTTCGACCTGGAAGAGCTTGCGGCACGCGTGCGGGCGCTGCTGCGAAGAAAATCGGGCCGCGCCGACCCGGTGGTTCAGGTCGGCGGTCTGATCATCAACCCGGCGACGCACGAGGTGACGCTGGACGGGAAATCGATCGTGCTTTCGGCGCGCGAATTCGCCTTGATCCATGCGCTTGCCGGGCGGCCCGGCGTGGTGTATTCGCGCACCCAGCTGGAGGAAAAGCTCTACGGCTGGGGCCACGAAGTGGAAAGCAACACCGTCGAGGTTTACATCCATTCCCTGCGCCGCAAACTCGGCGCCGACTTCATCCACAATGTGCGCGGCGTCGGCTACATGGTGCCGAAGCAGCCATGAACTCGATCCGGCGCCGGCTGCTGCTTTGGCTGTTATCGGGCCTTGCGCTCGCCGTCGTCGCGGCCGGCGCGCGCATCTATACGCAGACGCTGGACGAGGCGAACCAACTGTTCGATTACCACCTTACGCAGATGGCGGCTTCGCTGCCGAACAACTTCTTCGACCCCTTGCCTCCGTCTGACTCGGACGCCGCCGGGCCTGAAAACGGACTGGTGGTCCAGATCTGGGACCGCAACGGCCTGGAACTGTACTTCTCCAGGCCGGCATCGAAACTGCCGCAGCGCGCCGAGCTCGGCTTTTCCACGGTGAACACGCCGAGCGGGCGTTGGCGCGTGTATAGCGCGCTGGAGCGGAACAATGTCATTCAAGTCGCGCAACCGATGAGCGTGCGGCAGGATCTGGCCGCAGGCATGGCGCTGCATGCCCTGGTGCCGCTGCTGGCGCTGTTGCCCGTGCTGGGCATCCTCATCTGGCTCACGATCGGGCGCGGCTTGCAGCCGCTGGACCGGATGACCGAGGCGCTGGGGCGGCGCACGCCGGACTCGCTGGACGCCTTGCCCGAGGATGGATTGCCGAACGAAATCCAACCGCTGGTCCACGCCCTGAACGACCTTCTCGGCCGGCTTGGACGTGCGCTCGAGTCGCAAAAGGCCTTTGTCGCCGACGCAGCACATGAATTGCGCACCCCGCTCACGGCGGTGCAGCTGCAGATTCAGCTCGCCGAGCGCGCCAAAACCGTGGAAGAGCGCGAGGCGGCCTTCACCCGGCTAAAGGGCGGGCAGTCGCGCGCGGCCCACCTGGTGCAGCAGCTGCTCACGCTCGCGCGCCAGGAGCCCGGCGTTGCGCCGCAGACCTTTGCCACGGTCGATCTGGCGGAACTGGCGCGGCTGGTGGTGTCCGAATACGTCCCCTTGGCGGCGGACAAGAATATCGACCTCGGTCTGAGCCACGCGGAGCAGGCAAGCGTTTCCGGCGATTTCGAGGCGCTGCGCGTCATGCTGGGCAATCTGATCGATAACGCGATCCGCTACACCCCGGCGGGCGGAACGGTCGACGTCGCCGTGCAGCGGCAAGACCGCAATGCGGTGATCGGGATTTCCGACACCGGACCGGGAATTCCGCAGGAGGACCGCGCGCGCGTCTTCGATCGCTTCTATCGGCGCGAGGCGATGCATGCGCCGGGAAGCGGACTGGGACTGGCGATCGTGAAGAACATCGCCGATCGCCACCGCGCTTCCGTCGTTCTGGACGATCGCGTGCCCGGCCCCGGCTTGCGCATATCGATCAGCTTCCCGCTAGGCTAAGCCCGCAAGCGCGTGGATCCTTGGGCCGGACATCGACCTTCCTGTGATGCCGGCCAAGGCGCCAATTGCAATGCGCGACGCACAAAAAGACGAAGGCCCACCCTAAGGTGGACCTTCATCTGCCACGCGGTATCAGAATCGATTCGCCAAGCCTGCAGCGATATCGCCCGATACGCTACTGCTGGTAGAACCCGCCCGTCCAATATACGCGGAACGCGGCATCGTTATACTCAATCGTCGTACCGACATTGTTTGCCCCCGCCAAAAGCGGTATTGCCGCTGTCGCACTCGTCGCGGTCGCAGCCAAGTCCGTAGATACGTTCTGGAATGCTTGCGGTTGCACTGTTGTATTCGAAAGCCACATCCAGCTCGACGACGCGTACAGGTTGGATGCCGCCGGTGCCGTCCAGGTGAGCGTGAAGCTCTGCGGCGCGCTGCCATTGGCGTACGCCAACACAGTCTGCATGGCGCTCATATATTGTGTCGGGTCGATCGTCGGAAACAGCGACGCATTGACCTGAGTGCTCAGCAGCGGGGCCGACGCAAGCGTTGGACCATAAGTGGCAAGCAGCTGATCGTCCGTCATATCAGATGGCGTGCCATTGTCGTCATACAGCTTGAACGCGTACCTGCCCGGGTTTGTGCCGGATGCAAGGTTGGTCGAAATGCCCGCAATCTGCGCATCGGTTAGCGGATACAGGCTGTTAAAGCCGCAGTTCGACGAATTGCTGGACATGGCAGTAGTGGCGGTGCCGTTGTACGCGGCGCTGGGGTCGGCGATCATGAAGTCTTCGTTGTTGGTCCCGTCGTTAAACAGCAGAAGCCCATTAGCCGGCAGCGCCGGCCCGGTCACGATCGCATAGCTGATGTTGGCTGAACCGCCCTTGATGGATACGGAAGGCTCCAGCCCCGTACAGTACACCGGGGTGCCACTGGTATTGGTCGAATAGCTGACCGTTTCCATCGCATTGATCCGCGTCTTTGCGATGGTCTGGTTGCCCAGTAGCAGCCAGTCGCCCGTCGTCGACTTATAAATGATGAATGCCTCACGGCTGTTCGGCGCCTTGTTCAGCATAACCCTGAAATGCACCCTGTAGGCTGTCGCTCCGGACGGGACGGTGCTGACCCAAGTCGGCACCGAATCAAGACTGATGTTCGAAAAAGACAGGAAACCGCCGACTACGGTCGGGTTAGTGGTGATTTGTTGCAGGAACGTGGCAAGATTCCGCCCGTCTTGAAGGAAGTTGGCCTGATCAAAAAACGCCAACAGCGCTGGTGCATCGGCGGCAGGGGCGGTGGCCATTAGCGCCGAGAAGTCATTGAACCCCTTCGTTATGGCTTGAAGGTCGGTAAGCGGCACATCGCCGGTGGTTGAGATCTGCTCCGTGTTGCTTGTGCTGGTGAGATCGTTCGTAATCGATGTGTTGTTTAGCCGGTTGGTAATGATTGCCGTCTTCGTGGCGGGATCTACGGTGACCTTGAGGGCATCCAGGACACCATCGAGTCCGGTGCCGGTATTAGCCGTGAAGGAGTCGTGCAACAGATCGACGGCACCGGTTACTCCCGCAGCAGCCAACATTGGCTGCAATTGATTTGCCAGCGAGGTCGCGCCCGCTGCAAGAGCCGCTGGCGTCAGGATGCTGCTGAAGTTGCCGTTGCTAAACACGTTCGACGCGATGTCTTGCGCCAGATTGGCCACGATCAGATCGGTTAGCGGAGTGATATTGATCGTCGCAGTGCCGCTCGCGAGATCGCTGCCGGTCGCAGCTGAGGTCAAGTAATACTCGACGCCTGCAACCTCATGCGTGATCTGCAGCATGTACGGGGGGGTCATACCGGAAAGCTGAGCGGTCGTGAACGAGTACGTGCCGCTGCTATCCGTATTCGTATTGGCTGTCTTTGCGGGTGAGGACGAGTCCTTGATTACCACCAAACCATTGAGCGCGCCGCCGGAAGCGGCTGTGCCTGTAATAGCGACCGTCGGCGTTATAGGCGCGGGGGTCGAACCGCCGCCCCCACCGCAGCCCGCTACGCCAAGACACAAGGCAATAGACGCTGTTATAGCGTAGATTCTTGTAGACATTATTCTCTCCGTTTGTTGTTAAGGCGCGCGATTAGCACGCGCAATCAGCGTTGATTTGCCGTGCATACCGCCGCATTGCCAGTCTATTGGCAACAAAAATCCGCGTATTGATTTTGCTCACGACACCCGCCGGACTGTGTCTATCGGCGAATGGCCGCAGTCGGCCCGGCGCCGAAGTTCTCCGCATTGCCGGCATTGGTCATCGAGCTGGCCTGGGCCGGTTCCGCCGGCGTACCAGCGTGCTCGGGTCCGGACCCGCGTCGCCAAAGGATGCGCCCGGCGCAGGCCCGATCGCCCCCCCCGGGGGCGTCCTGCCGCTGGAAGATGCGGCATAATAGCCCGGCGATGCGCGCTAGCGGACAAGGCGTACCATCATCGCGCGATTCCAGCAGCTGATTGAGGCGATGCTTAATTCCCTTCCTCCGGTAACCCGGGCACTGATTGTCGTCAATGTCCTGATGTTCCTCGGCGAGCATATGCTCGGCGGTAACCTGACACTGCGACTCGCACTCTGGCCGCTGCAATCGGCGCCGCTCTCCGGCAGCCTGATATCATTTCAGCCATGGCAGTTGCTGACCTACGGCTTTCTGCACGGGAGTCTCTCGCATCTGTTCTTCAACATGTTTGCCTTGTACATGTTCGGTGGGCAGCTCGAAATGCTGTGGGGGCCGAAACGCTACCTTAATCTGTATCTCGTCAGCATCATCGTCGCCGGCCTTGCGCAGCTCTTCGTCGCCGGCATCACATCGGCTGCGCCCTATCCGACCATAGGCGCATCCGGCGGCGTGTTCGGCTTGCTGCTCGCCTACGCGATGTATTTTCCGCACCGGACCATCCTGCTGCTGATTCCGCCGATCCCAATGCCGGCTTGGCTGTTCGTGACGCTTTACGGATTGCTCGAACTCTATCTGGGCGCGACCGGAAGCGAGCCCGGAGTCGCCCATTTTGCCCACCTGGGCGGCATGGTCGGCGCCTGGTTGCTGATTCAATACTGGCGCCGCAGACCACCGTTTCGCCGCTAGCGGCCCCGTTTTTTTCGCGGCCGCCCCCGATTGTCCGTTTTAAGTCTGCCTTAAGTCTGCCCACGCAAACTCGCGCTTGTGACGGGGATGGTCCCCGGCAAGCAACGTGAGGAGTGCCTGATGAAGCCCAAAATGTTCGCACGAAATATAATTGCGGCAGCCTTCCTGTCTGCCCTGGGAGCGGGCGCTCTTTCCGCCGGCCTCTGGTTCCCGCAGGAGGCCAGCGCCGCGACTGCGCCGCCGGTGCTTGCCACCGCGCCCGCCGCGAGTGCCGTCCTGCCCGACTTTACCGGCATCGTCGCGCGCGACGGCCCGGCCGTGGTCAATATCAGCGTGACGCATAAGGCCGAAGCCGCCGATGCGAGCGCGCCGCAGTTCCAAGGAATTGACCCGAACAACCCCTTGTTTCAGTTTTTCCACCAGTTTAACGGCGCCGTGCCAGACCACTCCGCGCCGGAGCACGCGCTGGGCTCCGGCTTCATCGTGAGCCCGGACGGTATCATCCTCACCAATGCCCACGTCGTCGCGGGTGCAAGCGATGTGACGGTGAAGCTGACCGACAGGCGCGAATTTCGCGCCAAGGTCATCGGCATCGATAAGCCCAGCGACATCGCCGTGCTCAAAATCAACGCAAGCGGCCTGCCCACGGTCAAGATGGGCAACAGCGCGAACGAGAAAGTGGGCGAGTGGGTGCTGGCCATCGGTTCCCCCTTTGGCTTCGACAATTCCGTCACCGCAGGGATCATCAGCGCCAAATCGCGCTCGCTCCCGGATGGAACCTACATCCCGTTCATTCAGACGGACGCCGCGGTCAACCCAGGTAATTCCGGCGGGCCTCTGATCAACCTCAAAGGCGAGGTGATCGGTATCAATTCGCAGATATTTACCGAAAGCGGTGGCTATCAGGGACTGTCGTTCGCAGTCCCGATCAACCTCGCAGTCAAGGTCAAGGATCAGTTGCAGAAATACGGCAAGGTCAGCCGCGGACGGCTCGGGGTAGCCATCCAGGAAGTCGATCAGAAGCTCGCCGATTCGTTCGGCCTGAAGCGTCCGGGCGGCGCCCTGGTCGCCTCGGTCGACCAAAGCGGCCCCGCGGCAAAGGCCGGCATCAAAGCCGGCGACGTGATTCTTTCGTTCGATGGACACGCAATATCGACTGCCGCCGAACTGCCCGAGCTGGTTGCCGACGTGAGGCCCGGTGACATGGCAACGCTGGAAATATCGCGCAACGGCGCTGGCAAGCAAATCGAGGTGAAAGTGGGCGAACTCGGGTCCACCCAGGTGGCTTCGGCCGATCCCGCCAGTCCGGAGCACGGCCGCCTCGGCGTTGCGGTGCGACCGCTCAACCCGGACGAGCAGCAGCAGGTCGGCACCAAAGGACTGCTGATCGAGCAGGCAAGCGGCCCGGCCGCACGCGCCGGCATTCAGGCCGGAGACTTGCTGCTTGCGGTCAACGGAACGCCGGTCGAGTCGGTGGCGCAATTGCGGGCGCTGGTGGCAAAGTCCGGCAAAACCCTCGCCTTGCTGATCCAGCGCGACGACGGAAAGATTTTCGTTCCCGTCGAGCTTGCGCGCAAGAAGGGCTGAAGTACGCCGGCTTGGCGCGACGGACTGCCGAATCCAAGCGGGCAAGCCCGCTTGGATCTTGCCATTGCGTCCCATGGCGTCCTATGGCGTCCCATTGCGTCCCATGGCGTCGGCACTTGAGACAGGAGAGTCACCTGCATCGCTTGCCGACACACGCGCATCGCTACGCTTGTGCAGCGGCCTACGAAGCAGCTTAAGCAAGAACGTAATTCGTGGACACGCTTAAACTCGCCGCATTTGCGATCGTTGCTGCGTTCGGCGGAGCGATGGCATATGTGGCTCACTCCGCCGGACGTCCCGAAAAGCGGATGCAATGCTCGCTCGACTGCAAATCTATAGACAAATTCCTGGCCAAATCCAGAACCTACCTCGGTCTGTAGCCCGCCTGCGGCGCAACACAGGAGGCGTGCATTGATCCCGGCCATTGTCCTGAGCTTCCTGCTCGGCAGCGCGTCGGCGCTGATCCACTTCGAAGCTCTGAAGCTGCTGAGCGATTTCCTGCCCCGCGCCACGATGATTGAAACCCGCGCCAAAGTGCTTGTGGCCTTGAGCGGAGCGATGGTCAGCCACCTGTTCCAGATCGCGCTGTTTGCCACCGCTTACCATCTGCTGCGCGACAGTTTCAATTTGGGCGGGTTCAACGGCCATTTCAAAGACGCATTCTCGAGCTTTTTCTATTTTTCCATCGAAACTTACACCAGCCTCGGCATAGGCGACATCTATCCGGCGGGCAGCCTGCGTCTGGTCACCGGCATCGAAGCGCTTATCGGACTGCTCATGATCGGTTGGACCGCCTCATACACCTATATCGAAATGCGGCGCTATTGGGAATAGCGGGGAATAGCGGGGGAATAGCGGGGAATAGCGGGGAATAGCGGGGAATAGCGTGCGGCCGGTGCCGGGCGCAATGGAAACAGGACTTTGAAATACCTCAGCGCGCCTGTTCGATTTTCGCAAAGATGCGTTCGCAGCGCTGCCGGTCGAGCGTATCGGTGACACCGGCCTGGGCGCACCATGCGAGCAGGCGCTCGCCCGCCGTGACAGTGCCGGCGCCCGCGCTTGCCGCGCTGCTGAAGCGCTCCTTCAGTTGCTTTACCTGCAGCGCCAGGCGCTGCTGCTGAAACTCGGGCGGACTCTCCAGCCCCAGCGACAGCTCGAGTTCGAGCAGCGCTTCCCGTCGCGATGCGGCGCCCTGCTCCATCTGCAGCAGGTATTTTCCCGCCGCGTCGGCATCGGACAGCGCAAGCAGTGCGGCATCGTGCCGCGCCAGCAGCTTTTTCTCCCACGCCGCCGGCAAAGCAGGCAGCGCCGCCCATCGTTCGCGCGCTGCCGCCGACTGCGCCTCGACCGGCTGCGGCTCCAAGGGCGCCGCGCCGCCGCCCGGGCGCAGCAACACGTCCAGCTCCTCGCACAGACGCTCTTTCGCCGCCAGGGTCTGCCATACCGCGGCTTCGCGCGAGCGGGCACGCGCCGACAGCATCGCTTCCACCGCCGCTTTCGCCTTGCCATAGCGGGGTTCGAGCGCGCGCAGATCGGGACTGGACGCGCCGCCCTTTTGTCTCCATTGATCCTGAAGATCGCGCAGCGCGCGGCGGATTTCCTGATCGTCCTTGTCCGCGGCCCGCGCCAACTGCTCCAGTTGCTCGCACAGCTGCTGCAGGTCACGCCTATGCTCGTTCTTGCGGCCGTCCTCTTCCTTGCGCTTGCTCTGGCGCGCATCGAACACCGCGTCGCAAGCTGCGCGAAACCGGTCCCATAGTGCGCGTTCGTCGCGCTGCAGCAGCGACAAGGCTTTGGCTTCCGCCTGCCATTTCGCCTGGATCGCTTTGACCTGCGACGGCACCTCGCGCTCCGTCGCCTTGGCTGCGAGCGCCGTCACTTCGTCGATCAGTGCCTCGCGCCCCGCCTTGGCGCGCTCGCGCGCCGCCGACAAGGCTTCGCGCAGCGGCGCCAGCGCCGCCTTCAGGCGCAGATCGAGTTTTTTCCATGCGCCGGGATCGACGCTGCCCAGATCGCCTTCGCGCCATGCCCGCTCGGTTTCGCGCAGCCAGCGCTCGGTCGCGCGCCAATCGACGGGTTCGGCAAGCAGGGTCGGCGCGTGCGTTCCCGCCGCTGCGATGAATTCCTCGCGCCGCTTGCGCGCTTCCTTCCGGTGCGCCGCAAGCTCGGAAAAGTATCTGGCCGCAGGGGCGTAGGCCTTCTCGCAGGCGCCGTCGAAGCGCTCCCACAGCGCCTTGGGCACGCCCGCATGCTGCTGGTCCAGCGCTTTCCATTCGTTGCGCAGCTTCTGCACTTCCAGCGCGAGTTGCGGCGGGTCCAAGGTCTGCGCGCTCGCGGCTTCGGCGCGCTCGCACAACTGCACCCGCGCGTTTTGCTGGCCGAACGATTCCCAGCGCTCGAGTTCGACCAGCTGCTGCACCAGGCGGCCCAGGCGCTGGGTCGTCGGCTTGGGCAACACGCCGGCCGCTGTCTTGAGCACCTTGATTTCGTCGGCAGCCATGCGCGCCGCCTGCACCTGGCCTGCGGCCAGCGCGAGTTCCGCGCTGTGCAGCAGAGCGTGGACCTGCTGCCGCGCGGCGTTCGCTTCCTGTTGCACCGCATGAATCTGTGTTAGCCGGCGCTGCTCCACCGTCGTCATCGCAGCTTCGAAGCGGCGTGTCAGTTCCGGCGTACGAATAGAGCGGCCGAGCGCCTGCCAGCGCGCCGGCAATTCCGCATGGTCTATGGACGTGCCCGCTGCAAGCTGTTCGGCTTCGACCACCAGCGCCAGCGTGCCGGCTGCGTCCTGGAGTTCCTGGTCCCAGCGCTCGATGCGGCTCTCCACCTGAGCCAGCCGCTCGAGCGCCGCATCGTCATTGCATCCCTGCGCCTCGTCGCGCAATGCCGCGAGTTCAGTACGCATCGCGGTCAAGGCCTCCGCGGCGGCCGGTGCCGTAGTTCCCAGCCCTTCCATCCATGCGCTAAGCCTGCGCTCGAATTGCGTTCGCACCCGCTGCTCGTTTTGCTCGCGCTCGAACCTGGCCTGAATCGCCTGGCGCGCGGTGTCGCAGCGCGCCAGGCGCGCCGCGTCGCCGTCCATGTCCAGCGCCTGCCAGCGGCGGTTGAGTTCGATGACCGCGCTGAGTATCGGCCCGGGCTCCGCCGCCAGCGCATCGAGTTGCGCGATGACCGCCTCAGCTTCGGCTTCCTGCTCTTGCTGCTTCTTGATCGCATCGATCCGCTGCCTGGCGAGCCTGGCCACGCCGTGGTCCTTGTTCTTCGCCACCTCGGCAAGTTTGCGCAGGCCGTCGGACGACGACACGCGCTCGGCCGCCGCCATGCGCGTCTCGGCATGCCGGCCGTGCAGGGCGAGTTCCACCAGCGCGGCTTCGTCGCGCATGCTGCCGATCGCGGCGCGGCGGCGCTCGGCATCCTGGGCTTGCAGCGCCACTTCGGCGCGGATCGCATCGGTGCATCCGTCCGCGGCGAGCTGCGCCTTGGCGTGCGCGCTGTCCTGCGTTTGCGCCAGCACCCCGCCCAAGGCAGCGGCGAGCACGGGCCGCACGGCGGTATCGGTTTCTTTTTCCCAGGCAGAGGCAAGCGCAGCCAGATCGGCGCAGCGCTGTGCAGCAGCGACGCGCACCTGCGCCGACGGATCGGCAAGCAGCAGTTGCGCGAGTTCGCCCGAGTCCGGAGGCAGCACCCCAACGCCGAGAATGCGCTGCGCAGAGTCGGCATGCTGGTGCAATGGGATACGTGAGAACGGATTGGCGATCATCTTTTGGTTGCGCTCAGACTTGTCGGGTGCGACCGTTGCCGGAGGATCGAAGAAGGCGCATTCACTCGGTCAACCTGATGGTAACCAAAAAAACGCATTGCCGGTGCACAATTCTGCACGCTCGGTGCAAGGTCGTTTCGCGTTCCTCGTGCTGGACAGCCAAGTATCGTGCCAACTCCTCACTTGCGCGGCTTGAGGAAGGTCACGACGTTCGATCCCGGCGCATTCTTGGTCGAGCAACTCCCCTCCCCCACGCCGGCCTCGCGCTCCGCTTCGTGCAGCAGGTTGATGATGTCGACGTAATGCTTCTCCTTGACCATCATCAGCGCGGTGAGGCCGCCTTCGTTGCGCGCCAGAACGTCGGCACCGGCGCGCAGCAGGGTTTCCACTACCGCCGTCTCGCCGTAACCCGCCGCCAGCATCAAGGGCCGCACGCCATAGCCGATCGGGGCTTCCACGTTCGCGCCGGCGTCTATGAGGGCCTGCGCCACACCGGCAAAGCCGCGATCCAGATCGGCGTTATAGGCAGCTTTCATCAGCGCGCCCCAGCCGCGCTCGTCCGTCGCATTCACGTCGGCGCCGGCTGCAATCAGGGTTTTGACGAGGTCGAGCCTGCCGGCATAAGCGGCCAGCATCAGCGCCGTGGCGCCGTCACCGTTGCGCTCGTTGCAATCGGCGCCGGCGGCAAGGAGCGCGCGCACGCGCTCGGCATCACCGGCGGTCACGGCATCGGTCAGGGAGTCGGACATGCGAATCTCCGTCAGGACAAATTGATGTAAAGAATCGTATCTGTTGCAGGCGTCATGATAACGGTATCGGCGCGAGTTTTGCAGCGCGAATTATGCATCCAGCTCGGAATAGCGCCGGAAGATGCCGTCGTTGTTGAATGCAAGCCGCCGCCCCGAAGCGGCATAACGCTTGATGCGCGACCGCGCGAACACTTTGTCGTGGAGCGCGCTCAGGCCCGGGCAGATGCGCAGCGCCTTTTTGCTTGCTTTGGGAAATGCATAACGCAAGCCGGCGACTACCTGCGCCATCGACAAGTCGGCATAGCTCAGCTGCTTGCCGACCAGCCATTTGTCGCTCTGCGCATTGCGTTCGATGACGCGCTCGAAATAGCCGAGGAACTTCGGCAGGCGCTGCGCGAGGAATTCGCGGCTGCGGCGCATGGCCGCCGCCTTCTGCTCTTCATAATAGAACCCGCCGCCGATCGGGTGATGGGTATCGTGAATCTCGAGCACGAAATCGGCGATAGTCAGCTGCAGCTGATGCGTCCACAGCCGGCCATCGGCATCGCGCGGCGCGAGCCCCAACCGCGGACCGAGAAACAGCAGGATGTTCGCGGTTTGCCCAATCAGCCTACGGCCGGCTTTCAGAAACGGCGGCGCGAACGGCGGGCGCGCAATCTCGGCGCCGTCGAGAAATTTCATCATCGCCGGCACGCCGCCGCCCTTCTCCTCGGGCACCAGTGCAAGATCGAGGTAATCGGCCCCGCCCTCTTCCAGGGCGAGGCGCACGAATTCGCCGCGGCCTTGTATGCCGGGCCAGTAATACAGTTCGTATCGCATGTTTGCACCTCCGGCAGGAAACGCTGAATCCGCTTGCCGCAACGCTGGCGGCGATGCCGCCATCCTGAACGGCGCCCCTGGTTTCAATTGTACCGGCCCCTGCCCGCGACTGCTGCAGTCCGCGTTGCTGTTGCCGATCAAGTACAATCGTACAATGTTTGCGCCCATCGTCCCGACCTTCGGCCTCGGCGCAACATTGACCCCTTTACGCTCTGAGGCGCGTCTGCGGTGGCGTCAGCGCTGGCTCAGTCTGGTATTGTGCGCGCTCGCTGTGGGCGTGGCGCTCGCCGCGTCGGCGGGACTGGGTTTTTCAAGCAGCGTTACCCCCGGTCTGATCGCGCGCTATGCGGCCGAATTCGGGCCGGATGCGAAATTGCGCATCGACGCCTGGCAGCGCTTCATCCGCTTGATGAAGGCGAAGCAAGCGCAGCACCCCGGCAATGATCTGGAATTGCTCGGCCCGGTCAACGCCTTCTTCAACCACCTACCCTTTGTCAGCGACCAGGCGCATTGGGAGGTGGAAGACTATTGGGCGACCCCGGCGGAAATGGTCGCCAGCGATGGCGGGGACTGCGAGGACTTTGCCATCGCCAAGTATTTTGCGCTGAAGGAACTGGGCGTGCCGAACCGGCGCCTCAGGATCACTTACGTCAAGGCGGTGAGCCTGAACCAGGCCCACATGGTGCTCGCCTACTATCCCCAAGCGAATGCGGAGCCACTGATCCTCGACAATCTCGTCGACGCGGTCAAACCCGCATCGCAGCGGCCCGACCTGATCCCCGTCTACAGCTTCAACGACGAAGGCCTGCTGGTCGTGCGCGGGGGCCGGCGCGGCGTCAACGCAGGCAGCGCCTTGCAAGTGCGCATGTGGCGCGGCTTGCTGGACAAACTCGAACAGGAACGGAGGTACTGACATGAATGCTACGCTTTGCGGGAGACGATCATGACGCTATTCAGGCAATTGTTTTTCGGGGCATCCGTACTGTTCCTGCTGGTCCTGGCCGGTGTGGAGACCATTTATTTGTCGAATGCCCGGCTCTACCTGCAGCAGCAGCTCGAATCGCACTCGCAGGACGGCGCGACCTCGCTATCGCTGTGGCTGGCGACGGTAAAACCATTCGACGACCCCGCGCTGATCGACACCGTGGCACATACCGCGTTCGATCGCGGTTACTACCAGTCCATCCGCGTAGTCTCGATCAGCGGCAAGACCCTGGCAGACCTGGAGCTGCCTCCCGCGCAGGGCGCGGTTCCCGAGTGGTTTGCGCGGCTGTTTCCCCTGCATCCGCCGAGCGCCGAGGCACTGATCAGCGCCGGCTGGCGCCAACTTGGGCGCGTGATCGTGACCAGCCACCCGAATTTCGCCTACCAGCAGCTCTGGCACACGGGGGTTCAGACCGTGGCTTTGCTGCTGCTGGTCTACGCGCTTGGCCTCATCGCCTTGCGCGCCTTTCTCGCCAGCGTACTGCGCCCTCTGGGCGAAATCGAGCGGGCGGCGGACGCCATCGGCGAGCGCGATTTCAGGACCATTGCGCTGACACCGAAGGCGCGCGAGCTTGGGCGCGTGGTTGCGGCGATGAACCGCCTGTCGGCCAAAATCAGGCGCGTCATCGAGGACGAATCGGTGCGCGCGCAGGCGCTGCAGCGCGAGGCCTTCCGCGATCCGGTGACCGGCTTGCTCAACCGCCGCGGCCTCGAGCACGAACTGCAGGTGCTGTTGCACGCAGAGAGCGACGTGTTCGCCGGGGCATTCGTGCTGCTCGAGCTGGAGCGCTTCAAGGAGTTCAACCTGCGCCGAGGATTTCAGCGCGCCGACGAACTGTTGGCGCTGATCGGGCAAACCGTCGCACAGGCGTGTGCAGACCAGACCGCGGTCTGTTCGCGCTTCGGCGGGGCGAGCTTTGCGCTGGCTGTGCTCAACATCGACGCCGACGCCGCCGAGGCCCTGAGCACCGCGCTCGGCGCCCGCGTCGAAGCGGTCCTGGCGGAACAGGCGTTGAGCGCGGAGATCGAATTTCACTGCGGGGCGGCGCATTTCGACGCCGGCGCGCCGCAGTTGCCCGAACTGCTCGCGGCAGCGGATCTGGCACTGAGCCGGGCGCAGGAGAAGGGATCGAATACCTGTGATCTGATCGCGCTCGCCGAACTCGATCCGCGCGGTCGCGGCTCGCTCGCCTGGCGCAAGGAGATCGGCGAGGCGATCGATTCGGACAAACTTGCGCTATTCACACAGATCGTTCTCAGCCTGCCCGCGGGAGCGCCGCTGCAAAGCGAAATTTTCACGCGCATTGTCGACGACGGCGGCAACACCGTGCCCGCCGCACAATTCCTGCCGATGGCGGCCCGCCACAGCCTGATCCCCCGGCTCGATTGCCGTCTGCTCGAGTTGCTGATCGCCCGGATCGATGCCGGCGCGCAGCTCGCGCCGGCGATTGCCGTCAACATTGCGGCGCAAACCGTGGCCGACGCCACAGCGTGCCGCCGCCTGCTCGACATCCTGCAGGGCAGGCGCGACATCGCAGCGCGCCTGGTCTTCGAAATGACCGAATTCGGCGTGATCCAGTCGCCGGCGCTCAGTCTTGCGTTCGCGACAGAAGTCCGCCGCCTGGGAGCGCAGTTCGCGATAGACCATTTCAACCTGCACCGCGATTCGCTCAGGCAACTGCATCAGCTGCTGCCGCAGTACCTCAAGCTCGCCCCGCTGTATACGAATGAACTGACGCAAGACCGGGACAGCCGTTTCATCGTGTCATCGTTGATCCGAATTGCGCAGCCGCTCGAAATCGGCATCATCGCCCAGGCGGTCGAGTCCGGGTCCCTGATTCTGCTGCTTGCGGAAATGGGCTTTGCAGGATATCAGGGCTATGCCAGCGGACGGCCGGCGCCCCTTGTTTGAGATTTGAGCGCGGCGCGCGCGGCTGCGGCGAGACTGCGGCCAGGCCTCAGGCCTGCGCCGGCAATCGGTTGCAGACCAGGTTGCGGTCGCCGTAGACATTGTCGGCGCGCCCCACCGGCGGCCAGTATTTGCGCGCGCGCAGGGCCGCGACGGGATAGGCCGCGAGTTCGCGCGCATAGCGGTGCGGCCATGCGTCCGCGCACACCATCGCGGCCGTATGCGGCGCATGCTTGAGCGGATTGTCGTCGCGATCCAGCTTGCCTTCCTCCACCGCGCGGATTTCGCCGCGTATCGCGATCATGGCGTCGATGAAGCGATCGAGCTCCGCCTTGGATTCGCTTTCGGTGGGCTCGACCATGAGCGTGCCCGGCACCGGGAACGACAGGGTGGGCGCATGAAAACCGTAGTCCATGAGCCGCTTGGCCACGTCTTCGGCACCGATGCCGCTCGCCTCCTTCAACGGCCGCAGCTCGAGTACGCATTCGTGCGCGACCAATCCACCGGACCCGCTGTAGAGCAAGGGATAATGCGGCGCCAGGCGCCTGGCTACATAGTTCGCGTTCAGGATCGCCGCTTCGCTCGCGGCGCGCACGCCCTCGCGCCCGAGCAGGGTGATATACATCCACGCAATCGGCAGCACGCCGGCGCTGCCGTAGGGAGCGGCGGCCACTGCGCCTATGTTGAATTTCCCCGCCGGCAGTGCGCCATGCCCGGGCAGGAAAGGGGCGAGATGCGCCGCCACCGCGAGCGGACCGACGCCGGGACCGCCGCCGCCGTGCGGAATGCCGAAGGTCTTGTGCAGGTTCAGATGCGACAGGTCGCCGCCGAAGCGGCCCGGCGCGCACAGGCCGGCCATCGCGTTCAGGTTGGCGCCGTCGATGTACACCTGCCCGCCATGGCTGTGCACGATGTCGCAGAGTTCGACTATGCCCGGCTCGAACACGCCGTGCGTGGAAGGATAGGTCACCATGATCGCCGCCAGTTCGCGGCTGTGCTGTCCGGCCTTGGCGCGCAGGTCGGCAAGATCGACGTTGCCGCCGGCATCGCAGTCGACCACCACCACCTGCATGCCCGCCATGTGCGCGGACGCCGGATTGGTGCCATGCGCCGAAGCCGGGATCAGGCAGACCTTGCGCTGCTCCTCTCCGCGCGAGCGATGCCAGGCACGAATCACCAGCAGGCCGGTGAATTCGCCCTGCGATCCCGCGTTCGGCTGCAGCGACACCGCCGCGTAGCCGGTGATCGCGCACAGCATGCGCTCCAGTCCGACGATCAATTCACCATAGCCTGCCGTCTGCGCGGCCGGCGCGAACGGATGGATCAGTGCGAACTCCGGCCAGGAGATCGGCAGCATTTCGCTCGTCGCGTTCAGCTTCATGGTGCAGGAACCCAGCGGGATCATCGTCCGGTCCAGCGCCAGATCGCGGTCCGCGAGCTCGCGCAAATAGCGCAGCATCGCGGTTTCAGAGTGGTGATCGTTGAATACCGGGTGCGCGAGAAACCCGCTGCAGCGCTTCAGGCCGGGCGGGTAGTTCTCGCCGACGCCGCGCGCCAGCGCATCGAAATCGGGCGCCGCGGCGCCGTCAGGCGCAAAGATCTGCCACAGCAGTTTCACGTCCGCAGCGCTCGTCGTTTCGTCCAGCGATACGCCGACGCGGCCCGCGTCGATGCGGCGCAGGTTCACACCGCGGGCCTCGGCATTGGCGTGCACGGCCTGCGTGCGCGCGCCGGCAGCGATGGTCAACGTATCGAACCAGAATGGATTCTCGATGACCGCGCCCAGCTGTTTCAGTCCTGCGGCGAGCACGCCGCTGAGCCGGTGAACCCTCTGCGCGATGCGCGTCAGGCCGCGCGGTCCGTGATACACGGCATACATGCTCGCGATCACCGCCAGCAGCACCTGAGCGGTGCAGATGTTGCTGGTGGCCTTGTCGCGCCGTATGTGCTGTTCGCGCGTCTGCAGCGCGAGCCGGTAGGCCGGATCGCCCTGGCTGTCGCGCGTCAGCCCGACCAGACGCCCGGGCAGATTGCGCTTGAATTCGTCCCTGGTGGCAAAGTAGGCCGCATGCGGACCGCCGAAACCCGGCGGCACGCCGAAGCGCTGCGTCGAGCCCAGCACCATATCGGCGCCCCACTCTCCCGGCGGGCTGAGCAGCGTCAGCGCAAGCGGATCGGCGGCGACCGCAACCAGACCGCCGCGCGCGTGCACCGCCTGCACCAGTGCGCGATAGTCCTCTACCTCGCCGTTGGCGCAGGGGTACTGCAACAGCAGGCCAAAGCAGTCGCTGCCGGCCGCAGCCTGCGCCGGACCGGTTTTCACCTCCAGGCCCAGGGGCTCGGCGCGCGTGCGCAGCACGTCGACGGTCTGCGGCAGCACCGAATCCGCGACGTAGAATATATTGCTCTCGCATTTGCTGCTGCGCCGGCATAGCGCCATCGCTTCGGCCGCGGCCGTGGCCTCGTCGAGCAGCGACGCATTGGCGATGGCCATGCCGGTCAGGTCGCACACCATGGTCTGGAAATTGATCAGTGCTTCCAGGCGACCCTGCGAGATCTCCGGCTGGTAGGGCGTGTACGCCGTGTACCAGGCGGGGCTCTCGAGAATATTGCGCCGGATCACGCCGGGCAGTTCGGTGCCGTAATAGCCTTGGCCGATAAAAGAACGCGACACCTGGTTCTTGGCAACGATGGCCCTGAGTTCGGCCAGCGCTTCGACTTCGCTGCGGCCCGGCGGCAAATCGAGCGCGGACCTGTCCCGTATGTCTGCAGGAACCACGGCGTCGATCAAGGCCGCACTCGTGGGATAGCCGAGCACGGCCAGCATCGCGGCCTGCTCGGCGGCGTCGGGGCCGATGTGGCGAACGCAAAAGTCGCCCTCCCGATCCGGTTCTGTCGACGGCAGGAGCCCCGGCTGCGCCGCGCTCCGCGTCACTGCGTCTGGCATGGCATCCTCCTATTTCTCCGCGTGCGCGGCGTAAGCTGCGGCGTTCATCAGGCTGTCGGTGTCGGCCGCATTGTCCGGCTTGATTTTGAACATCCAGGCTGCATACGCATCCGCATTGACCAGTTCCGGCGATTTCGCCAGCGCCTCGTTGGCGGCGATCACCTCCCCGGCAACGGGCATGTTGATGTCGGAAGCGGCTTTCACCGATTCGATCACTGCGCAGGCTTCGCCTTGCGCATAGCGCTTGCCCACCGGCGGCAATTCCAGAAACACGATGTCGCCCAGCACTTCCTGCGCGTGATCCGTGATCCCTACCGCGAGCGTGCCGTCGGCTTCGCTCGCGACCCATTCGTGCGTTTCGGTGTATTTCAGTTGCTCTGGAGTTTTCATGATTTTTCTTCCGCCCTCAATTGACCAGCTTGACCAGGATTCTGCCTTTGCGTACGAACGGCGGCTGTACCACCTTAGCCGCCAGCTGTTTATCGCGCACCGCCACCTGCACCGTCGCGCCCGCCTCGACGCCCGGTGGCACGCGCGCGAGCGCGATCGAGCGCGCGAGGGTCGGCGAGAACGTGCCGCTGGTGATCTCGCCCTCTCCGTCCGCCGTGGCCACTTTCTGATGGCTGCGCAGCACCCCGCCCGCCTCGGTGAGCAGCAGTCCCAGCAATTGGCGGCGCTGCGGATGCGCCAGCAGCGCCGACTTCCCCACGAAATCGCGCGCGCTCGCCAGGTCCACCGTCCATGCCAGCCCGGCGTCCAAAGGCGATACGCTCTCGTCCATTTCCTGTCCCCACAGATTCATGCCCGCTTCCAGGCGCAGCGTATCGCGCGCGCCCAGGCCGCAGGGTTTCACGCCGCAGTCCAGGAGCCGCTGCCACAGTGCCTGCGCGCGCGCGGCCGGCAGCATGAGTTCGAAGCCGTCTTCGCCGGTGTAGCCGGTGCGCGCCAGCAGCGATTCGCCCAGCTGCGCGGCATGAAAAGGCGGCAGTGCCTCGGTGAGCGCGCGCGCCTGCGGCAGCGCCTGCCACAGCCGCTCCTGCGCGTGCGGGCCCTGCACCGCGACCATGGCCAGGTCGTGCCTCGGCTGGATCGTCGGCGCCACACCGGCGCTCGGCTCGAGCGACTCGAGCCAGGCGAGGTCGGTCTCCGCCCTGCCCGCGTTCACCACCAGGCGAAACCGGTCTTCGCCGAAGAAATACACGATCAGGTCGTCGATGACGCCGCCGCCACGGTTGAGCATGCAGGAATAGAGCGCGCGACCCGGTTCGCGCAGCTTGTCCACATTGTTCGCCAGCGCGCGGCGCAAGAATTCGCGCGCGCCGGCGCCGTGCACGTCGACGGCGAGCATATGCGAAACGTCGAACATGCCGGCGTCGCGCCGCACCGCGTGATGCTCCTCGATCTGGGAGCCGTAGTTGAGCGGCATGTCCCAGCCGCCGAAATCGACCATGCGCGCATTCAGGGCCCTGTGCGCGGCGTTGAGCGGTGTGGTTTTGAGCACGTTCGCCTCGATAGCAATGAAAAAGGGGTAACGCCGACTTCTCAGTCCGCGTTACCCCTCTGTCCTTGTACCTGAGAGATTACAGCCCGATACTGCACGGCTGCGCGCCCCTTCGGTGGCCGCCCGCATTCGGCGGCTGCTCTCCAGAGTAACGGAAGCATCGCTCCCGCCCGACCGGTCCTTTTGCCTGAGAGTTTCTGGGTATTGCGCCTTCGGCGGCCACCCTGCAACGGCGGCGCTCTCCCGGTCGGATGAGCTGACTTTAGGCGCGCGAGCAGGCCTTGTCAACGAATTCCATCCGAATTTCATCCGACCCTGGCGCCCCGGCCGCGCCGGGCCGAACCGGCGGCTCAGTTTTCCCCGCTCAGTTTTCCCCGCTCAGTTTTCCCCGCTCAGTTCTCCCCGCTCAGTTCTCCCCGCTCAGTTCTCCCCGAAGAGCTCGTTCGACTCCATGCCCACGCGCACGAACGTGGTGCGCTTGGTGAGTTCCTTCAGCGTGCGCGCGCCGACGTAGGTGCACGCCGAGCGCAGGCCGCCGAGGATACCCTGTATGGTTGCGTCCACCCGGCCGCGATAGGGCACCAGCACTTCCTTGCCCTCGGAAGCGCGGTAGTCCGCCACGCCGCCCGCGTATTTTTCCATGGCGGTGCGCGAACTCATGCCATAGAAGCGCTTGAAGCGCTCGCCGTCGCGCTCGACGACCTCGCCCGCGCACTCGTCGTGGCCGGCGAGCATACCGCCCAGCATGACGAAGTCCGCGCCGCCGCCGAAAGCCTTGGCAATGTCCCCCGGCGAAGTGCAACCGCCATCGGAACAGATGCGCCCGCCGAGACCGTGCGCGGCATCGGCGCACTCGATCACTGCGGACAACTGCGGGTAGCCGACGCCGGTCATGGTGCGCGTGGTGCAGACCGAGCCGGGACCGATGCCGACCTTGACGATGTCGACGCCGGACAGAATCAGTTCCTCGGTCATCTCGCCGGTCACGACGTTGCCGGCCATCAGCGTAAGCTTGGGGTAGGTGCGGCGAAACTTGGCGACGAAGCTGACGAAGTTTTCCGAATAGCCATTGGCGACGTCGATGCACACGTACCGGATCGCGTCGCCTGTGCGCCGCCGCACGCGCCCGAACTTGTCGAGATCGTCCTTCGTGATGCCCAGAGAATAAAACGCGTTCGACGCCGGCTTGCGCGCATTGAAAAACGCGGCGAGTTCGTCGACGCCATAGTGCTTGTGCAGCGCAGTCGACAGGCCGAATGGCGCGAGCGAGCGGGCCATTTCGAAGGTGCCGACCGTATCCATGTTCGCGGCGATGATGGGGATGCCGCGATAGTCGCTGTCCGCATGCTTGAAGCTGTATTCGCGCGTGATGTCCACTTCCGCGCGCGAGGGCAGCGCCGAGCGCTTCGGCCGAATCAGCACGTCCTTGAAATCAAGCTTAATTTCGCGGTCGATGTGCATGGGGTGTCGAATTCAGGGATCGGGATCAGGGTCGAGGCGGAAATGCCGCAATGGCACCACGGCAGACTTCGCCTCCGCTAAGCATCCGCCTGGCGCACGGCGCAGTCAAGCAGCAAGCTTCTGCGCCATTTCGCAGTCGGTTGATCGGGGACTTGCTTGCACTAGCTCCGTGTTTCGCCCACGGGAACCGCCGCCTGAATGTCGAATTCCAGCCGCTCGTGCGCCTGACGCAGGCTCGCTTCCACGGCCTCGGACGATGTACCCTGCGCAAAAATGAAACCGAGGTAGCTGGCGCCTTCGGGCGGTGCCGCGATCAGTTGGCCCGGGCTGGCGGTGATCTGCACCTCGCTGATCCCGGCCACGGCCAGCGCCTGCTCGAGCCCGTGCGCGCCTTCAAAGATACCGTAGCCCGGAATCGGGATCATCATGACGCCGGTCGCCTCCCCCTGCCCCGCCTCGGGCAACGGCAGCTTCAGCGCGTCGCGCAGGATCAGTTCCTCCAGGCTCGCTCCCAGCGCGGAGCGCAGCATCCTGCCGCACAGGCCGCCGATCGATCGCGCCGCGATTTCGAGCAGCCATACGCCCTGTGCGTTGACGCGCATCTCGGCGTGCACGGGACCTGTGCCGAGGCCGGCGAGTTCGCAGGCGCGCTGGACGGACTGCGCAATTTCGTCCTGTGTCGGCTGCGGCAGGCGCGAGGGCGTGACGTACAGCGTTTCCTCGAAGTACGGACCGTCCAGAGGATCGGGCTTGTCGAACAGCGCCAGCACGCGCAGCCGCCCGTCCTGCAACAGCCCTTCGAGCGCATGTTCACTGCCGGGAATGAAGCTCTCCACGATCAAGCCCAGTTCGGCGGCGTCGCGATCGGCTTTGGCCTGGATGGCGCGCACCCTGTGCACGGCGTGCGCGTAGTCGGGCGGCGCGTCGGCGCGGATCACGCCGCGGCTGGCATTGAGCCGGCGCGCCTTGACCACCACCGGAAAGCGCAGCGGCGGCGGCAGCCTTGTCCCCTGCGCGTCGCTGTCCATGTGGCGAAAATCGGGGCATAGCAAACCGCCGCGGCGCAGCAGGTTGCGAAACGCGAGCTTGTCGCGCGTTTGCCTTACCGCCTCGGGCGAATTGCCGCGAAGCTGGAAGTATTCGCACAACAAAGCCGCCAGATCCAGTCCGCTGTCGTCCACCGCGAGTACTGCGTCCGGCTTGTGCCCGAGCGCGGTCAGCAACTGCTTCAACGCGACGACGGGCTGATCGAAGGGCACGGCTTGTATTGGACTCATGCCCCATCCGGGCGCGAGTTGGTGGCAGTAGTTCGCGACGCTGATGACCTCGACGTCGAGCTGCTTTGCCGCCGCGAGGAAATCGTCGTTGCGGTAACTGGCAGCCGGCAATAACAGCAAAACGCGCTTCATCGCCGCCTAGAAGCTCTGCAGTTGCTGCTCGGTGGGCTCGGCACAGCAATACCAGGGCTCGGACAAATGCGCCATCGCTTCACCGTAGTCCGCGCTAGTCAACTCCGGCGCCGGCAGGCGCAGCGCAGCGTGCGCGCATTGCCAGATCTGCGCGAAAATCTCCCTGCGCGCGAGTCCACGCTGATCGCCTTGCGCGGCCAAGGACTGCAGCGCCTGCTGCAGGGCGTCGACGCGGGGATCGGCGTGCCGCCAGGGATAGCCCAGCAGTTTCGCGTCGAACGCCCCGATCATGTCGCGGAATCCGGGCAGTTGCAGCAACCAGGAACCTTCGGGGACGAGCAGACGGATGCACAGTTGAATCGGCGGCACCGACTCCACTAAATGCAGGCGCAGCAGCGTGCGCAACAGATCGAGGTAGCCCTCCAGGGTGGTCCAGGGCGTGAACGGCACGAAGGTCGGCGCCATGTCTATGCCGGCGTCGCGGCACAATTGCAATGCGCGCTCGAAGTCGGCGCGCGTATGGTTCTTGGCCAGATGCTGCAGCACCTGGTCGTCCACCGACTCGACCGCAGCGGTCACGAACAGACAGCCCGCCGCCTTGAGCGCGGGCAGCAGCTCGGCGTGCGCGATGAGGTGCTGAATCTTGATGGTCGCGTCGAAGCTCAGGTCGGGAAATTCCGCCTGCATCGCCGCGAGCACTTTCATCGCATGGGTGCTGCCGTTGAAAAAGTCCGGGTCGCCGAAGGAAATATGTTCCGCGCCCGAGCGCAGCTGCTGCGCAATATCGGCCATCACCACCGGCACCGGCACGACGCGGAACTTCCCCTGATACACCGGCACCACCGGGCAATGGCGGCACAGATGCTTGCAGCCGCGGCTGGCCTCGACAAAGCCCAGCCGTTTCTTGCCGCCCTGGGGCAGGATTAAATGGGCGTAGCGCCCCAATTCGGGCAGGCCGGAGCGGTCGGGCGTCAGAAAATCGATTTTGGCCAGATGCACCACCGGCCCGGCTTGCGTGTCGCAGGCTTCGCCCGCACGCAGCCGCCGCGCCAGATCGGCAAGCGCCGGTTCGCACTCCCCGCCGAGGATGGTTTTCACGCCCAGGCCGCGCAGCAAGGCCTGGTTCATCGGCGCGTACAGGCCGTACACGCACAGATGTGCGTGCGGCGCCAAAGCACGGATGCGCGGCAGGGCTTCGACCGCGATGCGCGTGGCGGTGTGCATGCCGACGTACAAAGCGACCAGGCGCGCGCGCGCGAGCAGATCCGGATCGAGTTTTTGCAGGGACAGGTCCAGGCAGTGCACCGCGAAGCCGTCCCGCTTCAGCCATGCGGCGGGCTCGGCCAGAGCGAACGGCTGCCGGCCGAGCTCGTAGGGATTGATCAGCACGACCTCGAAGCGCGCAGCCGCGCCGGCCTGCCGTTCTTCCACCTCACCTTCGATCAAGAAGGAACCGCTACCGCTATCCATGCGCAGCTACTTCGACTTGGGGCGCTGCTCGAACGCACCCGTCGCAGCTTCGCGGCTGGCACCCGCCGCTTGCAGGCGCTCGAGATAGTGCGCCCACATGGGGTCCTGGTTCTCGCCCAGGTTATAGAAATAGTCCCAGGAATAAAGACCGCTGTCGTGCCCGTCCGAAAACGTCAATTGCACCGCATACGAGCCCACCGGCTCGATATTGGTAACGTCCACATCCTTCTTCCCGACCTGCAGCACTTCCTGTCCCGGCCCGTGGCCGCGCACTTCCGCCGAAGGCGAGTAGACGCGCAGGAACTCGAACGGCAGCCTGAACCGCCTGCCGTCGTCAAAGGCGATTTCCAGCACGCGCGACTTCTGATGCAGCTTGATTTCGGTCGGGGACCGGGTGGTATTGTCTGAGCCTGCCATGAGATCTCCTCTGTTCGCGATGCCCCAATGGTAATGGCATTGTAAGCGCGGAGGGTGCCTGAATTTCTTGCGTGCGGGAGAAAATGTACGCTTGCGCGAACCGGAGGAATCGATCGGGACGCCGGCTTTGTCCACACCACTCTTGTGGATTTGCGTGCCACGCGTCGACAGCGGGTTTTCCCCAATTGTATTTCAAAGTTGATGTACATCAAAACACAGAATGCTATTATCCGCCAACATGCCGTGCAACAAGACTCCAGGTCAATTATCGGATCGATGGAGTCATAATAAGCAGCGACAGCGGCGAGTGTGACTGGAATCCCTTTTTTGCTTAAGGAAGAGCAATGAACGCATGGTTGATGGACGTTTTTTTTACCCTGTTCGCGCTTTTGGCGTTTACCGGGCTGTTTTTCTTCGTGGCGACGCGGGGAGCGCTGCTATTTCGCGGGCTGGCGACCGGTTCGGCCAGCGACAAATCGCACGTGTATCCGATTTATTCGAACATGCGGTTGATCAAGCTGGTCGACTTTCAACCCATCATCTCGGCGATTTTGCTGTTTCAGTATCACCACCTGGTGTCGAAGATCGTCGCCGACCTAAAGCAGATGGATCTGAGGAACAAGAAGGTGCTGATTACTTCCTGCGCATTCGGCAACGTGATTCCGCGCGTAGTCAAGGCCGCGCTCGAGTCGGGTGCCGAGCGCGTCCTGATCGCCGACATCATCCAGAACGAACTGGTGCACGCGAAGACCAAACTGCGCGAGTACGGCGGAAAAGTGGAATACGTCGAGGACAATGCCACATCGATGACGCTGAACAATGGCGGCGTCGATGCCAACGTCATGTTCTTTTTGCTGCACGAACTGCCGCACGACCTGAAAGGACAAGCCCTGAACGAAGCCGGGCGCATGCTCGCCCCGGGCGGCAAGCTGTTCCTTGCCGAATTTCACCGGCCGCAGCTGTGGGTCTTGCGCGCGCTGAGTTGGACTTACTTCAAGGTATTCGAGCCGCTGGGCCTGGCGCTCTGGGATACGCACGAGCCGCTCACATATCTGGAAAGCACGGGGGCGTGGAAGTGTGAGCGTACGACCTTTTTCTTCGGAAATTTTCAAATCATCGCCGCAACCAAGCAGTAGCAGGCCAGCCTGCGCAAAAAGGGCTCCATCCGGAGCCTTTTTTGTTTGCCGCTAAACCGGACTAGCCGAAACCAAGCAAAGTGCCTTCGGTGGGGGAAAAACCCTTATCCCACGAACAAGGGGG
>CAZRMO010000042.1:0-30670 GCA_964601155.1 uncultured Enterobacteriaceae bacterium
CTACGAACCAAGGGGTCGTGGGTTCGAATCCTGCCAGGCGCGCCATTCAAACAAGGGCTTAGGGAAACCTAGGCCCTTGTCATTTGGGGCCGGCAATCACCGTGCTGGCACCAGCGAGGCAACAACCGATCCGCGGCGCGGGGTTCGGGGCGGTCTTGACGTTGTCATTTATCGGATTACAATTCTGTAATGCATTGCATGACACTCGACCAGTGATCAAGGGCTTCCGCCATAAAGGGCTTGAGCGCTTCTTCACCAAGAGCGAGCGTAAAGGCATCGACGCCAAGCAGGCCGACCGTATCCGCCGCATTCTTGACCGACTGGATGCCGCAGTCAGGCCGGAGGACATGGATCTGCCTGGCTACAAGTTCCATGGCCTCGTCGGTCGCCTGAAGGGGTTCTACGCGGTATCGGTTTCGGGAAATTGGCGCATTACGTTTCGCTTTTCCGAAAGCGATGCAATCGATGTGAATTTGGAGGACTACCACTGATGAAGAGCCTACGAGACCCGATGCGCAGACCCACCCATCCGGGCGAAATGCTTCGGGAGGACGTGCTGCCGGCGCTGCACATGACACAGACGGAGTTCGCAAGGCGCTTGGGCGTGAGCCGCTTGAGCGTGTCCGATCTGCTGCTCGAGAAGCGCGGCCTCTCGGCCGATATGGCCGTCCGGATAGGAAAGCTGACGAACACGACGCCGGAGAGTTGGCTGCGCATGCAGGAAGCGGTCGACCTCTGGGTGCTCGAACAGGATCCTAAGCGTTATCGGCACATCGAACCGATAGCTGCATAATGGGCCACAGGATAGGCACCTAATTGGCGTAGCCAAATCGTGGCTTTGCTGGCCTGTGCAGAAATCTATTGAGGCTTGCTGAGACTGCAAATCGAAATAGCGGGCGTTGTAGGGTATTGATTTAGCAATCGAAAAAAGTCCATTTTGCCGCCTACGAGCCAAGCAATAAAACAAGGGGTTAGCGAAAGCTAACCCCTTGTCATATGTGCTGGGCTAGCGCAAGCTAGCTGATAAAAGATCTGCCGCTCCGGCGGAGCCGTAGGGGGGCCAGTGCCGGTGCGGGGCAGCAAGTGGCGAGTCTGCCCCAGCGCGGCCACTACTCGTCAAGATAGTAGCCGCGCTTTCGGGCTTCAAACACCGAGACGGCGACGTAGACGGAGCCTGCGCTCCCGGCACAATTTCGAGAGGGGCGCGATGGGAGCCAAGACTTCGATAGCGCAGAACCGAGAGCTCCATCAATGCGGCGTATGCAATCCAATTGACGCGGTGTGGCCGATGAAACTCGTCGCGCAATACTAAAGGGGTCACTCTGTCCCCTTTTGTTTGCCGACTCGGGCAGGTTCTTCATCTTTCTGGGCTTGGCGACGCTGTTCCTGCTCTCGGAGGGGGACGAGGAAGGCGGAAACAGGATAGATAGCAACGGTGGACTCAAGGAGGTGGAATGTGACGGAACTTAAGGATGCTGAGAACGGGGACATCGAGAGGCGACAGGAGATCCTGCGCAGCGTGGCTACTGTGCTGCGAGAGGAAAGGGCTCGGGCCTCAGACATGGAATCAATCGCCGCCAAGGCAGGTGTCTCGGACCTTGAAGTGCAGCGTTACTTCGGCGGCTTCAACGAGCTACTAGTGGAGATGGCGTCTCAATTGACGGAATCTCTGGTCGCGCCGCTGAATGCCAGCCTGACGGATCAGTCTATCCGCTCAACCTTACTGAAGTTTGGTGCGGGATTGGCTGCCGCGTATGAGGATTCTCATCTGATCGGTCTTTATCGCATTGCGGTGACAGATGCCACCCGCCACGCGGGTCTGGGCAAAGAATTCTTCGCGCGGGGTCCGGGACGCCTCACCGAAGGGCTCACAGCGTACTTCCGTGCCGGACAGCGTGCCGGGCTCATCAGGGATGGCGACATGCAGCTTCGTGCTGACCATTTCTTGGCTTTGCTGCGAGACAACCTGGAGTTTTCAAGCTCCAATCCGGGTCGAGAACACAAGGCGAACGCAGCAGTCGCCAAAGCCGTTGATCTCATTTGCAGCGGCATTGCGAAGGAGGTCAGCTAATGCTCTCGATCATAGAAAAGCTATTCGGCCGTCGGAAGGCGATTCCGCGAGGCACACCCGATGGCAGGACGCACGTAAAGGGCGTTCCTGACGAACTTGCGATTGAGATTGACAAGGACGGCTCGCCGGTAGGCCTTGCTCCCGTGGAATGGTTCGTCTGTTTTGTTCCAGGGTTGCGGAAGCAGTGGTGGCATCGTTTTACCGATCCCAGACACAAACACGTATATGCGCTCCGTATGGTGAGTGAAAACCAGTGGATTCTGTTCGAGCCTTGGTGGACCCGCATCATGAACACGATGCTTACGCTGGACGAAGCAGTGAAATTCCTCCGATGGGGAGATGTGGGAAGCGTGCTGCGAGTCAAAGAAGCTATACCAGGAGGCGGCAGCCAAACGCGAGGCTGGGCGAACTGTGCCGTTTTGGTTTCTCTCTTGCTGGGGCGATCGTACTGGACATGGACGCCACATGGACTGTACGAGGCTTTAGCACGAGAGCCGGAGGTCGAAGAGATTGACGTCTCGGCATTTCTGGAAGCCCTTCTCACGAAAATTGCGCGGCTCCAAGCCGCAAAGGCCGTCGGATCACCCGAAGTCACGCAAGGCCTGCCGATCCAACTACTGCTCGAAGAAGCTGGTATTCGCCTGGCCACGATGATGACTTCGCCGCTTGCTCTTGGGGTATACCGGGTGGCAGTATCGGAGGCATACCATTATCCGGCCGCCGCGGAAGCGTTCTTTGAGATCGCGCCTCCTCGGGTACTGGATCACATAGTGGAGTTGCTGGCAGGCGCTCAGCAGAGAGGCGAGATCCAAAGTTCGGACTTGCACGTTTCCGCGCGGCAATTCATGGCAATGCTACGAGGAAATCTCCACTTGCAGATTATCTTTGGCCTCCGAGATTCCCCGGACGCCGGTGAGATCAGGCGTTCCGTAGCGTCCGTGGTGGATGTGTTCTTGCACGGAATGAGGAGTGGGCGAGGTGACTGGGAGTCCCCCAAACTTAGTGCCGGCGGTGCAGAATGAATCGGCTGGGGAATCGCAGGTGCATCAGGACCGCGGAGAAATCAAGGTAAAGGATTCGCGCGACGCAGTGGAGTATTTCATCGGCATACTGTGCGTTGGCAGCAGCCTAACAGTCGCTACGCAGCCCACGCCGTCGATGCCGTAGTGCGCTTGCAGTCCGCCTACGCAGACAGGCTCGCGCTGCAATTCGGATGGAGGAAGACAGGAATGACACGAAAAATTGATTTGAACGCCAGCCAGATCGCAAGCATTCAAAGCGGCAATCAGGCAACTTGTGACGGCATCACTGTGCCGCAAGGTATTACAGCGCGAACCTCGTTTGTTTATTTCGCCGCGTTTGACGGAACCAACAACGACAAGGATAACGTGCCGCGCGGCGAGTTATGCACCAATGTAGCGCAGCTTTGGCAGCAGTACGATGCCGGGCGAGCGGCAGCGCCGGCTGGTACCGCCTTTGGCGGGGGTTATTACAAGGGCCCCGGAGCGCAGGGCACCTTGTCGCAAAGTGCTGCGTTGCCTGAGCGCGTTACCGAGCAGGTTATTGTCGCCGCAGAGGATGCCTATCACAATTGTTGCAGCCAGGCGGTCGCGGCAGGCGCGGGGCAGGATGTGGCAGTGGTACTCACATCGTTCAGCCGCGGCGGCGCCAGCGCGGCAATCTTTTCCCAGATGATTTTTGAACGTGGTTTGCTCAACCCTGATACGCGGCAGGAACTTGTGCCAGCAAAAAAGGTGCCGGTCGTCGGTGGCGTCATCTTCGATCCCGTCATGACGGGAGTGAGCAAGTCCCTGGCCTATCCACCGAACGTGCGAAACCTGGTGGATCTGCGGGCGCTCAATGAATACCGCTATTTGTTCAGGGGCGCCGAATACCGCAATCATCCGCCATCGATTATCAATACCTATGACGTCTATGGCAATCACTGCGATGTCGGCGGCGGTTACGACAGCGGCTTAGCCGGCCTGACGCTGGCAACGGCCACCAGGTTATTGCAGCAGTTAGGTTTGCCCATCGCCAAGGTGCCGCCTCAGCGGGTTTTCCGACCGGGCGAAATCGCAGTACATACTGAGGAATATGACGCTTACGGCAACAAGATTTGGGACGTAACTAATGAGGACGGCTTCAGCTTTGCAGATGTGCGGCTCATGGAGGGCATAGGCTCGCCAGCTTCGCCGAATTTGGCCGGACGCGACCGTTTCGTCATGTATAACGGGGACATAATCTATCTTTCATAAGCAAGAGTGAATAGAAGGAGCTTGGTCCCTTTTCCGCACGCTGGCGTTTCGCGGTTTAGGAGCGTGGACCGAGCAGCGCCTTGATCACCCCGAACAGGCGCTCATTCGAGACCACATCGGCCTGCGTGTAGTATCTGCGGATGTGCCCCTGCGGATCGACGATCGCCAGGCCGTCGTTGTGCGTGATGTCGTAGCCGACCTGTGCCTTCGCAGCGAGCGCGTTGACCACCTCGGGCTGCGGTGTGAGCGCGGGGCCCTGCGCGGCGTCTTCGCCGTCGGCGACTTTCTGGTAGGCGATGTGGTAGCCCTGCGTCACGACGCGGCGGATCTGCTGCGGCTTGCCGGTGAGGAATTCCCAGTGCGTGTCGCGCGGGTTCCAGCCGTACTCTTTGAGGAACGCGCGCATCTGGCGCGGTCCGGTGCCGCCGGGATCGACGTTGAAGGCGACGATCCTGACGCGGTCCTGCAGCCCGGCGAGCCGCACCACGTTCTCGAGCCCCACCAGGTGCGCCGCGATCAGCGGGCAGTAGGTGGTGCAGTAGGGAAAGAGGAAGGTGACCACCTGCACTTTGCCGTGCAAGCGGCTCGAGTCGACCGTCTGGCCGAGCTGGTTGGTCAGGTCGTGAAAGCTCGGCGCCTGGCCGAGCACCGGCAGCGATTCGCGTACCGGCGCGGCGGCGCGCGCATGCGCGCCGAGCCACCAGCCCACGGCGCCGCCGGCGAGCACCAGGACACCGACGAGGGCGGCGAAGCCGAGGCGCTTTGCGGCGAGGGAGGGCGCGGTCATGTCAGCGCTGCACCGTGCTCATGTCCGGGTAGCGCCCGGTGAAAAAGCCGCGCCCGAGCGGCGAGCAGGCGACGCAGCCGATGCCCCCCTTGTAGATAGAACTCGGACATTCCCATGCAGCCGAGGCCGAGGGCGGAAACGACGGGGCCGTGCTTGCCGGGTTGAGATGTTTTCATGGTGGTGTTCCGGGTAGTGTTGACGCAGGCGCGTGGCCGGCACGTGGGGCTGGCGGCACGCTCGACCAAGACTGGAATATACAACTTACGGCAGGGGCGCGGGGGATGCGTCGCTGTCAGCGACGGTGCTACCATCAGCCGGTTGCGCCTAAAAAGCATGGAGTCTGATCGAGCACAAAGTGAGTGGCGCATGGAAAACGAATCGTCTCTTAACATCCCTTCAGCCATGACTCAGCCAAGGAAATCCTCAAATTGAAGCCGGCACGCCATCGGCCCCGTCGGACGGTTCTCCTGTTGCTTGTCGCCGCCTGGGTGGCGCCTCTGCTTAGCGGTTGCGCCAACATGACGCTTCTGTCGGATCAGGAATTGCGGCAGGCGGTGTCGACGGATGTGAAGCGAAAAACCCTGCAGGAGGTGGACCCGCAAATCTCGGATTATTACCGCAAGCAGTACGGCGACAGGTTTGCGAATCCGAATTTGACCTTTGTCCCAGAAGTCCTTTTGCACAATTTGGTCGCGAGAACGAAAGGTGCGGCGTTCGCCGTGGCAGCGTCTTGGGATGTGCGGGCGATTTTGAATTGCCGCTTCCCGTCGTTGACGAAGCCGCTGGTAGATCAATTGAGTCATGGGGATAGATATGTGATCCTGTTATCCCGAAGATTTTTGAATCCTTCTTTAGGGGCGGACGAGAAGCTCATTCTGGTTCACGAGGTGCGTCATTTTATTCAGTATGAGCAGAACCAATCATTGCCTCAGTGGGATTGTTCCCAACCTTCCAAACTGGACAGGTATATTGATCTCCCTGAAGAACAGGAAGCTTACAAGGCCGAAATGCGCTATGCGCAGACTGCCCTGAAGCTGACCTGGGCCCGGTATTTCCATGACCGGTTCGGGGACCGGATAAGGTTTTATGGGTACTTCCGGGAGACATTGAGAAGCTTGTGGAATGAAGTTGCGGCTGAGAAAGGAAGCCGCCCCGGTTAATCGGCAAGCGCTTTTCCGAACTTCGAAACGACAGCGGCGCGGCCGCATAAACGTGAGCCACGTCTAAGGCACGCTGAATGTCTAAAGTTCGACTGCATGGTCCGATTCTCGGCGATTTTAGCGGTAGGGATGGCCGCATCCGCCTTTTTATCGGCGCGCTATGGAACTAGAGGCGGGTCGGCGCGGCGCGCGTGCCCGAACCTCGCTGCGGCAGCATCGGCATGGCGAAACCCTGCTGGTAGCCGCCACGCGCGACGAGCGTGAATTTCCACAGCGCGCCGCCCGCAATCGCTAAAGCGCCGCCCGCGGCGAGGCAGGCCGGTGCGATTCCGGGAATTGCGAGCGCAAGCGTGAATAGCAACGCGGGCAGCGCGTGTCCGGCGACATGCAGCGGCAGGCTGATTGCACCGATGGTCCGACGCGCCAGCGGCACAATGCCGCATGCCGCTGCGGTCGCGCGGTAGCGTACCCACAAGGCGGCATTCAGCGCCACCAGCGCGAGCCCGGCGACTGCGAGCGCAGGCGTGGAAGCGGCCAGGCCGTGGAACCAAAAAGACAGGAGCGCCAGAAGCCCGAGCCCCTCGAGCAGGCCGGTAGCGGCGATCATCCAGGGAATCAGCGGCACGCGCCAGGCCGGAATGCCGCGCGCAAGGTGCAGGATCTTCGCCTGGCAGACGAGAAACGCAATAGCCGCCGCGGCGCCCGCCAGCGAGGGCAAGACCCCCGGCCAGACGAAACCGGCAAGCACCGCGGGATAGAACACGCCGACGGCGTAGATCTCGCGCGTCATCCAGCTCGTCTGCGGCCTAGAGACGGCGCGCCAGAAGCGCAGCTTGCGCCCGATTTTCAGGAACACGAAGAATAGTCCGATAGCCATCAGGGCGGCGGCGATAGCGTACAGCGCTCCCAGGCGCGCGGCGGGAACGATCCCGGCCTGCGCGGCCAGCCACGCAACCACCGCCAGGCCGGAACCGGCGCCGCCGAACATCCAGTTCATCGCTGCGCGCCAGTCCCACAGCGTTTGCAGCGGGCCGACGAGCGGATTGGCCGGGTCGCTCAGCCGTTCCTCATCGGCCTCGGCGGCCCCTGCCGCGCGTCCGGGTACCGCCGGCGTGGTGTAGAGATACTTGATTTGCGGATCGGTGCCGAGAGCGGCGTTGAGTTGGAAACTCGGCTGCTCGCGCACCAGCTTCGACACCTTGCTCTCCGGGTTCCTGAAATCGCCGAAATGAATCGCCTGCGCGATGCACGCGGCCGAACAGGCGGGGGTGGCTTCCGGATCGACGCCCGGCGTAAGGCCCCGGGCGAGTCCGTCATCGACGCGGTCTTTGCAGAACGTGCATTTCTGCGCCACGCCGAGGCGCTCATCGTGCCTGACCGCCTGCTCCTGAACCGTTGCGCGGCCGTAATACCAGCGCTGCTCGTGCGCGATGGTGCGCGCCTGGTAGGGACAGGCGACCGCGCAATAGGCGCAGCCGATGCAGATGTCGTAGTTCTGCACCACCAGCCCGTCGGCGCGCTGCGAAGTGGCACCGGTCGGGCACACCGGCACGCAGGGCGGCTCAGCGCAATGCTGGCAGCCCGTGACCAGGAACAGCCGCTCGACATCCGGAAATGCGCCGGTCTCTACGTCCACCACGCGCCGCCATTGCACCCCCGGCAAGGTGTCGTTGGCGTGCTTGCAGGCGATGGTGCAGGTCTGACAGCCGACGCAGCGGTTGACATCGATTACCATGCCCCAGCGCGGGGTATGGACTTCCGCGGCCGTGTCGACTGCCGTATCGCTTGCCGCTTTCATTTCGCCGCTGCGCGCGCTTCGCGCGCACCTGCCTTGTACAAGCGCACGCGTGTAAGGTCGGCGCCGCTGCCGGTGCCGTCGGTGAGCTTGAGCGAGATTTCTGTGAGCGAGTTCAGGCTCGGCAGCTTCAGGTCTTTCGCGTAGGGTGTCTTCCAATGGTCGAACTGGCCGATCATGAGCACCGTATCGGGCCGGATGCCTTCGCGCAGCACGGCCTTGCCCGCAGTCGTACCAATGACGGATTCGATCACCACGTCGTCGCCTTCGGCGATACCCATGCTCCTTGCGGTGCTGCGGTTCACGATCACGCCGCGGTGCCCGGCGATGTTGTTGGCGACTTCATTGATGATCGGCAGGCCGACATTGGCGCCCCAGGAGTACTGCATCGAGCGCGCCGTCAGAGCCCACAGCGGATAGTCGACCGGGTCGCGCCCGGCGTCGCGCACACAATCGACCCAGATGTCGGCGTAGCGCTCATAGCCGGGCAGAAATTCGTACTCGGTGAGTTGTTTGTCCCACCACTGCACGCCGATTTCCTTGAGCCGGTGCGCCAATTGATGGCCGTGGCGGGTCAGCCGCTCCTGGTAGGGCAGTTCGAAGCGCAGGTTCTGCCGCTCGAGCGCCGGATAAAGATACCAGTCGAGTTGCGGGAACGGTCCGAGCATGAAACCCTGTTCCTTGAACCAGGCAAGATCGTGCACGTCTTTGCCGTCGCTCAGATCGTGGCTGGCTGCCCGGCACATGCGATCCCATACATCATCGCGAACCGGGGTCGCCGTCGGGTCGAGCGAGTAGTCGAATTTGCCGCCGCGGTCGCGCAAAGCCATGCCGGCTGCGCCGCGATTGATCGCTTCGATATACTCCGGCAGGATGCCGGCCTCGCGCGCGAAACCGGTGGCGATGTCGGTCATGTCCATCGTGTCGTTGAGCGGCTCGATTGCGGGCTGCCGGATCGCCCAGCCCTCGTGCTTCCAGAATTGCTCGGTGAACTTGGTGCTGCCGATGCGGATCAGTTGCAGGCTCTCCAGGTCGCTGGACTCGGGCAGCAGGATATCGGCGAAGTGATTGGTCTCGTCTTCGGTATAGGCGAACGCGACGATGAACGGAAACTCGGCCAGCCGCTTGGCGACTTCCGGCGCATTCCAGGAAGAGATGGCCGGATTGGTGCGGTAGCAGATCCAGACTTCCGGCGCCGTGGTGCGCGGCCAGTTCTTCGGCTGGTGCTTGAGGAACAACCAAGGGAGGTGCGCCGGACCGAGCGCAGGCGACCAGGGTGAATCCGACACCAGCGGCACCAGCGTCTTGTAGGCGTTGCGGATGTGGGGCTTGGCCATCCAGCCTGCGGCAGAGGTTTCGTTGAACTGGTACTGCATAAAGCCGTCGACGCCAGGCAGCACCGAACCGACGCGCGACTCGGCGGGGCGCACCAGCTTGACCGCGGTGCCGAGCGTTCCTCCGGGGACTTCGAGCGCGCCCATCAGGATCGCAAGCACCTTCTGCGACCAGACGCACTGGTAGGCGCCCCAGCCGTTGCATACGCCCTTGCCGAGCATCACCGCCACCGGCCGGAACGGCAGGGTCCGGCCTTCGATTTCAATGGTCTCGCCAATGCAGGCCGCAGCGACAAATTCGTCGGCGATGCGGCGAATCGTTGCAGCCGCCACGCCGCATTCCTCCGCGGCCCAGTCCGGACTGAACGGCTTCATGTGGTCGAGCATCTTCTGGAATGCAGGCTGTGCCTGGGCGGAGTCATGCGTCCAGCGCGCGTCGTCCGCACCGATCTCGATTCCCGCCACCTGGTAGGTCCCGCTCAGTGCGGGCTCGGCTATATCGGCGTCGTATGGCTTGGCCTTGGCATCGGCAAGGTCGTAGATCAATGGCTTCTCGGTCACGGCGTCGCGCAGGAGCCAGCCGTTCGGCCCGACCAGGTAGGGTGAATTGGTGCGGTATTTGAGATAAGGGAGATCGCAGACTTGCTGCCAGTCGCGCTCGTGCAGGATGTGATGGATCAGCGCGAACAGGAACGCCGCGTCGGTCTTGGGCCGGATCGGAACCCATTCGGCGGAAGCCGCCCCGGTGATCGACAGGTGCGGCTCCACCTGCACCCGTTTGCAGCCGCGCACGCGCGCATCGGCCTCGCGCCAGACGCCGACCACGCCGCCTGAGGCTTCGACGTTGTTGCCGCAGTTGATGATGTAGTTCACGTAGGGCGTGTCCGGCGACACGATGAACGCTCGATGCCAAAGTTCACCGTAAAGGTGCTCGGAGTGGTAGCACTTGACGCCTTGGCCGGCACCGAAACCCTGGTCCACTGCCCCCCAGGCGGCCATGAACGCCGGCAGCGTGCCCATGTACTGCACCGGCGTGCCGCCGCCGCCGCTGGAGATCGCCAGTCGCGGGAAACCGGACTCGTCCTTCAGGCCCTTGGCGCGCAGTTCGCGCAGTTTCGCGCCGACGATTTCGAATGCTTCGGTCCAGCTGATGGGCACGAAGCCCGGGTCTTCCCCCCGGCCTTTCTTCGGATTCGTGCGTTTCATCGGCTGCTTTATCCGATTCGGGTTGTACGTTTTCTGGATCAGGCCATAGGCTTTGACGCAGACGCGGCCGCCGCCCGGATGCTGGCCGCGGATGTCCCAATTGGATTCGATGCGCGTGGCGACGCCGTTTTCGACCTCGACCTTCATCAGATCGGGACCGGAGACGCACTGGTAGCAGTACATCGGTACTTGTTTCTTTTGTTTCGAATCTGCCATGCGCTTCCTGCCTTTCACCCGGGAACGTGAGTGCGCTTGTGTGGCAAGCGCACGCTACAAGCCTTCTGAAGCTGATAGCGAACCAGCAGGCTACTAGTGTCCCGAGTCGCTAATTCGCTGAAGAAAAGACGCCGGGAATCGACGCCATACGGCGTTGCAAATGCTCGCAAGGTGTCCAAGCTTGCTGCGCTTTGCGCCTTGTCTGGCGCCGATTTCGCCGCTTTTCTGCTTCAACGTCTATTTTCGCGTCAGCCATTTATTCAACGAACTAACGACTCGGGACACTAGATAGCCACCACTTCGATATCCGGCTCTATCGTTCGCAGCAGCTGCTCGATGCCGACCAGCGTGCCCGACAGCGAACTCGGGCAACTGCCGCAGGCGCCCTGATAATGCACGGTCAAGCGGTCACCTTCCAGCCCGAGCACGTGAAGGTCGCCGCCATCGCCTTGCAGATAAGGGCGGATCTGCTCGTCCAGCAGGCCGTTGATCATGTACAGGCGCTGCTGGTCTTCGGGGCTCAGGTCGTCGATCGGGGTCGTGGCCGCGGCGGCGAGCTGGGCCGATTGCTCGCTCGCAGCCGGCGCCGCCCGAACCCGGTCCGCGACCCGGCGCAGCAGCTGCTGCCAGTCGGCGCTGCCGTCCTGGGTGACCGTCAGCCAATGGTCGACGTAGAACACGTTGGTGACATGCTCGATATCGAATATCGACGCGGCCAGCAGGTCGTCCTCCGCCTGCTCCGCAGTGTCGTAGGAGTGCGTGATGCCCCAGGTGAGGGGTTCGCGCAGAATGAATTTCTTCGCGTTCGGATTCGGCGTGTCTTCGATGTCGGCTATTTTCGGCATGATTACTTTTGGTCAGGCATCGCCGATCGGCGCGTGCATGGGATCGCTTTCGGATTCGGTCGAGGTGTCGGCAACCGAGTGCAGTGCGGCGTGTAGCGTGTGCCAGGGCAGGATCGCGCATTTGACGCGCGTCGGCAGGTCGCGCACGCCCGCGAACACCGTGAGCCGGCCGAGGTGGTGCGCCTGCTTCCCGGTGTCGAGCTGTCCGGTCGCCATGTCGCGAAACTCCTGGACCAGGGTCTCGGCTTCCTGCGTGGTCTTGCCTTTGACGTTCGTGGTCATCATCGACGCCGAGGCCTTGCAGATGGCGCAGGACTCGCCCTCGAACGCGATGGCGGCGATGCGCCCTCCGTCCAGGTTCAGCGCCAGGCTCAGATGATCGCCGCACAGCGGATTGTGGCCATTGGCATGGTGGCTCGCGTGCTCCAGCGTGCCGTAGTTGCGCGGCTTGCGGTTGTGGTCGAGTATGACTTCCTGGTACAGCGATTTCGGGTCGGACATCAGCGGAAAACCTTTTGCACATTGGCGATGCCGGCGGCGAGCGCGTCGACCTCGGCAAGGGTGTTGTAGAAGGCGAAGGAAGCACGCGTGGTCGCGGGCACTTTGAAGCGCTGCATTACCGGCTGCGCGCAGTGATGGCCGGTGCGCACCGCGATCCCGTCCTGGTTGAGCAGGGTGCCGACGTCGTGCGGGTGCACGCCCTCGAGCGCGAACGACAGCACCGCGGCCTTTTCGGCGGCGGTGCCGATGAGGCGCACGCCGGGCATGCGCGCGAGTTTCGCGGTGGCGTAGGCCAGCAGCGCGCGCTCGTGCGCCGCGATCGTGTCGATGCCGATCCCGCAGAGGTAGTCGACCGCCGCGCCCAGGCCGATGGCGGCCGCGATCGGCGGCGTGCCGGCCTCGAACTTCTGCGGGATCACGTTGTAGGTGGTTTTTTCAAAGGTGACCGACAGGATCATGTCGCCGCCTCCCTTGTACGGCTGCATGCGCTCGAGCTGAGCCGCCTTGCCGTAGAGGACGCCGATACCGGTCGGGCCGCACAGCTTGTGCCCGGAAAACGCGTAGAAGTCGCAATCCAGGTCCTGCACGTCCACTTGCATGTGCGGCGCCGCCTGCGCGCCGTCCACGAGCACCGGCACGCCGCGCGCGTGCGCAAACGCGATCATCGGCTTGATCGGATTGACGCTGCCCAGGGCGTTCGAGACGTGCGTCACGCCGACCAGCCTGGTGCGCTCGCTGAACAGCCCTTCGTACTCGTCTATCAGCAGTTCGCCCGCGTCGTTGATGGGCACCACGCGGATTTTCGCCCCTTTTTCCTCGGCGAGCATTTGCCAGGGCACGATGTTGGAATGGTGCTCCAGCGTGGTCAGGATGATTTCATCGCCTTCGCCGATGAACTTGCGGCCGAAACCGTGCATCGCGAGGTTGATCGCATCGGTCGTGCCGCTGGTGAAAATTACCTCGCGCTCTTCTCGCGCATTGATGAAGCGAGCGAGCTTGCGCCGCGCCTCTTCGTATTCGGCGGTGGCGATCTCCGACAGGGTATGCACGGCGCGGTGGATATTGGCGTGCTGGCTGTTCTGGTAGCGCACCAGGCGGTCGATCACCTGCTGCGGCATCTGGCTCGATGCCGCGTTGTCGAGATAGACCAGCGGCTTGCCGTTGGGCCTGAGCGCGAGTATCGGAAAATCGGCGCGGATGCTTGCGGGGTCGAACGCCGATTGCGGGTGCGATTTAAGTGCTGGCTGGTTCATGCTCATGCCGGGCGTGCCGCGCCCGGCGCAGGGGCCTGGGTTTGCGCCATCACCGCCTGCTCGAGCCGGTCGCGCAGCGAGGCGACGGGAATGCGCTCGATGATCTCGGCGCCGAAGGCGTAGGTCAGCAGGTTGCGCGCGGCGGTATCGGACAGCCCGCGGCTCTTGAGATAGAACACCTCGTCCAGATCGAGTTGGCCCACGGTCGCGCCATGCGCGCATTTGACGTCGTCGGCGAAGATCTCGAGCTGCGGCTTGGTGTCCACGCGAGCCTTGGCGCTCAGCAGAAGGTTGCGGCTGGATTGCGAGGAATCGGTGCGCTGCGCGCCCGCGCGCACCATGATGTTGCCGTTGAATACCGCATGCGCGGTGCCGTCGACGATGCATTTGTGCAGCTGGCGGCTGCTGCACTGCGGCTGGGCGTGGTCGATCAGCGTATGGGTGTCGGCCAGCTGCTTAGCGCCGATCAGCGCGAGGCCGTCGATGCTGCACTCGGCGCCTTCGGCTACCAGGCGCACGCCCAGGTTGTGGCGCGAAATGCGCGCCCCCAGCGCGATGCTCACCGAGTGGTAGCGGCTCGACTGCGCCAGCGACACGGCGCAATTGGCAATATGGAAGGCCTCGGCACCCTCGCGCTGCACTTTGACGTGGTGCAGCTGCGCGTCGCCGGCGAGCACGATTTCGCTGACAGCGTTGGTGAAATAGGCTTCGTCCTGCAGCGCCACGTAATCCTCGACCAGCGTGAGCGCGCTGCCGGATTCGGCGACGACTAGGCAACGCGGGTAGTTCGCCGCGTGTTTGCGCGTTGCGATGAACAGCAGATGGACCGGCGCGGCGACGGCGAGCCCGCGCGGCACCAGGATCAGCGCGCCGTCGTGCAGGAATGCGGTATTGAGTGCAGCGAAGGCGTTGCTCTCGAATGCGGCGTGCCGGCCGAGCTGCGCCTGCGCGGCGGCCTTGTGTCGGTCCAGGCCCGCGGCGAAATTCTCCACCGTGAGCCCGGCATGGTTGAACGAATGTTCCGGCGCATAGATGCCGTCGACAAATACGAGGCGCGCGGCGGCTTCGCCTATGGTCCATCGCTCGAGTGCGGCGGGGGCGAGCGGCTGCGCGTCCTGAGCCGGCTGGAAGCTGAGCTTGGTAAGCGGCGAGATGTCGGTGAAGCGCCAGTCCTCGTCGCGCGTGCTCGGCACAGTGAGCGCGCCCACCCGCTCCACCGCGTGCGCGCGCAGTTCGTTCACCCAGGTGAGCGCACCCGCCGCCGGGCGGACCGGCAGCAGGCTGTCGAGATAGCTTTTGGTCGGGGCGGTATTCATGCGCTTAGGCTGGCGTTCGCTTTCGAATCCGCGGCCACCCAGTCGTAGCCGCGGGCTTCGAGTTCGAGCGCGAGTTCCTTGCCGCCGGTCTTGAGAATGCGTCCGGCCTCCATAACGTGCACGTAATCGGGCACGATGTAATTGAGCAGGCGCTGGTAGTGCGTGACGAGCACGATGGCGTTGTCTTTGCCCGAGAGCTGGTTGACGCCGCCGGCGACGATGCGCAAGGCGTCGATGTCCAGGCCGGAATCGGTCTCGTCCAGGATCGCGAGCTTGGGCTCGAGCAGCGCCATCTGCAGGATCTCGTTGCGTTTCTTCTCCCCGCCGGAGAAACCCTCGTTGACGCTGCGTGAGAGGAATTCCGGATTCATCTCCAGCGATTTCATTTTTTCGCGCACCAGATCGTCGAACTCAAGCGGATCGAGCTCTTCCTCGCCGCGCTCGGCCACCATGGTGTTGTATGCCAGGCGCAGGAACTGGCTGTTGGCCACTCCGGGGATTTCGATCGGGTACTGGAAACCGAGAAAAAGCCCGGTGCGCGCGCGCGCCTCGGGCGTGAGCCCGAGCAGGTCGCCGCCGTCGAACAGAACTTCGCCGGCGCTGACTTCGTACGCCGGGTGGCCGGCGAGCACCTTGGCGAAGGTGCTCTTGCCCGATCCGTTCGGCCCCATGATGGCGTGCACCTCGCCGCTCCTGACCGTGAGGTTCATGCCCTTGAGAATTTCGATGCCATTGACGCTTGCGCGCAGATCGCGCACCGCCAGCAGCGTCCTGCTGTCCTGGTAGATCATCCGACACTTCCTTCGAGCTTGAGGCCGAGCAGCTTGGTCGCTTCGACCGCGAACTCCATCGGCAATTGTTGAAAAACGTCCTTGCAGAACCCGTTGATGATCATCGACACGGCTTCCTCGGCACCGATGCCGCGCTGCGCGAAGTAGAACAGCTGGTCTTCGCCGATCTTGGAGGTCGAGGCTTCGTGCTCGACCTTGGCGCCGGGATTGCTCACCTGGATATAGGGAAAGGTATTGGCGCCGCACTGATCGCCAATCAGCATCGAATCGCACTGCGAGTAATTGCGCGCGCCGGCCGCGGTGGGGGCGATCCTGACCAGGCCGCGGTAGCTGTTGTTCGACTGGCCGGCGGAAATGCCCTTGCTGACAATGGTGCTGCGCGTGTTCTTGCCCAGGTGGACCATCTTGGTGCCGGTGTCGGCCTGCTGGTGGTGATTGGTGAGGGCGACTGAATAGAATTCGCCCACGGAATTGTCGCCGCGCAGCACGCAGCTCGGGTATTTCCAGGTGATCGCCGAGCCGGTTTCGACCTGTGTCCACGAAATGCGCGAATTCACGCCTTTGCACAGCCCGCGCTTGGTCACGAAATTGTAAATGCCGCCCAGCCCGTTTTCGTCGCCCGCGTACCAGTTCTGCACCGTCGAATACTTGATGTCGGCGTTGTCGAGGGCGATCAACTCCACCACCGCGGCGTGCAGCTGGTTGGTGTCGAATTTGGGTGCGGTGCAGCCCTCGAGGTAGGACACCGATGCGCCTTCCTCGGCTACGATCAGCGTACGCTCGAACTGGCCCGAATTTTCGGTGTTGATGCGGAAATAGGTGGACAGGTCCATCGGGCATTTGACGCCCTTGGGGATGAAGCAGAACGAACCGTCGGTGAATACAGCCGAGTTGAGCGCGGCATAGTAGTTGTCGCCGACGGGGACCACGCTGCCCAGATACTTGCGCACCAGCTCGGGGTGATCGCGCACCGCCTCGGAGATCGAGCAAAAGATAATCCCGACTTCGGCCAGCTTGGCCTTGTAGGTGGTCGCCACCGACACGCTGTCGAAAATCACGTCGACGGCTACGCCGGCGAGTTTCGCGCGCTCGTTCATGGGCACGCCGAGCTTCTCGAAAGTGCGCAGCAGTTCCGGGTCGACTTCGTCCATGCTGCCCAGAGTCTTCTTCGGCTTGGGCGCGGAGTAATAGCTGATCGCCTGGAAATCTATCTTGGGATACTTCACGTTCGGCCATTGCGGCTCATCCATCTTGAGCCATTGCTGGTAGGCCTTGAGCCTGAGTTCGAGCAGCCACTCGGGTTCATTCTTCTTCGCCGAAATCAGCCGTATCGTCTCTTCGCTCAGCCCCTTGGGCGCGACGTCCGATTCGATATCGGAGACGAAGCCGTGCTGGTAGGGTTGGTCGACGAGATGTTGCAGTGTGGTGCTCATTGCAGCTTCCTAAGCTTTTACGGTTGGCTTGACGCTGAAGCTCTCGCCGCAGCCACAAGTGCTGGCAATATTGGGATTATCGAACTTGAACACCTGCTTGAAGCCTTCCTTGACGAAATCGAGGCGCGAGCCGCCCAAAAACGACAGCGCATCGGCGTCCACCACGAGTGTCGCGTCGTGCGCCGCGAATACGCTGTCGTCGGGATGTACTTCGTCCGCGTAGTCGAATGTATAGGCAAAGCCGGAGCAGCCGACTTTCTTGACGCCGACGCGCAGTCCCACGCCCTTGCCACGAGTTGCAATCTGGTTCCGGATTTGCTTTGCCGCATTTTCAGTCATTGAAATCGTCATTGTTTCACCTATATAAGCCATTACTTATATCGCAATTACGCTGCGCTGTGGCGGTTGGGAAGTTTCGCGCATATCGTGCACTGGTGCCACCTTGTTTTGTCCGGACTTCTGTTCGTCGATCAACTGTTTGAGCGTTACCCCGCCGAGATAACTGAAAATATGTTCGTTGAGATTGGCCCACAGGTCGTGAGTGATGCACTTGTCCTCATCGCGACAGTTCTCGCTGCCACCGCACTGCGTCGAGTCTAGCGTCTCGTCGACCGCCAGAATGATGTCGGCGACCGATATTTGCGCCATTTCCCGCGCGAGCCGATAGCCGCCGCCGGGGCCGCGCACGCTGTCGACGAGCCCGCGGCGGCGCAGTTTGCCGAACAGCTGTTCGAGATACGACAAGGAGATTTTCTGGCGCTGGCTGATCGCCGCCAGGGTCACCGGATGTCTTCCACGAATCATGGCGATATCCATCATTGCTGTTACGGCAAAGCGCCCCTTCGTAGTCAGTCGCATATGTAAAATCCTTGAAATATCATATGGATAATGCCATTAAAAATAATACATGACTAATTGCCTCAACTATAATGTACCCGAGCAAATTAGTCAACTATAAACCCGTTCAAATAGGGTACGAGCCTGAACCCGAACGTGGGTTCGCATCCCGGCCGGAGGCGGTGGAACGCGACCGCGGCTTGTGTGCTCTAGCGCACGGACAGCCATCGTAAGTAGGCGTAATTGAACTCCAGGGCTTCCATTCGTTAACTCTGGGGTTTCCTCCGTTCCACGCGCCGTGCTCTTTCAGCGGCCCCTGCCGCCGGATCTGCATCCTGGGCCCTGGGACCGCTAGAACCAATGCGACACATGGTTGCGATCGATTCCAATTGCGGCGCTTTCGCCAGCAACGACCGACGCTTGCGGCACGGGTGTCGATCGGCGCAAAGTCAGGACCCGCGCTGCGCTTGCCGAGTCGATTGAGCCCTACAACGGAGACAAGATGCAAGCCCGCCCCCTCACACCGCGCGAAAGTGCCGACCAAAGTGCCGGTTTCGATGAAATCGCCTACGGCGGCCTGCCGGACGGCCGCACCACGCTGCCGGCAGGAGGCCTGGGCACGTGCAAAACAATACGCGCCGCGTTCTCGGTCGGGTGACGAACAATGACGAAGCGACCGGACATTGACGAACGGCGCGCCGACCGCGATGCGCCAGGAGACGGTCGGGTTCCATCAGCCGACCCGAAGAGTCGCTGGTTGAGCCGTGTAACGGAACCGCGGCTGCTTTATCCGATTATTGCCATTGTCGCGCTGGCCGCGATTTGGGGGGCCACCTGGAGCCTGATCAGGGACGAACGGGCTGCGGCCGAACATACTGCAGTGCTGTCCACGCACCAACTGGCGGAAACCTATGAAGCGCAGATGCTGCGGTCACTGCGCGAGATCGATGGGACCCTGAAAGTCGTCAAATATGCCTATGAATTTGATCGCGGGCCGGATTTACTGCGGGAACTCAAGGCAAGAGGTTTGCTGCCGCCGCCGTTGTTGTTCGAGGTCAGTACTGTGAACAGCAAGGGCGATGTCCTGGCCAGCACCCGTCCGGTGGCGATGATCAATGTCGCCGATTGGGATGTTTTTCAGAGTCAACGTGTGGCCGGTGTTTTTTCAGTCGGTCGTCCGCGACGCGATCCGGCATCCGCCGCATTGAAACTGGACTTCAGCCGACGGATCGATGGGCCCGATGGCAGCTTTGCCGGCATTGCTCTGCTTTCGGTCGACGCGGCCTATTTCGTCAGCAGCTATGAGTCCGCGCAATTGGGCCAGCAGGGGATGCTTGGCCTGATTGGCTCGGATGGGGTAGATCGCGTCCGGCGCAGCGGAAATACCGTGTCCGCCGGTGGCTGGGCGGATATTGTCCCAATGGTGACGTATGCGAACGACTTTGGCGACGAGAGCACAAGCGAGGCCGCGATCTTAACCGACCCATGGGATGGCGTGCGGCGCTACACCATGGCAAAGGAGCTCTATGGCTATCCCTTGGCCGTGATCGTCGGTTTGTCAGTGGATGAGCAAATGGCGGGCGTGCTCGGGAACCGCCGCGACTATCTGTGGCGGGCGTCCGCGGCCAGCCTGCTGCTTGTCCTGCTCGTCGCGGTATTCGGTCGCATGAGCTGGCAACTCGCGTTGAGCCGCAAGCGCACGGTCGTGGAGCATATCGAAAATGCTGCGCGTGCCGAGGCGCTCGCCTATCACGACAGCCTCACGACCCTGCCGAATCGCAGCCTGTTCAGCAAGCTCCTGGGCCAGAGCATCAGACAGGCGTATCGCTATAACCGGCACTTGGCGGTGCTGTTTTTCGACCTGGACCACTTCAAGCAAGTCAACGATACCCGTGGACACGAAGCCGGGGATCAGCTGCTGCAGGAAATCGCAACCAGACTCAAGGCCTGTCTGCGCGCCAGCGACACTATCGCCCGCATGGGCGGCGACGAGTTTGTCGCCCTGCTTCCGGAACTGCAAGAGGAAAAATACGTAGTGACCGTGGCCCGAAAAATACTTACCGCCGTCGCCCGGCCGTTCACCGTAAATGGCCAGGAAATCCGCGTGACGGCGAGCATCGGCATCAGCATCTACCCGCAAGACGGCCTGGACGAGCAGACGCTCGAACGAAACGCCGATACCGCGATGTATCAGGTGAAAGAAAAAGGCAAAAACAACTTCCAGTTTTATTCCGAGGTACTGAACGCCAGCTCACTCGAGCCGCTTAGTCTGTAGGCGGGCGCACCCATGGATAGGTGTAAGCCACTTTACGGGTGTCCGTAAATAGGAAGGGAGGTAGTACGATGCGACCGGCGCGGACACTGAATTCCGGCGTTCCATACGCCAGGGTACATACCGGGATAGTTATCGTTTACGTCCCGACGATTACGGCGGCGGGGGGAAGGTCGAAGGCGAGGCGGTGGGTGCTTGAGCCGCAGGTTCGGGCAGCGGCACAGACTCGGCGTAGAAGTAGTCGTTTACCTTGCTGTGCGCATCCGGCAGGCCGGTGGCGGGGTCGATCGCGATCTGTACGATGCCGTCCGGTACCGCCAGCGGCTGGACAGGGGTGTCCTTCAGCATCGTTCCCATGTATTTCATCCAAATCGGCAGGGCCGCTTTGGCGCCGGTTTCATGTTTGCCCAAGGTGCGGGGTTGGTCAAAGCCCACCCAGACGACAGCAACCAGGTTTGGGTTGAATCCGTCGAACCAGGCGTCGGTGAAATCGTTGGTCGTGCCGGTCTTGCCGGCAAGGTCGCTACGGCCCAACTGCATGGCCGCACGTGCCGTGCCCTGAGTGACGACGGCTTGCATCATGTTAGTCATCAGAAACGCATTACGCGGGTCGATGACCGGTTTGCCCTGTTGCGCATCGGAATTCGTGGATGGGGTTTGCATCAGAATATTGCCCTCGCGGTCCACCATGCGGGTGATCAGTACCGGGGTGACGCGGTACCCGCCGTTGGCGAACACCGCATATGCGGCCGCCATGGTCAACGGGCGAATGGAGCCGACGCCGAGGACCATCGACAGATACGGCGGAACCTCGGCCGGGGGGAAGCCGAAGCGCAGGACGTAGTCGCGGGCGTACGAGACGCCGATCGTCTGCAGAATGTTTGCCGATGCGACGTTGCGCGACTGGGCCAGCGCTGTGCGCATGCTGATCGGGCCGAGAAAGTCGCCTTCGTAGTTGCCCGGGGTCCAGGGCTTCAAACCTGTGGCCTCGGAATCGAATGTCGTCGGCACGTCGTCGATGATCGTCGCCGGGTCGAATCCCTTTTCCAAAGCCGCGGAGTAGATGAACGGTTTGAAGCTCGAGCCCACCTGCCGCAGCGCCTGGGTCACGTGATCGAAATTGTTTTGCGAAAAGTCGAAGCCGCCGACCAGCGCCCGTATGGCGCCATTGTGCGGGTCCATGGATACTAGCGCAGCTTCGACTTGCGGCACCTGGGCGATTTGCCATTTGCCTCTTGTGTCGCGCTCGACGCGGATCACCGCGCCGCGACGCAGACGCCGCTTGGGATCGGCATGGTTGCCGATCCAGCGGCTCGCCAGTTGCAAGCCGGCGCCGCGAATTTCAACGACCTTGCCGCCCTTGAGGGCCGCTTTTACGGCTCTGCGGCCGGCCTGCAGCACCACTGCCGGCAGCAGGCCGTTGATGCTGTCGCGGGCGCGGAGCGCGCGCTCGACGAGCGCCGCGGAGAGCGAAGAACCCGGCGGCAGCGCCACTTTGCCCTCGGGGCCCCGATAACCGTGCCGGCGGTCGTATTCGAGGACGCCCTCACGCAAGGCGCGATCGGCGGCCGTCTGGTCCGCTGAGCGAATGGTCGTGTACACGCTCAATCCGAGCGAATACGCTTCGTCCCGGTACATGCCGTAGACGTACTGCCGGACGAGTTCCGCAACGTATTGCGCACGCACGGGGAAGCTGTTGGGGTGCGCGCGCAGTCGCAGCGGCTCCGCCAGCGCCGCGGCATATTCCGCGTCGTTGAGATACTTCAGCGCATGCATTCGGCCCAGCACGTAGCGCTGGCGCACTTTGGCTCGGGCGGGGTTGGCCCGCGGGTTGTCGCGCGAAGGGGCCTTGGGAAGCCCGGCGAGAATGGCCATTTCTGCGACGCTAAGCTGTTTCAATGATTTCCTGAAATAGATGTCAGCGGCGGCGGGGAATCCATAGGCGCGTTCGCCCAGGTAGATCTGATTGACGTAGAGGTCGAGAATCTGGTTTTTGGTGAGCTCGTGGTCGATCTTCAGCGCAAGCAGGGCTTCATAGATCTTGCGGCCAAATGTCTTCTCGGGAGTGAGGAAGAAGTTGCGCGCAATCTGCATGGTAATGGTGCTCGCCCCCTCAAGGGCGGCTCCGCCGCGGATATCGGCAATTGCGGCGCGAAGAACTCCGACGAAATCAATGCCGTGATGCCGGTAGAAGCGCTCGTCTTCTGCGGCCAGGATTGCTTCGCGCAACTTTACCGGGACGTCATCGATCTTGACTGGCGGGCGCCGCTCTTCGCCATACTCGCCGATCAACACACCGTCCTCGGTATAGACGCGCAGGGGCAAGTCTGGATGGAAATTAACGAGTGGCGCCAGCGAGGGAAGCTTGGCGTATTCCAGGATGGCGGCATAGCCGGCCAGCAGGACTGCGATAACAACGGCGCCACCGATTATGGCCACGACGCGCCCAAGCAGTTTTAGCATCGGGCGGGTCTGCCGCAAATGAGGAGGAATCGGTGTGGCAAGTGGTCAGCCGTAACGGGCACCAGCGTGAGGAGAGCCTCTGCAACTGCAGTCCGACTTCGCATTTTCATCCGAAGTGATGCCGGCGAAGCGGTGATGGCCGCGTGCATTGTGTTCGCGGAGATGAAACCAATCATGAAACATTATTGTCGAGACGGACGGTGACCGCAATTTTAACGCTATCAGGACGCGCGAGGCTTCTCCTGTTGTGTGAAACGTGATATTGGCGGCAATCCGGCAGCTATGTTATTGTCAATCATGCTTCGCCGTCACGGCGTCGACAGCGTGGTGACGGAAGATAACAGCCAATGGTAAAGATTCCGGCCGATAATTAGAAGTCATCAAGCCTAAAAAAGCACCGCCCCCATGGGCATCAGTCAATACATCAGGGAAATCGGCCGCGGCAAGGACGGCGCGCGCCCTCTCAGGCGCGAGCAGGCCGCAGACTTGTTCGGCCAGGTGCTCGACGGCAAGGTGACCGAGCTGGAGATCGGCGCCTTCTGTCTTGCCATGCGCATCAAGGGTGAAACGCCGCAGGAAATGGCGGGATTTCTGGATGCCACGCAGCAGCGCCTGAATCGCTTAGTCGCCACGGAGAAGCCAGTAGTTGTGATCCCCAGCTACAATGGCGCCCGCAAACTGCCGGTCCTCACGCCGCTGCTGGCCTTGTTGCTCGCACGCGAAGGCTTGCCCGTGCTGGTTCACGGCACGGCCACCGAGTCCAACCGTGTCGAGGCCTCGAGCGTACTTGCAGCGCTCGATATTCCGGCGCAACATGCGATCGGATCGATGGCAGACGGCGAAATTGCTTTTGCTCCCACCGAGCTGCTGTGCCCCGGTTTAAAACGCCTGCTGGATGTGCGCCGCGTCGTCGGCGTGCGCAACCCGGCGCACAGCGTGGCGAAACTGATCAATCCCTGTGTTGGGAAAAGCCTGATCGTCAGCAGCTATACCCATCCCGAGTACGCGCTTTCCATGGCCGCGACCATCGAACTCATGCAATTCAATGCGCTGCTGCTGCGCGGCACTGAAGGTGAAAGCGTAGCCGATGCGCGGCGCGTGCCGCGCATGGAAGGGTTTTTGGCGGGCCGGCTTGTCCTGTCGCAGGTGGCCGAGTCGGGTTCCCTCGCCGCGCTGCCCGAGCTGCCCGCGGACATCGATGCGCTGAGCACCGCCCGCTATATCCGCCGCGTCATGGCCGGAGAAAGCCCGGTGCCGGCGCCTATTGCGCAGCAGGTGAAGCACCTCGTGCAACTGACGTCGCGGCTGTAAAGCTATAATTGAAAACAGGCCAGACTGTGCGCCGTTACGGACAGGATCGAGCACCGGATTGCAGCGGGCTGGCGCGCCTTGCTGGCTTGGGAATCGAATCGGGTGACACTTATGTCTGATGCCTTGAACGAGAAGATCACCTACTTTTTTAGGCTCGAGTCCGGGGCCGAGCACCGGTTCGACGTGGAGTTCGAGCGTCCGCCTGCGAGCGGTGAGCTGCCTGAGTGGACGCGCCTCGACGTAGACAAATGTCCGCATTGCCCGTTGGCCAGCGCGCCCGGCGCGCATTGCCCGGCAGCCGCAGATTTGGTGCCTCTTGTAGAGAGATTTTCTGCGCTGACTTCGATCGGCTTGCTCGATGTGCTGGTGGTGACGCCGCAATACGCCGCACGTAAACGCACCGATACTCAGACCGCGTTGAGCGCCTTGATGGGGCTCATCCTCGCAACCGGCGCATGTCCGATACTAGGGCGCATGCGACCGCTAGCGCATATGCATATGCCATTCGCCACCGCGACCCAAACGGTGTATCGCATCGCCTCGATGCATCTTTTCGGTTGTTTTCTGCGCGGCGAACCCGCGGGATTGGACGGGCTGGATCGATTTTTTTCCGATATCGACCGTCTCAACCACGCCTTTTTCGGCCGACTGAATCGTGCGGTGCAGCGCGACGCCGGCATCAATGCGCTGCTCGTGCTGCACTCGCGCAGCACGCTGGCGAGTCTGTCCATCGGACCGGAGATGGAGAACCTCCGCGCCTGGTTTGCGCAGATGCCGGCGGGCGATCCGGGGAAGATTGGGCCGGAGCAAAGAGGCGGCGCGCGGGACTGTTGAGCAGCTTGCCTGGGCCCTTGTGTTCGGTAATGCATCTCAGCGTGGGAACTGCTGGCCTGGTTCGGTGGCCGAGCGTAGAATGTTTTCGCGGCCCGAAGGTGGTCCCCGGGCTGCTATCCGAGTCCGGCCGGGTTGCCGCTGGTCCCACGTACGCTCGTTGAGATTCGACAGGGAGAAAGCCGATGAAAACGGTAGCGCAGATGTTGAAGCTGAAACCGGACGGGGTCGTTACCATCGGCCCCGATCTGCCGATGCTGGATGCCCTCAAAGTACTCGCGGACAGGGACGTCGGCGCGGTGCTCGTCATGGACGGTCATCGCCTGATGGGGATAGTCTCGGAGCGGGACTACGCGCGAAAAGTCGCGTTGAAAGGCAAGTCCTCGAGCACTACGCCGGTGAAGGAGATCATGACGCGCGAGGTCGTCTGCGTAACCCCGGAGCAGACCAATGAAGAGTGCATGGCGCTTATGACGGCGAAGCACCTGCGGCATCTTCCCGTGATCGACAACGACCGGGTAGTGGGCGTCTTGTCTATCGGCGATCTGGTCAAAGACACCATTTCCGAGCAGCAATTTATCATCGATCAGCTGGAGCATTACATCCACAGCTGATCAGGCCCGGCGCGTCCTCGCTGTTTTATATCGATTTCGATCGATACGCCCCTGGCGGATACGGGTGCGGGCTGTGCTTCGGCAAACGGCGTGCGGCCGAGTCCGCAAAGCGGGCGCATGCGCGCTACTCGAGCTCGACCAGCAGATCCTTGGCCGCCACGCCGGTCCCCGGCTTGACGAACACCTCGCGCACTACGGCGTCGCGCTCGGCGCACAGCATGGTTTCCATTTTCATGGCTTCGATGGAGACCAGCGGGTCGCCGCGCGCGACGCGCTGGCCCGGCTCGGCCGCCACCGTTACCACCACGCCCGGCATCGGCGCCCCGACATGGTTGGGGTTGCTTTCGTCGATTTGCGGGTGCTTCGCCTTCGCATCGGCAAATCCCGCCTTGGCCACGCGTATCACCCGCGGCTGGCCGTTCAATTCGAAGAACAGCTTGCAGTAGCCTTCCTCGTCCGGCTCCGAACGGCCCTGCAGGCGGACGATGAGCGTCTTGCCGCGGTCGATCTGGATCGCAACTTCTTCGCCGTCGCGCAAGCCGTTGAAAAACACCGGCGTCGGAATCACGCTCACGTCCTCGAACACGGCGCGGTGCTCGGCGAATTCCCGGAACTCTTTCGGATACATCAAATAGGAGGCGAGGTCCTGATCGCTCACGTTCGCACTGATCGTCGCGGCCGCTTCGGCGCGTTTGGCCTCCAGGTCGACTGCCGGCAGATATTTTCCGGCACGTCCCTGTAGCGGTTTTTCTCCCTTGAGGATCTTGTCCGACAATGCTTTCGGGAAGCCTTCCGGCGCGAACCCCATTTCACCCCTGAACAGCGCCACCACGGAATTGGGAAAGGCGATGGCCTTGTCCGGGCTGCGCACATCCTCCGCGCTGAGGCCGTGGGACACCATGAACAGCGCCATGTCGCCGACGACTTTGGACGTCGGCGTCACCTTGATAATGTCGCCGAACAGCAGGTTCACCTCGGCATAGGCCTGCTCCACCTGCGGCCAGCGGTGTTCCAGGCCCATGGCGCGGGCCTGTTCGCGCAGATTCGTGTACTGCCCGCCCGGCATCTCGTGCAGGTACACGCTCTGCGTGCCGGCGCGCATATCGGATTCGAACGGCGCGTAGTAGCGGCGCACGCCCTCCCAATAGTGCGACAGTTGCTGCAGTCGTTCGAGGCTCACGCCCGGCTCGCGCCGGGTATGTGCGAGCGCCGCGGCGATGCCGCCCAGGTTGGGCTGGGAAGTCAGTCCGCTCATTGCGTCCAGCGCACCGTCCACGATATCCACGCCCGCTTCGACTGCGGCGAGCACGCTCGCCGCCGCCACGCCGCTGGTGTCGTGGGTATGGAAGTGGACCGGCATACCGACTTCCTGTCTCAGCACGCGCACCAGTTCACGCGCCGCCGGCGGCCGGCAAACTCCGGCCATGTCCTTGATGCAGAGGATGTGGCTTCCGGCCTGTTCCAATTGCTTCGCCATGTCGACGTAGTACTGCAGCTTGTATTTCGGCCGCGCCGGGTCGAACAGGTCGCCGGAGTAGCAAATCGTCGCTTCGAGCACGGCGCCCGACTCCAGCACCGCGTCCATGGCGACGCGCATGTTCTCCACCGAGTTGAGCGAATCGAAGACGCGGAACACGTCGATGCCGCCCTTGGCGGCCTGCTGGACGAAGTACTTGACCACGTTGTCCGGATAATTGGTGTAGCCCACTGCGTTGGAGGCGCGCAGCAGCATCTGCAACAGCAGGTTCGGCATGCGCGCGCGCAACTGCGCCAGGCGCTGCCAGGGATCTTCCTTGAGAAAGCGCAGCGCGACATCGAAAGTCGCCCCGCCCCAGCATTCGACTGAGAACAATTCCGGCGCGGTATGCGCGTAATAGGGCGCGATCTCCAGCAGGTCGTGCGTGCGCATGCGCGTGGCGAACAGCGACTGGTGCGCGTCGCGCATGGTGGTATCGGTCAGCAGCGCGCGCTTGTGCTGCCTGACCCAGTGCGCGAATTTCTGCGGGCCCAGTCTGATAAGGCGGTCGCGCGCACTGCCCGGCGTCGGCGCGGCGAGATCGCAATGCGGCTTGTCCGGGAGCGCAGGCAGGCCGTCATGGGTCTTTCTGCCCTTCATCTCCCGGTTGCCGTTGATCGTGACCTCTCCGATGAACTGCAACAGTTTGGTCGCGCGGTCGCGCCGCAACTGGAAGCTGAAGAGTTCCGGCGTCTCATCGATAAAGCGTGTCGTGTATGTGCCGGAGCGAAACAGCGGATGGGCGATCACGTTCTCGAGGAACTGCAGATTGGTCGCAACGCCGCGCACGCGGAATTCCCTGAGCGCGCGGTCCATCCGCGCCGCCGCCTCGTCCGGCGAATGCCCCCACGTTGTGACCTTGACCAGGAGGGAGTCGTAGAACGGCGTAATGACCGCGCCCGAGTAGGCGGTGCCGCCATCCAGACGCACGCCGAAGCCGGCCGCACTGCGATAAGCCGTGATGCGCCCATAGTCCGGCGCGAACCCTTTCTCCGGATCCTCGGTCGTGACGCGGCACTGCACCGCGTGCCCGTTCAGGCGGATGGCTTGCTGGCGCGGCAGGATACCGTCAGGGTCGCCGATCCTCGCCCCTTCGCTGATGCGGATTTGCGCCTTCACGATGTCAACGCCGGTCACGACCTCGGAAACGGTATGCTCGACCTGAATGCGTGGATTGACTTCGATGAAGTAGAACGCCCCGGTGTCGGTGTCCACCAGGAACTCGACGGTGCCGGCGTGGGTGTATTTCGCAGCGCGCGCGATCTTCAGCGCGGCGCTGCAAAATGCGGCGCGGCGCTCGTCGTCGAGATAGGGTGCGGGAGCGCGCTCGACCACCTTTTGGTGACGCCGCTGCACCGAGCAGTCGCGCTCGAAAAGATGCACGGTGTTGCCATGCAAATCACCGAGCACCTGCACCTCGACGTGGCGCGCCCGGCGCACCAGCTTCTCCAGGTAGACTTCATCGTTGCCAAAAGCCGCCAGCGCCTCGCGCCGCGCTATTTCGAGGTGCCCCGGCAGATCCGCGGCGCGCTCCACGACCCGCATGCCGCGGCCTCCGCCGCCCCAACTCGCCTTGAGCATGAGCGGATAGCCGACCTCGGCGGCCTGTTTTTGCGCGCCTGCGTCATCGCGCGGTAGCGCTCCCGTTGCAGGCATGACCGGCACACCCACCGAAACCGCAAGATTGCGCGCGCTGAGCTTGTCGCCGAGGGTGCGCATCACTTCGGGCCGCGGACCGATGAACGTAATGCCGGCGCCGGCGCAGGCTTCGGCAAATTGCGGGTTTTCCGAAAGAAAGCCGTAGCCGGGGTGGATCGCATCGACCTGCGCTTCCCGCGCGATGCGGATGATGTCCTCGATATCGAGGTACGCGGCGATCGGCTTCTTGCCTCGACCCACGAGATAGGCCTCGTCCGCTTTGGAGCGGTGCAGGGCGAAGCGGTCCTCGGCCGAGTGTATGGCGACGGTGCGGATCCCCATTTCGGAGGCCGCGCGCATGACACGAATAGCAATCTCACTGCGATTGGCGACGAGGATGCTGCGGATCGGGCGGGAGCTTTTCATGGCGGTATTCTATACTGCCGCGCGGCGAATTCGCGGCGCGCGGTACTCACCATCGGCCTTGCGCCGCAGGCGTAGCGTAGAATGGACTGCGCGTCCGGCTTGATTCTGAAGGCGCTGGGGCGCTGGATCATTTCATGGAAAGGCAAGCGCCAGGCCGGCGCGCGCACTCACACGGAATCGATCCACGCCGCGAGGCGGGAGCCTGTTGGCATGACGGGCTGCGCACACTGTGAAAAGGAGCTTTCATGCGGCGACTCATCATCGGCCTGTCCGGAGCGTCCGGCGCGATCTACGGAATCCGCACCCTCGAGGCGCTCAAGGACGTGCCCGGCATCGAAACCCATTTGGTGCTGTCGCCTTCGGCCAAGCGCACCATCGTCGAAGAGACCGACTGGAAAGTCTCCGCAGTGGAAGCGCTGGCCGATGTGGTCCACAGGCATGGCGACATCGGTGCCGCGCTGGCCAGCGGCTCGTTCATCACCGCCGGCATGATCGTGGCGCCATGCTCGATCAAGACCCTGTCGGAGATCGCAAACTCCCACAACGACAATCTGTTGGCGCGCGCCGCCGACGTTTGCCTGAAGGAGCGCCGTCGGCTGGTGCTGCTGCTGCGCGAGACCCCGCTGCATCTGGGGCACATCGAACTCATGGCGCAAGCCTCTCGTTATGGCGCGGTCCTGCTGCCGCCTGTACCGGCCTTCTACAACCATCCGCAAACGCTAGACGACATCGTCGACCACACGGTGGGCAAGGCGCTCGATCAGTTCGATATTCCGCACGCGCTGTTCAAACGCTGGAAGGAACCTGCCGCCGCCAAGCGGTTCAAGCCTTGAATGGCGGTACCCGCCGGGACTCGTGCCTTGGCACTCTGCCTGGCCGGTGAGCGATATCGGCCAAGTTCGTGGAACGTTCAGCTTTACAAATGATTACAACCTTTGGTGACCCTTTTGGCTAGAATGGGTAACAGCAGTAGCGCCTGTCTCCGGGATGCGCCGACGCAAGCGGATGGGTTCGGCGTATCCATGCCGATTCGCACAAACCAGTTTAAGGCCATGATGAAACTATTTTTAGCGCTGTGTTTTGCCTGTTTCGCGACCGCGGTTTCCGCGCAGGATCTTTCTCCGGGCGCCCTGATCAAGGGCATGAGCGACGATGTCATCGGCATCATCAAGCAGGACAAGGACATCAAGGCCGGCGACCGGGCGAAGATCAGTGCACTGGTCGACGCCAAGGTGCTGCCGCATTTCGACTTCGACCGCATGACGGCGCTCGCAATGGGACGCAACTGGCGCAAGGCGGATGCAGAGCAAAAGAAGGAGCTGATCGACGAATTTCGCACGCTCCTGGTGCGCACCTATTCGGGGGCGCTGGCCTCATACAAGAACGAGGTGATCGAATTCATGCCGCTGCACTCAGGTGCGGGCGACACCGATGTCACGGTCAGGACCCAGGTCAAGCGGCCGGGCTCCGAGCCAATCGGCATCGATTACAGCATGGAGAAAATGCCGGACGGCTGGAAGGTCTACGATGTCGCCGTTGCCGGCGCAAGCCTGGTTATCAGCTACCGCGACAGCTTCGACACCGAGATCAAGCAAAGCGGCGTGGATGGCCTGATCAAAGCGCTCGCCAGCAAGAACCGCTCGCAGGAAAGTTAGACATCACGGCCGCTTTGCAGAACACGGCCATGATGTCTGGCGCGCCGCCTCCTGCTACGGCCTTGCGGGCACGCGCTGCCAGCCGGCCGGGCACGCCGGAACCGTAGGGTAGTAGCCCGGCGGATTGAAGCAGTAGTACCA
>CAZRMO010000043.1:0-29679 GCA_964601155.1 uncultured Enterobacteriaceae bacterium
GCAGGATGCCGTGCTTGTCGCAGATTGCGCGCAGGCGCTCGAGATAACCCTTGGGTGGAATCAGGCCACCGGTGGAGCCGGCCACGGGCTCGACGATCACTGCCGCGATGTTGGAGGCGTCGTGCAGCGGAATGATGCGCTGCTCCAGTTCGTCCGCGAAATGCGCACCCCATGCCGGCTGGCCGCGCGAATAAGCCTGCTGCTCCAGATCCCAGGTGTGGCGCAGATGGTCCACGCGAGGCAGCAGATTGCCGAAGGTCTTGCGGTTGTTGGTCATGCCGCCGACGGAAATGCCGCCGAAGCCGGTGCCGTGGTAACCGCGCTCGCGTCCGATCAGAACGGTGCGCTGGCCCTCGCCGCGCGCGCGGTGATAGGCGAGCGCGATCTTGAGCGCGCTGTCCACCGCCTCGGAGCCGGAGTTGGCGAAAAACACATGATCGAGACCGGTCGGCGCGAGCGCGGCGATTTTCTGCGCCGCCTCGAACGCCTTCGGATGCCCCATCTGGAACGTGGGGGCAAAGTCGAGCTGATCGAGCTGCGCCTTCACCGCGCTGATGATTCTTTCGCGTCCGTGGCCGGCATTGACGCACCACAGGCCTGCCGTGCCGTCGAGTACTGCGCGCCCGTCATGCGCGGTGAAATGCATGTCCTTCGCGCCGACGAGCAGGCGCGGCGCCTGCTTGAACTGCCGGTTCGCCGAAAACGGCATCCAGAAGGCGGAAAGGTCTATTCCCAGTTCGGTATCGATGGTGCCCATGATTTCTCCAGTTCTATCCCTTGGCATGGTCGAGAAAATCGCCCAGGGCCCTGTTAAACGCGTCCGGCTGCTCCAGATTGGACAAATGCGCGGCGGCGGGAATGACCACCAGCTTCGAGCCCGGAAGCTCCCGGTGGATTTCCTCGGCCATCGCCACCGGCGTGCCGGGATCGTCCTTGCCGACGATGACCAGGCTGGGGCAGGAAATTTCCTTCAGCCGCGCGGTCAGATTGATTTTCGGAATCGCGTGGCTACAGCCCACATAGCCCGACGCGGGCGTGGTGCGGATCATGGCCGCAACTTTCTGCACCACTTCCGCCTGCGCCTTCCTGAACGGCTCTGTGAACCAGCGCGCCAGCGTGGGCTCGACCAGCGGCTCCATGCCCTGCGCTTCGACCGTCTTGATGCGCTCGGTCCAGGCACCTGCGGCCTCGGCCGGATAGCGGCTGGTGGTATCGCATAAGGCCAGACTGTTGAACATGCCCGGGTACTTGAGCGCATAGGTCTGGCCTATCATCCCGCCCATGGACAAGCCGACGAAATGGGTCGACGGCACGCCCAGTACCTTGAGCAGGCTGTGCAGGTCGTCGGCAAGCAGTTCCAGCGTATAAGCGCCGGCGGGCGCGCTGCTCTGGCCATGGCCGCGGGTGTCGTAGCGCAATACCGTATAGCGCTTCGACAGCCGCTTCGCCTCCTCGTCCCACATGTGCAGATTGCAGGCGAGGGAATGGCTGAAGGTGAGCCACGGGCCTTCGCCCTCGACGATGTAGTTGATGTCTATGCCGTTGGCGCTGATTTTCATAGCAGTTTCCTGTATCGTGAATTGCTGCGTTTGCAGCCCTTATTGTGACAGACGCCGGCGTTTTGCGCCGCCGCCGCGGCTCACTTTCTGCGGCCGCGGGACGAAGATGGTGAAGGTTCCGAGCGCTTGCGCCACTTGTTGCCGGCCCACGCTCAGATGTGATTCGAGCACCGCGATGCGACTGCCGCGATGTACCAGCCGCGTGCGGCAGCGGATCTTGCCTTTGGTCACCGGCTGCAGGAAGTGGATCTTGATTTCGACGGTGGCGCAGTATTCCCCCGGCGCAAGCGTCGTGTGCAAGGCCGCACCCATCGCGGTATCGGCCATGGTGAACAGCGCCCCGCCGTGGACCACGCCGTTCGGATTCATAAGCCCCGGCCCCACGTCGACGGCGGCCGCGCTGGTACCGCTGCCGCGGCGGCCGATACGCAGCGTGAAACCGACAAACTCGGCAAATGGATTCTTCAATGTTCTGGCTCCGAAAAATTCGGCCGGGTGCAAATCGTCCGCACGCGCCGCATTGACCTAGTCCCGCGACCGCGAAATGCGCACCACCTCAGGTATGCGGCGCAGGCCGCGCTTGATGCGCGCCAGATGCTGGCGATCGACGACCTGCAAGGTGAAGTGCATATTGGTGTAGGCGCTGCGGTCCTCGTCCATGCTGATGCCGTTGATGTTGGCGCCGTCAGCGGCAATCGCCCCCGCCACCTTGGCCAGCACGCCGCGCTGGTTCATCACCGCCACCTGGATGCCCACGTCGAACAGGCGCGCCGGCTCCGGCGCCCATTCCACGTCCAGCCACTTGTCCGGATCGGTGCGCGATTTGGTGGCGGTCGGGCAGTCGAGGGTGTGGACCACGATGCCCTGGCCTTTCTTGATGGAACCGATGATGGGGTCGCCCGGTATCGGCCTACAACATTTGGCGAACTGCACCGCCATGCCCTCGGAACCGCGAATGACGATCGGCCCGGCATTGCCCTCCGCCGGCGCCTGTTCCGAGGCGGCCAGCAGCCGCCTCGCCACCACCGCCGCGAAGCGCTTGCCCAGGCCGATGTCCGCAAACAGTTCCAGGCGCGATTTGGCGGTGATGTCGCGCAGCAGCTTGTCCCACTGCTCGTCCGTGATATTGGCGAGATCGGAGTTCAATGCGCGCAAGGCCTGGTTCAGCAGCTTCTCGCCCAGCTCGGTCGATTCCTCGTAGTGCATGGTCTTGAGGAAATGGCGTATGTGGGAGCGCGCCTTGCCGGTCTTGACATAGTTGAGCCATGCCGGATTGGGGTTCGCATGCGGCGCGGTGATGATCTCGACGCGGTCGCCGTTCTTGAGCTCGGTTCGAAGCGGCACCAGCTCGTAGTTGATCTTGGTGGCGACGCAGCGGTTGCCTATGTGAGTGTGCACGGCGTAGGCGAAATCCACGGAGGTGGCGCCGCGCGGCAGCGCCATGATCTTGCCCTTGGGCGTGAACACGTACACTTCGTCCGGGAACAGGTCCACCTTGATGTGTTCGAGGAACTCGGCCGCATCGCCGCTCTCGCTCTGGATGTCGAGCAGAGATTGCAACCAGATGTGCGTCTTGCGCTGCAGGTCGTTGAGACTGGCATCGGAGGTCTTGTAGAGCCAGTGCGAGGCGACGCCGGCCTCGGCCACCCGGTGCATGTCGCGCGTGCGGATCTGAATTTCTACCGGCGTGCCGAACGGGCCGATCAGCGTCGTATGCAGGGCCTGATAACCATTCACCTTCGGAATCGCGATGTAGTCCTTGAACTTTCCCGGTACCGGCTTGTACAGCCCGTGCAAGGCGCCGAGCGCGAGATAACACGCAGGAGCGTCGTCGACCACGACGCGAAATCCATAGATGTCGAGCACTTGCGAAAACGACAGGTTCTTTTCCAGCATCTTCTTGTAGATGCTGTACAGGTGCTTCTCCCGCCCGGTGACCTCGACCTTGATGCCGGCCTCGGACAGGCGCTGCTTGATCTCCTCCAGAATCTTGCCCAACACCCGGCGGCGGTTGCCGCGCGCCGCTTTCGTTGCCTTGGCCAGGACACGGTAACGCAGCGGATGCAGATGCGAGAATGCAAGCTCCTGCAACTCCTGGTACAGGCCGTTCAGCCCCAGGCGGTTGGCGATGGGCGCATAAATTTCCAGCGTCTCGCGCGATATGCGCCGGCGCTTGGCCGGCGGCACGGCGCCCAGCGTGCGCATATTGTGCAGGCGATCGGCGAGCTTGATCAGGATCACGCGCACGTCGCGCGCCATCGCCAGCAGCATTTTGCGGAAGTTCTCGGCCTGCGCGTCCTCCTGCGACTGGAATTCGATCTTGTCCAGCTTGGACAAGCCATCGACGAGCTCGGCTACCGACTTACCGAAGCGCCGGCTGATCTCGGCCTTGGAGACCTTGGTGTCCTCCATGACGTCGTGCAGCAGCGCGGCCATCAGCGCCTGCGGATCGAGGTGCCAGTCGGCGAGGATCCCGGCCACCGCGAGCGGGTGCGAGATGTAGGGCTCGCCAGAATCGCGGTACTGTCCCTCGTGGGCCTTGCCGCTGAATTGGTACGCCTTCTCGATGCGCTCGATATCAGGCGGTTTAAGATAGCCGGCCAGGCTGCCGGTGAATTCAGCGTGAGCGTTCATGGTGGCAGCAAGCCCCGCCGCGGCAAGTAGGCGGAGAATCCCGCCCGGAATCTACGTGGCGTTCGCCCGGTTGAGCATTTCCTTGCCCACCTTGCCCGCAGAAATCTCGCGCAGCGCGATCACGGTGGGCTTGTCCTTGTCCGGTTCGACCAGGGGCGTCGCACCGTTGGTCAGCTGGCGCGCGCGGTAAGTCGCGGCCAGCGTCAGTTCGAAACGATTCGGGATCAGCTTCATGCAGTCGTCGACGGTAATGCGGGCCATGTTGTTCCTCGGTTAATCGGCCGCCGCAATTGCTCGCGGCAAGCCCTGGTTTAAGGGAACGCGGGACGATGTTTCCTCGCACCGTTCCCAGTTCAAAACTTGAATACGTCTGGAAAGCGCTCGAGCTGGCGCGAATATGCCAGCCTGGATGCGCGCACCACCGCGATCAAGTCGCGGCGCGCCTCCTCGAAGTCTTTGTTAATAATAACATATTCAAACTCGGCCGCGTGGCTCATTTCGTCGGCGGCGACGGCAAGCCGCCGCCGCACGACCTCCTCGCTGTCCTGTCCGCGCCGGCGCATGCGCTGTTCCAGTTCCGCGATCGACGGCGGCAGGATGAATATGCCAATGGCATCTGCGAATATCCGGCGTACCTGCTGCGCGCCCTGCCAATCGATTTCGAGCACAATGTCGCGCCCGGCGGCGCGTTGCGCACGTATCCATGCCTCCGACGTCCCGTAGTGATTGCCGTGCACCTCGGCACTCTCCAGGAACTCGCCGCGCTCGAGCATCCTCTCGAAGCCCGCCTTGTCGACGAAGTGGTAGTCGCGCCCGTCGACCTCTCCGGCCCGCGGCGCGCGCGTGGTGTAGGACACCGATAGGTGGACATTCCTGTCCTCCTCCAGCAGCTTCGCCGTAAGCGTGGATTTGCCGGCGCCGGAGGGAGCGCTGATGATAAACAGTCCGCCGTTCATTCGATGTTCTGGATCTGCTCGCGCATCTGCTCGATCAGAAGTTTCAGCTCGATCGAAGCTTCGGAAACCTCCCTGGACACCGACTTCGATCCCAGCGTATTCGCCTCGCGATTGAGTTCCTGCATCAGAAAATCCAGGCGTTTGCCGGCCGCACCGCCCGCATCGAGCACCCGTTTCACCTCCTGCAGGTGCGCCGCCAGCCGGTTCAGCTCCTCGGCGACGTCGACCTTGATGCCGAACACCGAAATCTCCTGGCGTATGCGCTCCTCGTCGCCGCCGGCGAGCGCCTCGCGCAAGCGCGCCGCGAGTTTTTCCTGGTAGGCGGCAACCGCAAGCGGCAGCAGCGGTGCCACGCGATCGACCAGTGTCTGCATTTTGGCGACCCGCTCCAGAATCATGTCCCTCAACTTGGCGCCTTCGCGTGCGCGCGTGGCGCACAGCTCCGCCAGCGCGTCGCGCACCAGGGCGAGGCAGGGCTCGCGCAATTCGTCTGCGGCGATTGCCGTATCGCCGAGCATGCCGGGCCAGCGCAGCACCTCGCCGGCACCCAGTGGCTGTGCATCCGGCATCGCCGCGCGCACCTCGCGCTCGAGCTCGGACAGCCTGGCGAGCAGCTCGGCATTGAGAGAGAGCTGCTTGCCGGCGACCGCAATCGGCGTGAAGCTGATGCGGCAGTCGAGCTTGCCGCGGCCGATTTTCGCTGCGATCAGCTCGCGCAAACCCGGCTCGAGCGAGCGCAGCTCCTCGACCAGGCGGAACTGCAGGTCGAGAAAACGGTTGTTGACGCTCTTCAACTCAAGAAACAGCGAGCCCTGCGTAGTTTCTCGTCCTAGCGCCGCATAACCGGTCATGCTTTGAATCATGTGAGCCCGTGTCAGTGTTGGGTTGTGACTTGTCGGAACCAAGAGCGCGCGTGCCTGGATATTCCGCAAATCGGACCAAATCATATTGCAGGTACGCTTTACATTACCTGCGGCCGCACCGAAAATGCCCAAGGGTCCGGACATTCGGATCGTCATCATAGCAGAGGCCATGCCGACGCAAGCCAACCAGCCGCTCGCCGACGATTATCAGCTGCAGAACTACCGCATCCGCAAGGTGCTTTCATGCGGCGGTTTTTCCATCGTCTATCTCGCCGACGACGAAAACGGGGTGCCGGTGGCGATCAAGGAGTACCTGCCCTCCTCGCTCGCCCTCAGGGACCGGGGCGATGCGCTGCCCGCGATCGCCGCGGAGAACCTGGGCGCTTTCCGCTACGGCATGAAATGCTTTTTCGAGGAAGTCAAGTCGCTCGCCGGCTTGTCGCACGGCAATGTGGTGCGGGTGCTGAATTTTTTCCGCGCCAATGAGACGGTGTACATGGTGATGCGCTACGAGCGCGGCCGTACTCTGCAGGAGCATATCGAGCGCCGCCACGGCGTCATCAGGGAAGATTTCATTCGCCGCGTCATCACCCTGCTGCTGAACGGGCTGCGCGAGGTGCACAGCAACAAGCTGCTGCACCTGGACATCAAGCCGGCCAACATCTACATCCGCAACGACGGCTCTCCGGTGTTGATCGACTTCGGCGCGGCGCGGCAGACGCTCTCGGAGCAGGCGACGCAGCTGAGTCCGATGTACACGCCCGGCTTCGCCGCGCCCGAGCAATACCGCGAGCGCGAGTTGCTGGGACCGTGGAGCGACATCTACAGCGTCGGCGCAACCATGTATGCCTGCCTCGCCGCAGCCGCGCCCCCGCCCGCCGACCAGCGCAGGGACAAGGACAAATACGTCCCGGCGAGGAAACTGTGGCGCGGCAAGTACTCCGAACAGTTGCTGCAGACGATAGACTGGTGCCTGCGCCTGGATCACCTGCGGCGGCCGCAAAGCGTTTTCGCGCTGCAAAAGGCGCTGTTGGGGGAGCGCGATCCCGTCGCGTCGCTGACTTCGCGCGCGGCCGATTTCCGCGAACTGGTGCGCAAGCTCGCCGCTTTGCGCACCGTCCGGTGAATCGGGCGATGCAATTCTCCATCTACCAGGAGAGCCGGCGCGGAGCGCGCAAGTCGAACCAGGACCGCGTCGCCTATTGCTACAGCCGGAATGCGCTGCTGCTGCTGCTTACCGACGGCATGGGCGGGCACCTGCACGGCGAAATGGCAGCCGAGATCGCGGTGCAGTCCATCACGGAAGCATTTCGGCGCGAGGCCAGACCCAGGCTGCCCGATCCGCGATCATTCCTGCAGCAGGCGCTCAGCGCAGCCCACCGCGCGATCATCCGAAACGCCGAGGAACGCGGTCTGGCCGAGACGCCGCGCACGACCTGCGTCGCCTGCGTAGTGCAGGACAGCACCGCGCGCTGGGCACACGCGGGCGACTCGCGCCTGTACCATATCCGCGACGGCGCCATCCTGGCGCAGACCAAGGATCATTCCCTGGTGCAAGAGCTGGTCGATCGCGGGCGCGTACGCGAAGAGGCCATCGCCGCACACCCGCAGCGCAACCAGATTTTCAATTGCCTCGGATCGGCGCGACCGCCGCGGCTGGACCTGTCCGAGGCCGCGCCGCTGCGCGCCGGTGACACACTGATGCTGTGCTCCGACGGGCTATGGGGTCCGCTGTCAGGAAACATCATCAGCAGCGCGGTGCTGAAAGTGGGCATCATGCAGGCTGTCCCCGGTCTGCTCGACGATGCGGAGCGCCGCGCCGGTCGCCAATGCGACAACCTGTCGGCGGTCGCGGTGACCTGGCAGGAACATCCCGCGGCGGCGCGGCCGGAACAGGTCCCGGCGGATGAAGGGCCGATGGATTCCGTCACCACGTTGCCGCGGCAACCAGGCTCGGCCGAAACGCACGATGAGTATCTCTCCGATGACGAATTCGAACACGCCATCGCCCGGATCCAAAGCGCCATAGAAAAGCAGACAAATGACAAGACCTAGCAACCGGAAATTCGATCAGCTGCGCGAGGTTCGCATCACCCGCGGCGAGATAAGGAACAAGGGGGCGACGCCCCCTTGTCCCCCAAGGGGACTTTCCCGTCGAGCGGGATCGAGACCTCCGGGGCGTAAATCCCCCAAACTGGGTTCCCTCTTGAAAGGATTCTCAAAGTGACACGTCCCTCAGCGCGGCAAGCCGATGAACTGCGCAACGTTCATATCACCCGCGGCGAGATAAGGAACAAGGGGGCGACGCCCCCTTATAAATCCCCCAAATTGGGTTCCCTCTTGAAAGGATTCTCAAAGTGACACGTCCCTCAGCGCGGCAAGCCGATGAACTGCGCAACGTTCATATCACCCGCGGGTATACCAAACACGCCGAGGGTTCGGTGCTGGTGGCGTTCGGCGACACCAAGGTGCTGTGCACCGCCAGCGTGGACGAGAAAGTACCGGGATTTCTCCGCGGCCAGGGTCGTGGCTGGCTCACCGCCGAGTACGGCATGCTGCCGCGCGCGACCAATACGCGCACCGCGCGCGAGGCGGCGCGCGGCAAGCAATCGGGCCGCACCCAGGAGATCCAGCGCCTGATCGGCCGCAGCCTGCGCGCGGTGGCCGATCTTTCGCTACTTGGAGAGCGCACCATCCAGATCGACTGCGACGTGATCCAGGCCGACGGCGGCACGCGCACCGCCAGCATCACCGGCGCCTACGTGGCCGTGCACGATGCGGTCACGCTGTTGCTGCAGCGCGGCCTGATCGCGAGCACGCCCCTGCGCGATTTCGTCGCCGCGGTTTCGGTCGGGGTGTACCAAGGCGCGGCGGTGCTCGACCTCGATTACGCCGAGGACTCCGCCTGCGATACCGACATGAATGTCGTCATGACGGGCGCAGGCGGTTTTGTTGAGATCCAGGGAACCGCCGAGGGTGCGCCGTTTTCGCGCCAGGAAATGGATGCGCTACTGGCGCTTGCACAAAGCGGCATCGCGCAGCTGGTCGCTAAGCAAAAAGAAGCGCTGAGGCTGATCTGAACGACGCAGCTTTTACGCTCGTCCAGGCCGCAACCATTACCCTATTGCAGGTTCAATGCCGGCTGCTGCGTGTGCAGGAACCAGCGATCCAGGACTACGTGGCGGGTAGCCCAGCGGCTGCCCAATAGCCCCCTGGCAAGCACGTTGCGCAAAAATCCGGGAATCATGTTTGCGGCCGGGGCCACCTCGGGTCCGAAACGCGCCCTCAGCCGCTCGGCATAGACCTGCAGCCGCTGATGGCGGTAATCTTCGCCCGCATCGGCCACGACCGCGGCCGCGATCAGACCCGACTCGACCGCCGGCCGTATCCCTTCTCCGCTTTGCGCGTAAGCCAAGCCGGCGGCGTCGCCGACGAGCAGGACGCCCTCATCGAGCAGCTTGCGCCCGGAATGTCCGCGCACCAGATAGGCATGCCCGTGAAACTTGTCCGGGATGTTGCCGGCGATTTTGCCACGCTGCTTTAGAAAATCGCAAAAATCCGCGAGATGTTCGGCAAGGCCCTGATGGCCCTCCCGTCCGAGCCCGATATTGAGATAATTCCCTTTGCGGAAGCACCAGCCATATCCGTTGAGATCGCGGCAGAAATAAATTTCCGGCGTATCCGCGCGGACCCTGCAGCCGGCGGCCTGTTCCGCATCCATCGCGAATTCGATTTCTTTCGCCGCGACCGCGTCCTCGGCTGCGCCAAGCTTCGCGCCAAGGAAACGGGCCACCGGGCAGAAATGCCCCCCGGCGCCAATCAGCAATGGCGCTGCAATCGCATCGTTTACTGTCCATAGACTGCCGCGCTTCTCCAGCGATTTCAATGTCTCGCCAAGCCGCAGGCGCGCACCCGAGCGCTGCAGCAGGTAGTGATCGAACTCGCAGCGGCGTATGCCGAAGCTGATCGTGGCGGGGTAGCGGGTCTCCAGCTCGCCGCCGCGGATCAATCCGGTGCGAATAGCCGTGATCGGCTGCAGCACGCGTCCCTCGGCATAGCCTCCGGTGTCGAGCTGCAGCGCCTGCACCACAGCAGGGGTGATCCAGCCGGCACAGATCTTGTCGCGCGGAAACGGCGCCTTGTCGATCACCACCACCGACATGCCGTGCTGGCGCAGCTTCCAGGCGCAGGATGAACCCGCCGGGCCGCCCCCGACGATCAGTACGTCACAGGTTTCCATCGGGTGTTCAGGTCGTGTACAGGTATTGCCTGGTCCACGGAATCCGGTTCTGCCCGGAACGGTTGAAGATCACCTGGAATAGCTGCATATCGCCCGATCTGAACGCGGCAACCGACCCTGCGAGATACAGGCGCCATGCGCGCACGAACGAGTCGTCGAACATTTCCGCGACGCGCCCGGCATTGGCCTCGTAGCGCCCGAGCCAGTGCTCCAGCGTCTTGGCGTAATGCAGCCGCAGGTTCTCCACGTCCAGGACAGAAAAACCGAAAGGCTCAAAAATTTGCGTCATTTGCGACAGGCTCGGCGGGCAGGCGCCCGGAAAAATATTGCGCTCGATCCAAGGGGTCATCGGACTGGGACGGTCGCGTCCGATGGAATGCACGAGCCCGCGGCCGTCGTCCTTGAGACAGCCGTCTATGACCTCCCCAAGGGCGCGGTACTGGTCCACGCCGACGTGTTCGAGCATGCCGACCGACACGAATGCATCGAATTCGCCGTCAACGTTGCGGTAGTCGTCCTCGATGAACCGCACCTCCCCGTCCAGGCCTTCGGCGCGTGCGCGCTCCCGCGCATAAGCGATCTGCTCTTTCGATATGTTATAGGCGGTCACCTTTACACCGTAGTGCCTGGCCATATGCAGCGCCAGCGCGCCCCAGCCACAGCCGGTCTCGAGCACCGTTTCGCCGGGCGCAAGGCGCAGCTTGCGGCACACGTAGTCGAGCTTCGCCACCTGCGCTTCCTCCAGGCCCATCGCCGGGTCGGGAAAATAGGCGCAGGTGTACACCATTTCCCGGTCCAGCCAAAGCTTGTAGAAGTCGTTGCCTATGTCGTAGTGATGCTGAATATTGCGCCGCGCTTTGCCCAGGCCGTTACCCGACGGCGCACTAAATGGCGCGAGCAGCTTTTGGCCGATCGGGCTCTGCTCGGAAGGCGGCAGCGCACGATAAATCGCTTCGAGGCAATCCACCAGATTTCCCTGCACCTCGACGCGCCCGGCCGTGAACATTTCGCCGAAACCGAGCTCCGGGTTCGCGATCAGTTTCAGCAATGCGCCGTGGTCGTGAATCAGCACCCGCGCAAGTGCAGATTTTCCCCGGCTCGCGATTTCCTGCCCGTCCCACAACACGAGATCCAGGGGTGGATTGCCGAGGGAGTCCATCATCCGCGCGAGCAGCAGCTTTTCCGCGGAAAAAACCTTGTTGACCAAGGCCGATCGCGGCCCGCTTTCGCGCACCGAACTGCCGGCGCCGCCGCTGGCCGCTTTTGCGTACGCTTCGGTTCGCTCTTGGCTCATGTTGGCACCTCACTTTGGTATCCCGCTATTGCCGAGGACATCTTCGCATACCGGCGCGCCGCGTGGCAACACGCATACTCCGCCGGCCCGTCCGTGCCGACACGCGCTCTCTTCAGGACGGCAGGAGGGCCAGCGCCGGAATTTCGGCCGCGTCTGGCTTGTTGTTTCTGGCCTCGACCATGGTCGAAAAATCAAAAAGATTTACCGGGCATATGTTCATGGTGTCCAAACCGGTTTGACCGAGAAACCGGTCCAGCGAAAAATCCGGGCGGAACCCTAATTGGTTAGACAGCGGCGCCAGCAGGCGTTCAATGCTCCTGAGGAGGGGATTGCGGCTGTGAAAGTGGTTCACCAGGAAAATCTGCCCGCCGGGCTTGCACACCCGGCGCATCTCGTCGACCAGGCGCGCCGGATTCGGAACCACGGAAGCGACATACATGGCGACCACCTTGTCGAAGCTGCTGTCCTCGAATGCCATGTTCTCCGCGTCCATGACCATCAACTCAGCCGCGCCTTCGAGACCGCCCCGCCTTAGACGAACACGCGCCTGGTCGAGCATATCGCGGGAAATATCGATGCCAACGACGTTCACGTTCTGCGGATACAGTGGCAGGGAAAGCCCGGGACCCACACCCACTTCCAGAATCCGCTCCCCCGGTGAACACTCCATTCTGTCGACTATCGCCCTGCGCCCGGGCTGAAACACCGCCCCGAAGCAGACATAGTAAAAGTTGAAGCGCGCGTAACGCCTGTAGGCTTGTTCTATCGCTGGAATATCCAAGAGAGTCCCCTCTATTCTTTTTGGCCGGATGCGGCAAGTCGCGCAGGGCGCCCTCCCGCTGCCTTTTACACCGAGCTTACGCCGCCTCACGGCAGCGCCTTTGACATTGGTCACAGTCGCAATGGGCGCTACTTCGAGCGCGACGGGACCGGTTGCATGCTAAATTGCCGTTTTTGCAAAACATAGTCAAGAATTAAATGAACCGCAACAGCCATGAGCGCATCCCCGGAGAACGCTTCCTGCATTCGCCGGGTCCCACGCATATCCCCGCCGAAGTGCTCAACGCCATGCACCGCCAGCCGATGGATCACGGCGACCCGCGGCTCGAGGCGCTTGTCGCTGCCTGCGAAACCGGCCTGCGGCGCGTGCTGCAAACCGATAGCGCCGACGTATTCATGTACATCGCAAACGGCCACGGCGCATGGGAAGCGACCATCGAAAACCTGCTCGCCCCCGGACAGGCAGTGCTGATTCCGGGCAGCGGGCATTTCTCCGAGCAGTGGGCGCTGCAGGCCGAGTCGACCGGGCGCCGCGTGATCGGCACGCCTTACCGCGAGGGCTATCCGATCGACGCCAACCACGTCGAGGAGGCCCTGCGCGCGGACAAGAAGCGCGAGATCGTCGCGGTCTTCGTTGTGCACACCGACACCGCGAGCAGCGCGACCTGCGACCTCAAAGCGATCCGGGCGGCGATCGACGCCGCCGGACACCCGGCGCTGTTCGTCGCCGACGTCGTGGCCTCGCTTGCCGCCGCGCCGTTCGCAATGGACGCGCTCGGCGTCAATGTCGCGGTGGGCGCCTCGCAAAAAGGACTGATGTGTCCGCCGGGATTGAGTCTGGTCGCTATCGATTCGCGCGCAGGTGAGATCGCGGCGAACAATACCGCCCCGCGCTATTACTGGGACTGGGGGCGGCGCAAAGCGGAGTACAGCTACCGCAAGTTCTGCGGCACCGCGCCGCAGAATCTGCTGTTCGGACTCGAGGCCGCGCTCGCGCTGCTCGAGCGCGAAGGCATGGCGGCAGTGCATGCACGCCACGCCTTGCTCGCGCGTGCGGTGCAGACCGCGGTCGAGCGCTGGTCGCAGGAGGGGGCGGTGTCCCTGCACTGCCGCGTGCCTGAGGCGCGCTCGGTGTCGGTCACCACCATAGACGTGCGCCCCGGAATCGATGTAGAGGCGCTACGCACGGTCGCGCGCGAGCGTTTCCAGGTCGCTTTCGCCGGCGGCCTCGGCCCACAGACCGACCGCGCCTTCCGCATCGGCCACCTCGGCGACGTGAACGCCGCGATGGTCTTGGGCTGCCTTGCCGGAATCGAGGCCGCCATGCTGGCGCAGGGTATCCCCTTCGGTCGCGACGGGCTGCAAAAAGCCGTGGACTGTCTGGCGGCGGGGTGAATCGACATGACCGAAGATCATGACGCACGATAGCACCGGCAAGCTGATCGACCTGAGAAGCGACACCGTCACGAGGCCGAGTCCAGGCATGCGCGCCGCGATGGCGGCGGCCGAAGTCGGCGACGACGTCTACGGCGACGACCCGACGGTCAACCGTCTGCAGGCGCGCGCGGCGGAACTGTTCGGTCACGAAGCGGCGCTGTTCGCGCCTTCGGGAACGCAGACCAACCTCATCGCGCTGCTCACGCACTGCCAGCGCGGCGACGAATACATTGTCGGCATGCAGGCGCATACCTACAAATACGAGGCCGGCGGCGGCGCCGTGCTCGGCAGCATCCAGCCGCAGCCCATCGCGCATCAGGCCGACGGCAGCCTGGCGCTCGCGGACATCGAGCGTGTGATCAAGCCGGACGACTTCCATTTCGCGCGCAGCCGCCTGCTCGCGCTGGAGAACACTTTCGGCGGACGCGTGCTCCAGCCCGGCTACACGCAAGCGGCGACAGCGCTCGCGCATCGGCGCGGCCTGGCCGCGCACCTGGACGGCGCGCGCATTTGCAATGCAGCGGTGAAGCTAGGCATCAGCCCGCGAGATGCGGTGACAGGTTTCGACAGCGTTTCCGTCTGTCTGTCCAAGGGGCTGGGCGCGCCGGTCGGTTCGCTGCTGTGCGGCAGCCGGGCATTCATCCAACAGGCGCTGCGCTGGCGCAAGATGCTGGGCGGCGGCATGCGCCAGGCCGGCATACTCGCAGCGGCGGGACTGTACGCGCTGGAACACAATATAGCGCGGCTGGCCGAAGACCATGAACACGCCGCGCGCCTCGCGCGGGGACTGTCGGACATCGCGCAAATCGAGGTGGCCCTGCCGGACACCAATATGGTCTTTGCGGACATACCGGCCGGGCAGTGCTCCTCGCTGCAGAGGGCGCTGAGACGCAAGGGCATACTCGCGCAAGTCGGCCCGCACATGCGCATCGTGCTGCACCTGGACATCTCCGGCGCGGACGTGGACCGGACGATAGCGGCGTTCAAGGAATTTTTCGCAGCCTGACGCATGCGGATTTCGCGCCGCGGCAATACCGCCGACCACGGTAAAATGCGCCGATGAAAAAACTCGTCATCGCCAGCAGCAACGCCGGCAAGCTGCGCGAAATCCAGGCCATACTCGCTCCGCTGGGCTGCGAAGTCCTGACCCAGGCGGCGCTGGGCATCGCGGACGCGGAGGAGCCGCACCTGACCTTCATCGAAAACGCGCTGGCGAAGGCGCGCCACGCGTCCGAGCGCGCAGGGCTGCCGGCGCTGGCGGACGATTCCGGAGTCTGCGCGCTCGCGCTGGGCGGCGAACCAGGCGTGCATTCCGCACGCTATGCCGACGATTCGCCCGGCGACGCGGAGCGCGACGCGCGCGACGCGCGCAACAATGACAAACTGGTCGCGGCGCTCGCCGCCTGCACCGAGCGGCGCGCCTACTATTATTGCGCCATGGTTCTGGTGCGCCACGCGGCCGACCCGCAGCCTTTGATCGGCGAAGGCTACTGGTGGGGCGAGATCAGCGCGCAGGCGCGCGGCCACGAGGGCTTCGGCTACGATCCGCATTTCTTGCTGCCGGAACTGGGCAAGACCGCGGCCGAACTCGATTCCGAACACAAGAACCGGCTGTCGCACCGCGGCCAGGCCTTGCGCCAGCTGGTCGAGAAGTTGCGCAATTTTCCCTGACCGGAAAGGCGCTCAGCTGCCACTCTCATGTCCGCCACCAGCGCCACCGTCGTTTTGCCGCCGGGCAGCGTCATCCTGAAGGCGCTGCCGCCGCTGTCACTCTACGTGCACATCCCGTGGTGCGTGAGGAAATGCCCTTACTGCGACTTCAATTCGCACGAGGTCCGTGGTAAAGCTCAGGGCGAGGCGCAGGAGCAGGACTACGTACAGGCGCTGATTGCCGACTTGGAACTCGCCTTGCCGCAGATCTGGGGCCGGCGCGTGTACTCGGTGTTTTTCGGCGGCGGCACGCCGAGCCTATTCTCCGCGCGCGCGATCGAGGAACTGCTGGCGGCGTTCCGTGCCCGGCTCAACCTCGCCGCCGATGCGGAAATCACCCTGGAAGCCAACCCGGGCACGTTCGAATCGGCCAAATTCCGCGACTACCGCACTTGCGGAATCAACCGCCTGTCGATCGGCATCCAGAGCTTCAATCCCGCGCAGTTGCAGGCCCTGGGCCGCATCCACGACGGCGAAGAGGCGCGCCGTGCCATCGGCATCGCGCAGACGCATTTCGACAATATCAACCTCGATCTAATGTACGCGCTGCCGCGGCAGACGCTGCGCGAGGCTGAACAGGACGTCGATACGGCCCTGCGCTTCGGCACCACGCACCTATCGGCCTATCATCTTACCCTTGAGCCGAACACGCTTTTCCATCGCCATCCGCCGCCGCTGCCGGACGCGGAACTCGCCGCCGACATGCAGGACATGCTCGAGGAGCGCTTCGCCAGTGCCGGCTACGTCAACTACGAGACCTCTGCCTTCGCCCAAGCGGGCCGGGAGTGCCGGCACAATCTCAATTACTGGCGCTTCGGCGACTACCTCGGCATCGGCGCCGGCGCGCATTCCAAGCTATCGTTTCCCGACCGCCTGCTGCGCCAGATGCGCTACAAGCAGCCGCGCGAATACATGCAGAAGACCGCCGCCGCAGCGCCGGTGCAGACAGAGCATGTGGTCTCGCCCAGGGACCTCGGCTTCGAATTCATGATGAACGCACTGCGCCTCAGCGGCGGCTTCGAGGCGGGGCTGTTCGCCGAGCGCACCGGCCTGGCGCTCTCCGCCGTGGAGCGGCCCTTGCAGGAAGCGGCGCAGCGTGGTCTGATAGCACGTGATCATCTGCGCATCGCGCCGACCAAACGCGGGCAGCGCTTTCTGAACGACTTGCTGCAACTGTTCCTGCCGTCGAGCGAAACAGACTGAGGGGCCATTTCAGAATTTCCGCGATGGCCTCTGAATCAAGGGGGTGCGAGCTGGGCGCCCCGAAGGTATCGATCCCCTTTGCGGGAAAAGCCCCTTTGGGATCGCCCCTCGTTTTGTTACAGAAGCTGAAGGAGAACGCAATGATCTGGACCGTACTCATCGTTATTCTCGTCATTCTCGTCGTGCCCGTCGTCTGGGCCACCTCGATCTACAACGCGCTGGTCGCATTGAGGAACCGCTTCAAGAACGCATTCGCGCAGATCGACGTTCAATTGAAGCGCCGCTACGACCTGATCCCCAACCTGGTCGAGACCGCCAAAGGCTACATGGCGCACGAACGCCAGACCCTGGAAGGCGTGATCGCGGCGCGCAACACCGCTGTCAGCGCCAACCAACGCGCTGCGGCCAACCCCGCCGATGGCGCGGCGATCAAGGGCCTCGCCGCCGCGGAGACCGGGCTCTCCGGCGCTCTCGGACGCATGTTCATGCTGTCGGAAGCTTATCCGGATCTCAAGGCCAATCAGAACATGATGCAACTGTCGGAGGAACTCACGAGCACCGAAAACAAGATCGCATTCGCGCGTCAGGCGTTCAACGATGCGGTGATGAGCTACAACACCCGCATCGAGTCCTTCCCCGACAATGTCATCGCCGGCATGTTCCAGTTCAAGGGCGCGGAATTGCTGCAGGCAACCGAATCGGCGGCGGAGCGCGAGGCGCCCAAGGTGTCGTTCAGTTAAACCGGCGACAGCGGCGGCGGGAACGCGATGAATTTTTTCGAGCAGCAGGACGCGGCGCGGCGCCACACCACGCGCCTGGTCCTGCTGTTTCTGCTCGCGGTGGTGGCGATCGTCATCGCCGTGAATATCGTGTCGGCGCTGGTCTTCGTCGGCGTATCCGCCAACACTGCGGGCGGCGGCGCGCGCATCAACGCGCCCGCGTCCTTTTACGCGACGGTGACGCTCGTCACCCTGGCGCTGATTGCCGGCGGCAGCCTGGTGCAGATCACGAGTCTGGCCGGGGGCGGCGCGGTGCTGGCGCGCATGATGGGTGCGCGTCAGCTTTCCACGGAAAGCGGCGACCCGGCCGAGCGCAGGCTGCTGAATGTCGTCGAGGAGATGGCGATCGCCTCGGGGATCGCCGTGCCGCAAGTCTTCGTGATGGACAATGAGCCGGCGATCAATGCCTTCGCCGCCGGCTACTCGCCCAGCCAGGCGGCGGTCGTCGTCACGCGCGGCACGCTGGAGCAGTTGAACCGCGACGAATTGCAGGGAGTCATCGGGCACGAGTTCAGCCACATCCTGAATGGCGATATGCGCCTCAACCTGCGCCTGATGGGGGTGCTGGGCGGGATACTGCTGCTGACCACACTCGGACTCATGCTCGCAAACACCTCCTCGCGCCGCGACAGCAGGGGTTCGTCCTTCGCTCTGCTCGGTTTCGGCTTGATCGCGATCGGCTACATCGGCGTCTTTTTCGGAAGGCTGATCCAGGCGAGCGTGTCGCGCCAGCGCGAGTTCCTCGCTGATGCCTCCTCGGTGCAATTCACGCGCAACCCAGACGGCATCGGCGGGGCGCTCGCAAAAATCGGCCTGGCCGGCTCCCGCATCGGCCACCCGCGCGCGGCGCAAGCAAGCCATATGTTTTTCGGCGAGGCGATTGCCAGCGGTTTTGGAGATCTGATGGCCACGCACCCGCCGCTGCGGGAGAGACTGGAGCACATCTACGGCCATCCGGTGGCGATCGACGACATCGTGGCGCACTCGGCGCCGGCCGCCGCAGCTGCGCCGCCCGCAAGCACGGTGGTCAGCGGCTTTGCGGGCGGCAATGAATTCGTCCGCGGCGCAGGCGCGGACCGCGGTGCCGCGGCCGCGGCGCAGACAATAGCGACTAGCGGACCCGCCGCGGTAGTCGCCGCGATGGGCGACGTATCCACCCGGCATGTCGATTACGCGGCTTCCCTGCTGGATTCACTGCCGCAGTCGGTGCGCGAGCTCACGCGCAGCCCCGATGGAGCGCAACAGGCAATGCTCGGACTGGTGCTTGCGCTGGACGGTCCGATGCATCAGGCGCAGGCCGATTTGCTGCGCGCGGGCGGCAAAAACGCCGAGTTGGTGGCCAAAACCGCGGCCGTACTACAGGGACTGGGCAAGGTCGCACGATTGCCGCTGATTGCGCTTGCCACGCCAACGCTGAAAACCCTGGCGCCGGCGCAACGCACGGCATTTCTGCTTTTGCTGCAGCAATTGATAGCAGCCGACGAGCGCGTCACGCTGGAGGAGTTTGTCGTGGCGACCATGCTCGAAGCGGCGCTGGGGGAGCGTGCCGGTCGCGCCGTGCGGGTCGCCTACCGCACGCTGGAGCCGCTCGCCGCAGATGCGCAGCTGGTCCTGTCGCTGATCGCCCATGCGACCGAAGGCGACAGCGCGGCCTGTTTCGGCAAAGGCCTGAAGGAACTCGGCATCGCGCTTACGCTTCTCGACCTGCGCGGCATCAGCATCGACGCCGTCAAGGCCGCGCTCGGTCGCCTCAACCAGCTTGCCCCGATGCAAAAGCCGCGGCTGGTGAAGGCCTTGGTGCAATGCGCGCTCGCCGACGGCAAGCTGTCCCTCACCGATGCCGAGTTGCTGCGCGCGATTTGTTCCACACTGGACTCGCCGCTGCCGCCTTTTCTGGAGGCAATGCCTTATACCGCTTGAAGGCCATTTCGGTAACTCTGAAACAGCCTTCAATACGCTTTCGAGGAGAAGACATGGCAAAGCCACTGAGTCCTGCGCTGCGGAACGTCAAAGCGCTGAGCTTCGACGTGTTCGGCACGGTGGTCGACTGGCGCGGCAGCATTAGCCGCGAAGGGCGCCGGCTCGGCAAAGCGCTGGGCGTGCGCGCCGATTGGACGGCGTTCGCCGATGCCTGGCGCGCCGGCTACCGGCCGGCGATGGACGATGTGCGATCGGGCAGGCTGCCCTGGACCAATATCGACGGTCTGCACCGACGCATCCTCGAGCGCATCCTCGATGAATCCGGCCTGGACATGCTGAGCGAAGAGCAGAAGGATGACATCAACCGAGCGTGGCACCGGCTTGCGCCCTGGCCCGATGCGCTGCGCGGACTGAAGCGTCTGAAGAAACGCTACCTCATCACGACCTTGTCGAACGGCAATGTCGCTTTGCTCACCAACATGGCCAAGCATGCGGGCCTGCCCTGGGATTGCGTGCTCTCGGCCGAACTGTTCCATCATTACAAACCCGATCCCGAAGCCTATCTGGGCGCGGCGGCCATGCTCGGCCTGGCGCCGCACGAGGTGATGATGGTGGCGGCGCACAAGGACGACCTGCGCGCGGCCCAGGCGGCGGGCTTGCGTGCCGCCTTCGTGCAGCGGCCGCTGGAGTTCGGCGATCCAGCGAAAAAGGACCTGAAGCCGGAGAAGAATTTCGACGTCAACGCCGCCGATTTCATCGACCTCGCGGTGAAACTGGGCCTGTAGCACCGCGTGCCAGCTTCGCTTCGCCGCGGCTGAGGCCGCGAAGGCCTCGGTGTTTGCGATAGCGTTTCGGTGGTTGGTTTTTCGACCGACCGGATTCGTCGGCAACGCTCAGTCTGATGCGGCTTTGCCCGGCGCCGGAAACGCGTCCCGCAAGCTGGTGCCGATCAGGCGCGAAATCCGGATCTCGGCGCCGGCCCGCTGAAATTGCGCCACCCGCTCCTGAATCTGCCGGTCCGCGATGGTCATGCGCGAGCGCAGGCGCACGTATTCCGCCCACGAGGCAATGATGAAGCGTTCGACGAAGCGCCCGTCCTCGCCGAGGTCGCGGAACACGCGCCAGTTGCTCGCACCATTGCGGCGCCGGGTGGCTTCGTTCTCCTGCATGGCATGCAGGAACGCTTCGCGGTTCTCCGGGTCGATACGGTATTCGACCTGGATCAGCACCGGTCCGTCGTCGGGCAGGGGCTCGACCGCGATCGCGAGGTCGGGCGGCTGCACGCCCGGCGTCACATCCGCTTCGTCGCCCATCCTGACCCTTATGCGGTAGCCCAGCGCGAGCAGCACGAGCACGGCGCCCGCCGACACGGTCAGTGCCACGCGCGTGCCGTCGGCGCTGGCCAGCCAGCCCCAGAGCACGCTCCCCAGCGCGAGGCTCGCCTGCATGACCACCAGGCTCATCGCCACGGCGCGCGCGCGCACCCACGCCGGCGCCGTGCTCTGAATGCCGGCCGACAGGCTGGCAAGGACCGCGACCCAGGCCGCGCCCGCGGCGCATGCGCCCACCAGCGCGATGCCGGTGGTATGCGTCGAGGCGATGAGCAGCGTGGCCGCCGCCCACAGAATGACCCCCGCGCTGACCACCGCATTCAATGACACGCGGTGTAACTGGCGCGGAATGGACAGCGCGCCGACGATCGCGCCGATGCCAAAGCTCGCGGACAACAGGCCGAAGCCGCCGGCCCCGAGTCCGAGCTGATCGCGCGCGATTACCGGCAGCAGCGCCCACAGCGCGCTCGCGCATATGCAAAAACTGAGATTGCGGCCGAGAAGCGCCAGCATCGGCGGCGAGTGTCTGGCATAGCGCAACCCGCTCTGAATTCCCAAAAATAATGTTTCGGCCACGCCTGGAATGGATCGCGGCGGGCTGCGCCAGCCGCGCACCGCGACCATCATCGCCACGAAGAACAGCGCGCTGGCAAGCAGAGCGCTGCCTGAACCCGCCCATGCCGCCAGCGCGCCGGCAAGCGCGGGCCCGACGGCGCGGGCGAGGTTGAACGCGACTGCTCCCAACCCGAGTGCGCGCGACAGGTCGGCACGCCCAACCAGATCGTTGATGCTCGCCTGTTGCGCCGGCAGATACAGCGTAAAGCCGGCGCCGATCAGGAAAGTGCCGGCGAGCAAGGCCAGAGGACCGAGCATGCCGAGCAGCGCGGCGACGCCAAGCGCTGCGGTGGCTATGAGCAGAATGAACTGCGTCAAGAGGATCACCCGGCGCCTGTCGACGATGTCCGCCAGCGCGCCTGCAAGCAGCCCGAACAGCAGCGATGGCGCCGTGCTTGCGGTCTGCACCAGCGCGACCATCAGCGCCGAGGGCGTCAACGTCGCCATCAGCCATGCCGCGACGGTCGCCTGCATCGTATAGCCCAGCGCCACTGCGACCGACCCGAAATAGAGGCGCCGGAACGCAGTATGCCGCAGAGGCGAAGTCTCGAACATTTGCGCCAGGACACTGGCGGCGCGCGTTGACGTATTACGCATGCGCAAGCCGTCTATTTCTTGGCGAAGATGATGTCCCACACGCCGTGGCCCAGCTTCAGGCCGCGGTTTTCGAACTTGGTCTGTGGACGATAGTCCGGGCGCGGCGCGTATCCGGGCGCGGTATTCTCCAGGGTGGGCTCAGCGCCGAACACGGCCAGGATTTGCTCTGCGTACTCCTCCCAGTCGGTGGCAGCGTGCAGGTAGGCGCCCGCTGCCAGGCGCGAGGCGAGCAGCCGGACGAAATCCGGCTGGATCAGACGGCGCTTGTGGTGGCGCTTTTTCGGCCAGGGATCCGGAAAGAAAATATGCGCGCCGGCGAGCGAGCCGGACGCGATCATATGCTCCAGCACTTCGACCGCGTCGTGCTGGATGATGCGCAGATTGCTCAGGCCCCCTTCCGCGATGAGCTTGAGCAGACTGCCGACGCCCGGCGTGTGCACTTCTATGCCGAGGTAATTGTTTTCAGGATGTGCCTTGGCGATCTGCGCCGTGGTCTCGCCCATGCCAAAGCCGATCTCGAGCAGGGTAGGCGCGCGCCGGCCGAATACCTGTTCGAAGTCGAGCGCACCAGGCGCATACGCAATGCCGTGCACCGGCAACAAGGTATCGACTGCGCGCCGCTGCGCATTGGATACGCGGCCCTGGCGCAACACGAAGCTGCGTATCGGCGGATGCGAAGATGCGGGCATCTGATGGAAGGCAGGGGGCTCCCTGCCCGGCTGGCCTCAGGCGGCCTTGCCGATGACGCCGCCGGTGGGCGAACTCGGCGCGGCCGCATACAGCTTTTTCGGCATGCGCCCCGCCAGATAGGCCTCGCGCCCGGCCTCGACCGCCTTTTTCATCGCTTGCGCCATGAGCAGCGGATTTTTCGCCGCCGCCACCGCGGTGTTCATGAGCACGCCATCGCAGCCCAGTTCCATCGCGATCGCCGCGTCCGACGCCGTGCCCACACCCGCATCGACGATCACGGGCACCTTGGCGTTTTCCAGTATCAGCTGCAGGTTCCACGGGTTGAGGATGCCCATGCCCGATCCGATCAAGGAGGCGAGCGGCATCACCGCGACGCAGCCGGTTTCCTCGAGGCGCTTGGCCAGGATAGGGTCGTCGCTGCAGTACACCATCACTTTGAAGCCTTCCTGCACCAGTGTCTCGGCCGCCTTGAGCGTTTCCATCATATTGGGAAACAGGCTCTTTGGGTCGCCCAGCACTTCGAGTTTCACCAGCTCGTGGCCGTCCAGCAGTTCGCGCGCGAGGCGCAGCGTGCGCACGGCGTCATCCGCGCTGTAGCAGCCCGCGGTATTGGGCAGGTAGGTGTACTTCGACGGCGGCAGCGCATCGAGGAGCGAAGGCTCCCCCGCGTTCTGGCCGATATTGGTGCGCCGGATCGCCACGGTGACGATCTGCGCCCCGCTCGCCTCCACCGCGCGGCGGGTCTCGTCGAAGTCCTTGTATTTGCCGGTGCCTATGAGTAGGCGCGAGGTATAAGCCTTGCCCGCGATCGTGAGGGAGTCCATTGGGTGCCTATTCAGGTTGAGCGACGCTCATGCGCGCGACGCAGGGAAAAGGGGAAATCAGCTTGGCGCTGAAATGACGCATTTGGGCCATGTTCAGCCGCCTCCGACCGCGACTACGATCTCCAGCCGGTCGCCGTCGGCCAGCGCAGTTTGCGCGAAACGGCTGCGTGGCACGATCTCGCCGTTACGCTCCACCGCCACGCGCTTGCCCGCGAGTTGCAGGCGCTCGAGCAGCGCGGCAATGTCGGTGTCGGGCGCCAAGCGCTGGGCTGCACCGTTAACGTTGACTTCAATCACTGTGAGAACCTGGATGATGCGGCGGATTCAGCGCCGATCGGGCTGCAATACCTGTGCTGATTTTACGACAGTTACCGCTGATGGTCACTATCGAATCGCATACGGCGCAGCACGGGTCGGAATGCGTCAGCCCCCGGGCGAGCGCCTGCCTCGCAGCGCAAGCATCAGCAGGGCGGCCAGAGCAAACACGGCGCCGGCGAAGAAAGTCGCGCTATCGCCGAAGCGGTCCCAGAGTTCGCCGGCGAGCAGGCTGGCAAAAAGCATGGCCATGCCGCTCGCCAGGTTGAAAAAACCGAAGGCCGTGCCGCGCAGATGCGCCGGCGCGGTATTGGCGACCATCGTCGCAAATAAGCCCTGCGTCATGCCCAGATGCAAGCCCCAGAGCGCCACGCCCGCGGCGACCGCGGCCAGCCCCTGCGCCGTGGCCAGGATCAGGTCGGCGATGACCAGCGTCAGCAATGCGGCACTGAGCAGAGCCCGATGACTGACGCGATCGGCGAGTTTGCCCAAAGGATAGGCGGAGAGGGCATAGACGACATTCATCACCACCAGCACCAGCGGCGCGTAGCTGTTCGGCAGCCCCTGCTGCTGCGCGCGGAGGATCAGAAACGCTTCGCTGAACCGTGCCAGGGCGAACACGGCGCCCGCCGCGACGACGAACCAGTAGGTGCCGCTCAAATCCGCCAGCGCTTTCCACTGGATCGGAGCAGCCGGCTGGCGCCCGGGCGCGCCTTGGCCGGGCTCCCGCACACCGAAAACCAGCAGCAGCACCGCAATCAAAGCCGGGATCACGGCGTACCAGAATACGGTTCTGAAGTCGCCGGCCCAGTACAGCATCAGCGCCACGCCGAACAGCGGACCGAGGAAAGCCCCGACCGTGTCCAGCGACTGGCGCAGGCCGTAGGCCGCGCCGCGTATCTCCGGCGGTGCGAGATCGGCGATGAGCGCATCGCGCGGGGCGCCGCGTATGCCTTTGCCGATGCGGTCCAGGAAGCGCGCCGCGAACACCGCGTTTACCGTCAACGCCAGTGCGAACAGGGGCTTGGATAAAGCGCCCAGACCATAACCGATCGCTGCCAGGACTTTGCGCTTTCCAATGTAGTCGCTGAGCACACCGGAAAAAACCTTGACGATCAGGGCGGTCGCTTCGGCAACGCCCTCGACCACGCCCACGGCAAACACGCTCGCGCCCAGGGCGGAAACCATGAACACCGGCAGCAGGCCGTGGATCAGCTCGGACGAGACGTCCATGAACAGGCTGACGAAGCCCAGCATCCAGATGCTGCGCGGAATGACGGTAGCGGGCTTCATGGCGAAGTGTGGCGAGAACGGCTTGCACCGGCGTATGAACCAGCGGGATCATACGCCGTGTTCCACCATGCGTCGGGAAGTTACGCGCGCCTTATCGGCCGAAGCGCTTTACCACGGTCATGAGTTCGTCGATCGCAGCCTCCCCGTTGCCGGAGCGGATCGCGGAGCGAACGCAGCCTTTAGTGTGGTTCTCCAGTAGTTGCAGCGCAAGCGCATCCAGCGCGGACTGGATAGCAGAGACCTGTGTGAGCACGTCGACGCAATAGCGGTCCTCTTCGACCATTTTCGCGATTCCGCGCACCTGCCCTTCGATCCGGTTCAGGCGCGTGAGCAGGGCGGACTTGTTGGGCTGCACCACGGAGTGTTCCGCGTGGTGCTCGCACTCCGCCGTTTCAGGCTGCGACTTCAAATCCGGCCTCGACGACGCTCTGCTTGAGCTGCTCCAGCCCCACCTTGCCCGGATCGTAGTCCACCACAGCGCATTTGTTGTCCAGGGACACCTCGGCTTTGGCCACGCCGTCGTGCGCCTTCAACACATTGGTCACGCTGCGCACGCAGCCGCCGCAGGTCATTCCGGAAATTCCCAAAGTCACCGTTTGCATCAGAGTCTCCTTTCGTTTTGAGGATTGAAAAATTCAACTGCCACGCCAGCGCCGCAACAGCAACGAGTTGCTGACCACGGATACCGAGGACATCGCCATCGCCGCCCCTGCGATCACGGGATTCAGCATCCCGGCCGCCGCGAGCGGGATGCCAAGCACGTTGTAGACGAAGGCGAAGAACAGGTTCTGCCGGATCTTGCCGAGGGTGGCGCGCGACAAGCTGATGGCGTCGGCGACCGAAAGCAAGTCGTTGCGCATCAGTGCAATGTCCGCCGCTTCGAGTGCGACGTCCGAGCCCGCCCCGATGGCGAAACTGACATCGGCCGCAGCGAGCGCAGGCGCATCATTGATGCCGTCGCCGACCATGCCGACGACATGCCCTGCGGTCTTGAACTCGGCTACCGCAGCCGCTTTCTCGCCCGGCAGCACCTGAGCCCGGTAGCTGCTGACGCCGGCGGCCGCCGCGATCGCCTTTGCAGTCGCGGCGTTGTCGCCGGTCAGCATCACTACATCTATCCCCATGGCTCTGAGCTTGGCGACAGCCTCGCGCGAACTCTCGCGCAGCTTGTCGGCGATCGCCAGATAGCCAAGGACACGCCCGGCGCCGCCGACCGCGATCACGGTCTTGCCCTGCTCCAGCAGCGGCGCGATCGCGGCGGCGTCAATGGTCAAACCCGCCTCGGTGAGAAACTCGGGCGCGCCCAGCAGCAGGGTCTGTTCACCATCGAGGGCCGGAATGGTGAGCACCGCGCGCACGCCCTTGCCGGTGACCGATTGGAAATCACGCACTGAATGCAGCGTTACGCCGAATTGTTTCGCATGTTCGATCACTGCGTGCGCCAGCGGATGCGTAGAACCGGATTCCAGGCTCGCCGCGGCGGCGACCAGTTCGCCGACATCGATACCGGCAGCGGGAATCACGTCCGTCACCACTGGCCTGCCCTCGGTCAAGGTGCCGGTCTTGTCGACGATGAGGGTATTGATCTTCTGCGCCCGCTCCAATGCGACCGCGTTCTTGACCAGCACGCCGACCTGCGCACCGCGCCCGGTGCCGACCATGATCGCGGTAGGCGTCGCCAGCCCGAGCGCGCAGGGGCAGGCGATGACCAGGACTGCGACCGCGCTCACCAGCGCAGGCGCGAGCTCCCCGCCTATGCCCCACCAAAGCGCGAAGGTCAGCACGCTGATCGTGACCACGACCGGTACGAATACGCCCGCAACCTTGTCGGCCAGACGCTGGATTGGCGCCTTCGAACCCTGGGCCTCGCGCACCAGGCGGATGATACCGGCGAGCATGGTCGCTGCGCCTACGCCCTCGGCGCGGCAACGCAACAGCCCCTGTTGATTGAGCGTGCCGGCAAACACCTTGTCGCCGCTGCGCTTGTGGATTGGCAGGCTCTCGCCGGTGAGCATGCTCTCGTCCACGCCCGACTCTCCGCTGGCAACCAGGCCGTCGACCGGAATGCTCTCTCCCGAACGGACGACGAATACGTCGCCGATGCGCATGCTCGCGACCGGCAGCTCGACAATCTCGCCGTCGCGCTCGACGCGCGCGGTCTTGGGCTGCAGACGGACTAGCGCCTCGATCGCCGCCGAGGTGCTGAGCTTGGCGCGCGCTTCGAGCAGCTTGCCCATGAGGACCAGCGTGATGATGACTGCGCTGGCCTCAAAATAGACGTGCTGTTGATGCAGGCCGAACAGCGTGACGATGGCGGAGAGTCCGTAGGCCGTGCTCGTTCCCAGCGCCACCAGCACATCCATGTTGGCGCCGCCGCCGCGCAAAGCCTTGTAGCCGCCGACGTAGAAGCGCCGGCCGATCCAGAACTGTACCGGAGTGGCGAGCGCAAGCTGGAACCAGCGCGGCAGCAATTCGACGTGGGCATGGCCGAACATCCAGAACATCTCCGCAAGCAGGGGCAGGCTGAGCACGACCGAGATCCAGAACAGGCGCAGCTCGCCATGGAAGGCGTCGGCGCGGCGCGCCCTCTCCTCCTCGGCGTTGGCTTCGACGCGTTCGCTCGCTTCGTACCCCGCCTTGCGGATCGCACCAGCCAACAGTTCGGGCGTGGCCAGGCCAGGCACGTAGCTGACCCTGGCGGTCTCGCTGGCGAAATTGACAGTCGCTTCGACGCTCTCGAGCTTATTCAGGGCCTTCTCGATGCGCGCCGCGCAGGCGACGCAGGTCATGCCGTACACTTGAAACTCGGCCACCTGGACCGGCACCGCATATCCGCTACGCCGGACGGCCTCGACCACGGAGGCTGCCGAGCTCTGGGCCGGTTCTAGCGTGACATGCGCGGATTCCGCCGCAAAATTCACGTTCGCGACTACGCCGGGCAGCTTATTCAGGCTTTTTTCGATGCGCGCCGCGCATGCAGCGCAAGTCATGCCTTCCAGCGGTAAATCCAGGCGATAGGCAGAAGATGTTTCCATAAGAATGGCCGGTGAACAAAGAAATTGTGCTTCTAATGCTATACCCTGACCGGGTATTTGTCAAATACCCGGTCAGGGTATAGCGGCAGCGCATGAAGCTGGTCGAATATTCGGCCGCCCGGCGGAGGCAGGCGGCCATATGTCGCGCCTTGATTACGCGGCGGCCGTCGTCCCCACTGCGCTCAATCGGGGGGAATCGGGCGCGCCGAGGTGGTAAATGCGATCGATCTCCCCGCGGGAAGATTGGCGTGAAGAGCTTCCACAATCGGCGGGCTTGCGGGTGTGTCCGCCTTCCAGGCGATCACGAAACTCGCACCCGAACCACCGCTGTCATCGCTGCGGGGAACGAATATCTCGTAGCTAGCCATGGGACCGATCACCTTCGGCGACGGCAGGTAGTCGCGCAGCTTTTTTCCGCTGGTGTCGAAATATTGCGCGGAAGTGATGCGGATCGATTTCGCGGGATCCGTATTCCGAATGCTCACGGACACGGAAACCAGCGTCTTCATCGGCCGGCCTCCTGCATCCATCTCGCCATGCCATATGTGCGAGTAGATCGGCAAATACAAGACTTGTCCGAGCGAACGCGCCGGCGACGCCTGGCCGAACGCGAGGCTGCTGGTAAATGCAAAGAGTATGGCCGAAAACATTGCGGACTTCATGGGTTCTCCCTCGGCGGAACAGGCTATCCGGGCAATATATGAGCGAATGCTCCGGCTGGCAACCTGAGCCGGTGCCGGCCGGCGGCTTCGGCAGCGCGGCCTTCCCGCCCGGGAGATTGCGATCGCCGCCCTCAGGTCAGCGCGAGGAGTGCGGTCTGATAAAACAGAAAGCTGACCAGCCACGCAAGGCCTAGCGGCCAAACCAGCGCGAGCAGGCTGAAGCTGCGGCTCTTGGCCTCGGTGATGATGGTGGCGATGGTCGACAGGCAGGGCGTATAGATCAAGGTAAACAGCATGAAGCTATACGCCTGAATCCAGGTGATTTGATGTGCGATCGTGCTGGTCAGCGCACCCCCGTCCTGGCCATAGATCACGGCGAGCGAACCGATCACGATCTCCTTGGCGACGAAGCCGAAAATTAGCGCTATCGTGAGTTTTGGATCGATGCCCAGCGGACTGAGTATCGGATTGAGCAGGTTGCCGATCTGCCCGGCCCAGGTGTGCACGCTGCCGGCGACAGCGTCGGCGGGAAAATTCGTCAGCAACCAGACGAGCACCACGCCCGCGACGATGAAACGCGTCGCGCGCCGGGTGAAATGCCTGACTTCATGCCAGCCGCGCAGGACGACGTGGTGCAACGTCGGCAGGCGGTATGGCGGCATCTCCAGCACGAAAGGATCGTTGTTGACGTAGCGGCGTTTGAACAGCAGCGAAGTGAGCATGGCGCTGAGGATGCTGATCACATAAAGGGAAAACAGCACCAGCGGCGCGGCTCTGGCGGAAAACAATGCGGCGATGAAGAACACGAACACTTGCAGGCGCGCCGAACACAGGGAAAGCGGGATCACCAGCATCGTCAGCAGGCGCAATCCGCGCGAGCGAATCACCCGGGTGCCCATCAGCGCCGGCACATTACAGCCAAAGCCCATGAGCACCATGACG
>CAZRMO010000044.1:0-15593 GCA_964601155.1 uncultured Enterobacteriaceae bacterium
TAGCTCAGTTGGTAGAGCAGCGCATTCGTAATGCGAAGGTCGGAGGTTCGACTCCTCTACCCGGCACCAGAACCTAGATTGCGTGCGTCCTCCGCGCTTAGGGCGCACCGCTGGTCTTGGGATAACCAGCCGTATCCAGCGCTTCGCTCCAGCCCTGCTCGTTGTAGCCTTTGCGGACGTCGATGCCGACTACCAGCACCGGCACCTCGGGCGCGCCGGCCAGCTTGACCAGCGCATCGATTTCCTCCTGCGTGGCGACGACTTTCTCCGTAAAAGGTATGCCGCGCTTCTTCAGATAGCCGAGGCCATCCTTGCACGCATTGCCGCATTGCTTGGACGTGTATACGGTCACCGGAAAATTTTTTACCGCCTGCTGCATGGCATAGGATTGATCCAACGCGGACGGCGCTTCGCCGGCGCCCTGGCCGGTAGCGCCCATCTCGCGCACCGTCTTCGCGTCGGCGGGCGGCGCGGTGTCGCTGTAATGCACGTTGCCGCTTTCGTCCGTCCAGCGATAAAGCGTGGGCGCAGCCGCTGCAGCAAGGGAGAACGCGAGGAGACTGAATGCAAGGAGTATGCGCATAGAGCACCTGGTCAATAGCTAAACTCTGGCGCGCCGCAAAATCGGCGGATTCAACGCGAATCGCCCCTTCTCTTGCCGCTGACGCGCAGGTATTAATCATAGCACGCGGCTGCAGCTGCGCTTCCGCTTGGAGTTCGCGTACACCGCGTTGTTTGTGACAACTGTGACGCATAGACCCGGCCGACAGGAATCGCGGGCGCGTTGCTACCGCTCGATCACCGTCGCCGCAAAGTGTGCCCGGCGCGTGCCGCGAGGCCGCACTTTTCCGGTGCCTGTTCTTGCGCATTGCGCTGAATGCGGTCAGAATCGAAAAGAAAAACTTTTTTGACCCCACGGGCGCTGATTGATTTTGGCTTTCAATATCTTATCCGTGGCAGACGCAGACCGAAACGCGCATTCCGACGTACTGCCTGATTTCCGCAGTCTGGGTGTTGCAATGCGCATCCTGTTGCTTGGCAATATCGCCGGCTTCGCCGCGGCACTGATCCAGTCCCGTGACGCGGCGCGGTTTGCGTATCAGTTCATGGCATTGGCCGCTGCGCTCGAGCCGGTGCTGCTGCTGTCGCTGGTGTCCTTGTACGGCCTGTCGAAATCGCTGGCGCGCCTGCCCTATGCCTGGAGCGTTGCCGCCGTGATCCTGCTGGCGATGGCTTGGACGGCAGTGGTGCTCAATGTCGGTGTGCTCCTAGGCAATGCGATCACGCCGTTCGGCTTGGCGCGGGCCTGCATCCTGTGCGCGCTCCTTACGGCGTTCCTGCTCGCCTACTTCTATTGGCGCAAGCGCGCCTACTCACCCGCACTGACCGATGCCCGGCTGCAGGCATTGCAGGCGCGCATCCGGCCGCATTTTCTGTTCAACAGCCTCAATGCCGTGCTTTCGCTCATACGCAGCGACCCCAAGCGTGCCGAGGAAACGCTGGAGGACCTGGCGGAATTGTTCCGCGCGCTGATGCAGGACAACCGGCGCCTGACCACCCTGGCTGACGAACTTGCGCTGTGCCGCCAATACCTCAATTTGGAACAACTGCGCCTCGGCGAGCGGCTGCGCGTCGAATGGGACATAGCGACCATGCCGGAGGATGCGCTGGTGCCGCAACTGCTGTTGCAGCCGCTGGTGGAAAACGCGATCTTCCATGGCATCGAGCCGGGCATGGAGCCGGGCACGGTGCGCATATGCATCGCCCGGGACAGGAATCAGGTGCGTCTGCTGCTCACCAATCCCTACCACCCGGATTACCAGCACCGCGCCGGCAACCGCATGGCGCTCGCCAACATCCGCGAGCGCCTGGCGCTGCATTTCGACGTCGAGGCGAGCCTGCATACGGAAGTGGTGGGCGATCGCTTCGAGATACGCATCGTGCTGCCGTACCGGGGGAAGGAGTGAGCAAGGCGCCGAAGGCGCAAGGATCGGCCTGTCCCGGCGATTCCGGCTGGCCGCGTGCGGCCAAACAGACATTTGTCGTAGTTGGCAAAACGGGAGAAAGGGAATAATGCACTCGAATCACGGAAAGCCCGTACTGGGCATCATCGGCGGCAGCGGCGTCTACGACATCGACGGCCTCGTTGGCAAGCGCTGGGAGAACGTTTCGTCCCCGTTCGGCGATCCTTCGGACGCGTTCCTGTGCGGCGAACTCGACGGCCAGGCCATGGTATTTCTGCCGCGGCACGGACGCGGACACAGGATTCCGCCCTCCGAGATCAACTTCCGCGCCAATATCGACGCGCTCAAGCGTTTGGGCGTGACCGACGTCGTTTCGGTCAGCGCCGTGGGCTCGCTGCGCGAGCATCTGCATCCGGGCATGTTCGTCATTGTCGATCAGTTCATCGACCGCACATTCGCGCGCAACAAGAGTTTTTTCGGAACCGGCCTGGTGGCGCATGTATCCATGGCGCGCCCCGTATGCAGCCGCCTGGGCGGGCACCTCGAGGCGGCGGCGCGCGCGGCCGGCATCGAAACGGCGCGCGGCGGCACCTATCTGGTGATGGAAGGGCCGCAGTTCTCCAGCCTCGCCGAATCCGAGCTCTATCGCAGCTGGAACTGCGACGTCATCGGTATGACCAACATGCCCGAAGCCAAACTCGCGCGCGAGGCCGAGATGTGCTACGCGACCGTGGCCATGGTCACCGATTACGACTGCTGGCATCCGAATCACGACGACGTGACCGTGGATGCGATCGTCAAGGTGCTGCTCGCCAACGCGGACAAGGCGCGCGCGATGGTGAAACAGGTGGCGCCCAGTATCAGGGACGACACGCACGGCGAGCGCTGCAGCTGCCGCAGCGCGCTCGGGCATGCGCTGATCACCGCGCCCGAGGCGCGCGACGCCGACATGGTGCAGCGGCTGGACGCGGTGGCCGGGCGCCTGCTGAATCCCAAGTGATGCAATGAGGAACTGAACACCATGACGATCAAATCGCTCATCCGCACCGTACCGCACTATCCCAAGCAAGGCGTCATGTTTCGCGACATCACCACCCTGCTCAAGGACCCGGTCGGATTCCGCGTCACCATCAACGAATTCGTGCACCGCTACACCGGCGCGAAGATCGACAAAATCGCCGCGATCGAATCGCGCGGCTTCATCATCGGCGCCGCGCTGGCGTTTCAGCTGGGCGTGGGCTTCGTGCCGATACGCAAGAAAGGCAAGCTGCCGGCTGCCACCGTAGGCCACGACTACGAACTGGAATATGGGTTCGACCGCGTCGAGCTGCACGTCGATGCGGTCGCCAAGGGCGAGCGGGTGCTGCTGGTGGACGACCTGATCGCCACCGGCGGCACGGCGGAGGCGGCGATCAAGCTGATCGAGAAAATGGGCGGCTCGGTCGTGGAAGTCTGCGCCGTGATCGATCTGCCCGGCCTAGGCGGAAGCAAGCGCCTGGCCAAGCTCAAGCACAAGGTGTTCACCCTGTGCGAGTTCGAAGGCGACTGAGGCAGCCGCCGCAGACGCGGCTGGCGCCAGTGGTCAGCGGATGATGCCGCGAGGCGCGGCTTAGGTGCAGCAGGCTTTGCGCGCGGGTTTGCGCGCGCGCACGAAGGCGCTCATGAATTTGCCGTCGACCTCGGAAGCGATCGCGTCCACATCGATGCCTTGCCCGGCGAGAAACTGGCGCGCATCCTCGACCGCGTAGATACGCGTGGGTTCGAGATCGATGTCTTCGAAACCCGCGCTGGCGAGCTTCGCCTTGTAGTCGCTGTCGCGCAGCGCGCCCGCGATGCAGCCGATCCACGCCTCTACGTTCCTGCGGATTGCCGCGGGAACCTCGCCGCTGACGACGACGTCGGAGACCGCGAAGCGTCCGCCCGGTTTCAGCACGCGGAATGCCTCCCGCAGCACGCGGTCCTTGTCCGCCGAAAGATTGATCACACAATTGGAAATGATCACATCGACGAAGTCGTCCGGAAGCGGGATGTTTTCGATCTCGCCTTTGACGAACTCGACATTGCTCACGCCCGCCTTCCTCTGGTTCTCGCGCGCGAGCGCCAGCATTTCATCGGTCATGTCCAGGCCATAGGCCTTTCCCGTCGGGCCGACGCGCCGCGCCGAGAGCAGCACGTCGATGCCGCCGCCTGAGCCCAGGTCGAGCACGGTCTCTCCGGGGTTCAATGCGGCAAGCGCCGTCGGATTGCCGCAGCCGAGCGAGGCCTGCAGCGCTTGTTGCGGCACTTCGCCGCTTTGCGTCGCGTCATAGATGTTTGCGGTGATCGGATCGCAGCCGCCGCCCACGGCAGGACCGCCGCAGCAGCAGGAAGAGCCGCCGCTACCGACCCGCAGCGCCGCCTGGCCGTATTTCTGTTTCACCACTTCGCGAATGTCGTCGCTGCTCATGTACCTGCTCGTCTATGGATTTGTTCAAATGCCGCGCTCGTACCAGCCGCGCGTGGAGTTGACCAGCTTGACCACGGCCAGCATCACCGGCACCTCGATCAGCACGCCGACCACGGTGGCGAGCGCGGCCCCCGAATCGAAGCCGAACAGGCTGATGGCCGCGGCAACCGCAAGCTCGAAAAAATTGGAGGCGCCGATCAGCGCCGACGGACAGGCGACATTATGCTTTTCGCCCGCCGCCCGGTTGAGTCCATAGGCCAGCGCCGAGTTGAAAAACACCTGGATCAGGATCGGCAGCGCCAGCATCGCGATGATCAGCGGCTGCCGCAGGATGGCTTCGCCCTGGAACGCGAACAGCAGCACCAGTGTGAGCAGCAGCGCCGCGACCGAATAGGGCGCTATAGTCGCCAGGGCGCGCTGGAACTGCGCCGCGTCCTTGGCCAGCAGCCACTTGCGCCAGAGTTGCGCGAGAATCACCGGAATGACGATGTAGAGAACCACGGAGGTGAACAGCGTGTCCCACGGCACCGTGATCGACGAGATGCCCAGAAGCAGGGCCACGATAGGCGCGTAAGCGAAAATCATGATGATGTCGTTCAACGCGACTTGCGACAGCGTGAAGTAGGGGTCGCCGTCGGAGAGCCTGCTCCAGACGAATACCATGGCGGTGCAGGGCGCCGCGGCGAGCAGTATCAGGCCGGCGATGTAGCTGTCGATCTGGTCGGCGGGCAGATAGGGCGCGAATACGTGGCGCAAGAAAATCCAGCCGAGCAGTGCCATGGAGAACGGCTTCACCGCCCAGTTGACGAACAGGGTCACGCCTATGCCCCGCCAGTGATCCCTGACCTGATGCAGGGCGCCGAAGTCGATCCGGACCAGCATCGGAATAATCATCACCCAGATGAGCAGACCGACCGGGAGGTTCACCTGGGCGATCTGCAGCCTGCCGATCGCCTGAAACAGGCCGGGCAGGACTTGCCCCAGGACGACGCCGATCACGATGCACAGGAACACCCAAACCGTCAGGTAACGCTCGAACACGCTCATGCTCGCGCCGCCGGCTTTGCGGGTTGCGGGCTCGCTGCGGGCCATAGGCTATTCGCCTTTCTCGCGCAGGCGGCCGATCTGATCGACTTCGCGCCTGATCGCCTGGGCATCGAGTTTCGCGAGCGGCAGGCTGGTAAACAGCGCTATGCGCCGGTGCAACAACTTGAACGCCGCGGCAAAGGCTTTGCGTTTGTCTTCGTCGCTGCCGGTGACCGCGGCCGGGTCTGCGATGCCCCAGTGGGCGGTTATCGGTTGGCCCGGCCACACCGGGCAGACCTCGCCCGCCGCGTTGTCGCACACGGTGAAAACAAAATCCAGATGCGGCGCGCCGGCGGCGGCGAACTCGTCCCAGTTCTTGCTGCGCAAGCCGGTTGTGCCGAGGTTCTGCTGTTGCAGGAGTTCGATTGCGAACGGGTTCACCTTGCCCGCGGGGTGGCTGCCCGCGCTGAATGCGCGGAAGCGTCCTTTGCCGATGGCCTCGAGGATGGCTTCTGCGAGTATGCTGCGCGCGGAATTCCCGGTGCAAAGGAAAAGGACATTGAATGCGCGATCGGTCATGCGGGCGGTTCCACGAGAATCAGCCGGCGGATGCCGCGCGCCGCCGCTTTGCCGGGGCCGCGGAAGGGCTGCTCTTCGGCAGGCATTGCGCGCCTTGGCAGCAGTTGTCGGTGAGAAAGGCCAGCAGCGTATCCATCGCCGCATAGTCGGCGACATAAAAAATGAAACGGCCCTCCTGCCGCCCGCGGATGAGCCCGACGCGGGACAGGTGCGCAAGATGGAAGGACAGCGTCGCCGGCGCGAGTTCCAGCTTGTCGCAGATCAGGCCCGCGTTGACGCCCTTCGGCCCCGCCTGTACCAGCAGGCGAAAAATCGCCAAGCGCGTTGGATGCCCCAGTGCGGCCAGGCTGTTGCTCGCGGCGTTAATTTCCATGTTTCGAGTATTATCGAAATGACATGCGATGTCAAGCGCGCCGCAGGCCGGCGCGGAGCGGCGACGGGTCCGGCATCGATCGGTACACGGCGGGCTTGCGTTTTATCAATGGGGATTTGCGTCCAGGCCTCAGACTAGAGCCTGATGGCATTCGGCGCATGAGCGCGAAGTGAGATGCATGCGACGCGAATGGCGCAAATGCCGAAAAGCCAGCAAGCGGAGGCGCTGCGATGACCAAACACTCCCTTCCCCTGTCCCGGGTCTATGGCCTGCTCGAGCCGGGGCCGGTGGTGCTGCTCACGACCGCCGCAAAGGGCCGTGCGAACGTCATGACCCTGTCCTGGCACACGATGATGGAATTCGAGCCGCCGCTGGTAGGCTGCGTGATCAGCGACCGCAACCATAGTTTCGGCGTGCTCAAGGCGACCAAGGAATGCGTGATCAACATCCCGACGGCCGAGCTCGCGGCGCAGGTCGTGGGCTGCGGCAACACCTCCGGGCGCAAGCTGGACAAATTCAGGCGCTTCGGCCTCACTGCGGTGGCCGCTTCGCTGGTCCAGGCGCCGCTGATCGACGAATGCTACGCCGCGCTCGAATGCAGGCTCGCCGACGCGAGGCTGGTGGCCAAATACTGCTTCTTCATCCTCGAGGTGCGGCAGGCGTGGATCGACCGTTCGCGCAAGGATCCGCGCACCCTGCATCACCGCGGAAAGGGCGCCTTCATGGTTGCCGGCAGGACGATCAAGCTGCCGTCGAAAATGAAATAGCTTTTTTGCCGCAACGTTGAAGGATGGAACCGAGGGACGGAACCGAGGGACGGAACCGAGCATCGCGCGGGTGGCATAATGCTGCCATGCCCGTGCCTGCGCGCGGGCGATAGCGCCATTAGGATCATTTGAGTAACTGTGGGCAAGCAATAGCATCACGATGAACCCTACAAAGAAAATGGCGCTGCTTTCGATCGCCACGTCGATCGCGACGTTGGCATTGAAGTTCGGCGCGTATTTCCTGACCGACTCGGTGGGCCTGCTGTCCGACGCGCTCGAAGCGCTGGTCAACCTCGCCGCGGGTCTGGTCGCGCTGACCGCGCTCACCATCGCCGCGCAGCCTGCGGACGATCGCCACCCATACGGCCACGACAAGGCCGAGTATTTTTCCGTCGGCGTGGAAGGCACGCTGATCCTGCTTGCGGCCGGGTCCATCGTCTATGCGGGCTGGAACCGCTTCATGCACCCGGCGCCCCTGGAGAATCTGGGCTGGGGCATCTTCGTAGGACTGCTCGCGGCGGCGATGAACTACACCACCGCGCGCCTCATGCTCGACGTCGCGGCCAAGCATGACAGCGTCACCATCGAGGCCGATGCCAAGCATCTGCTGACCGACGTGTGGACGTCGGCCGGCGTGTTGGGCGGATTGCTGGTGATCGTGTTCCTGCCCGGCTGGCAGATACTCGACCCGCTGATCGCGGTCGCCGTCGGGCTGCACATCGTCGTCACCGGCGTCGATTTGCTGCGCCGCTCGATCGATGGGCTGATGGACGCGGCCCTGTCGCCGCCCGAGATGCGCAAGACCGAAGAGCTCATTCTGGCCGGACTGCCCGCGGGGGCGAGCTTCCATGCGCTGCGCGCGCGCAAAGCGGGCGCCAGGCACTTCGTCGAGTTTCACCTGACGGTGCCAGGGGAGACCAGCGTCAGCGAATCCCACGCCCTGTGCGACCGGCTCGAGGAATCGATCGCCGCGCACCTGGCGAAGGCCTCGGTCACGATTCACGTCGAGCCGCAGGAAGAACATGCAGCCGCGCCAGGGTCTTCGTGACGTCGGGCTGGCACTATTGGAGTAAGCGATGAAATACAAGGACTACTACCAGATCCTCGGCGTCGAACGCGACGCCGATGGCGACGCGATCAAGAAGGCATACCGCAAGCTCGCGCACAAGTACCATCCGGACGTGTCTAAAGACCCCGCCGGCGAGGAGAAGTTCAAGGAAATCGCGGACGCCTATCAGACGCTCAAAGATCCCGAGAAGCGCGCCGCCTACGACCAGCTGGGCCGCCATAAGCCGGGGCAGGATTTTCAGCCGCCCCCGGACTGGGGCAAGCAGTATGGCGACACGCAGTTCTCGTTCGACGACGTCGATCTGGCGGATCTGTTCGCCGGGCTCGCAGGCGGCGGACGGCGCCCGGGAGCTTCCGGCGCAAGGTTCACGATGCGCGGGCAGGATTACGAGGTTACGGCACACATCAGCCTGGCGGAAGCCAGTCGCGGCACCATGGTGGACCTGAATCTCACCGTGCCGGAATACGATGAGCAGGGCCGGCTGCATCGCGTGCAGCGCTCGTTCAAAGCACGCATTCCCAAAGGCGCCACCGACGGGCAAAGGCTGCGCCTGCCCGGCAAGGGCGGGAAGGGCGCAGGCGGCGGCCCCGACGGCGACCTGTATCTCAATATTGCACTGCACCCGCACGCGCTGTATCGCGTCAGCGGCCACGATCTCTATCTGGATCTGCCGCTGACACCCTGGGAAGCCGCGCTCGGTGCCGTGGTGGTAGTGCCTACGCTGGGCGGCCCGGTCCATCTCAAAGTGCCGCCGGGCACGCCTGCCGGGCAAAAATTGCGGCTCGCCGGGCGCGGCTTGCCGAAACCGGGCGCGGGGGAGGGCGACCTGTATGCGATTGCCCAGATCGTCGTGCCTACGGTGCTGAGCGAACGCGAGCGCGCCTTGTTCAAGGAATTGGCGGATGGCGCGACCTTCAATCCGCGCGGTCATTTCGAACAGGAGATCGAACATGGAAAACGAACAAACTGATGCCGTGTGGCTGGACGATCGTCCGCTGTTTTCGTGTGCCGAGCTCGCGCGTTACTGCGGCCTTTCGGAAGCCGAGCTGCGCGAACTCGTGGAGTACGGCGCCCTCGCGCCGTGCGATACGGGCGCGGCCGAGTGGACTTTCAGCGGCGACATCGCGGTGACGGTGCAGGCCGCGGGACGCTTGCGCGACGACCTGGAGCTGGATGCGCAGACGCTGGCCCTGACGCTCACACTGATCAGGCGCATACGCGAGCTCGAAGCGCAGCTGCGCAGCCTGCGCGCGCAACTGCCGCGATAGCCGCTGTCTGCCAAAAAAATATGACGCAATACGTGGATTGCGCTGCTCTTGTTGCGCCATGATCGAAGGGCCTGACATTTCCGTCAGTTGTGCGCAGTCCGCCCGCCATCGCCGATATCCGGCGCGTTGACCGCGGAAACACGCCGCGCGCCGTCGCCGCCGCTATAATGGGAGCATTCGCCTTGCGCGACGCTCCCTTGCCGGACGTTCCCTATGTACCTGCACTACTTTGGCCTCGCTGAAGCGCCGTTCTCCATCGCACCGGACCCGCGCTATCTTTACCTGAGCCAGCGCCACCAGGAGGCGCTGGCGCATCTGCTCTATGGCGTGGGCGGCGACGGCGGGTTCGTGCTGCTCACCGGCGAAGTGGGCGCGGGCAAGACCACGGTATGCCGCTGCCTGCTGCAGCAGATTCCGGATTCCTGCGATGTCGCCTACATCTTCAATCCCAAGCTGACGGTGGAGGAGCTGCTCTCCACCATCTGCGTCGAATTCGGCATCGCCTGCCCCGCCGGAAACGCCAGCATCAAAGTGTTCATCGACTGCATCAACGCCTACCTGCTCGACGCCCATGCCAAGGGCCGGCACACGGTGCTGATCATCGACGAGGCGCAGAACCTTTCGGCCGAAGTGCTGGAGCAGATGCGTCTGCTCACCAATCTGGAAACCAACGAGCGCAAGTTGCTGCAGATCATCCTGCTCGGCCAGCCCGAATTGGGGCTGATGCTGGAGCGGCCGGAGCTGCGCCAGCTCAGCCAGCGCGTCGTCGCGCGCTATCACCTGGGCCCGCTGACCCGGAGCGAAGTCACTGCCTATGTGCGCCATCGGCTAGAGATCTCCGGCGCGCAACGCCAGCTGTTTCCCGCGACGTTGATGGGCCGCCTTTACCGCTTGAGCGGCGGCGTCCCACGGGTGATCAATGTGCTGTGCGACCGCGCACTGCTCGGCACCTACGTGCAGGGCAAGGAGCGGGTCGATCGCAGTACGCTCGCGCAGGCAGCACGCGAGGTGTTCCATCGGCCGCAGCGCCGCAGCCTGCTGCGCCCTCTGCTGGCAGCGTTGGCGCTGGTGCTTTTGGGCGTGCTGGCGATGAAGTGGTATCAACTCGAGATGGGCGGGGCTGAACCGGCATCCGTGCCCGCAGCGCTGGCGAAGACCGCTGTCCGGCCGATGGCCGCGGTAGCGGCGAACAAGGCTGCGGCGAACAAGCCAAAGTCCGCTGCGTCGACGGCAGACGCGCTGGAATGGCCGGCGGATCAGGCGCTGGCCGACAGTCAGGGGCTCGCATACGCGGCTTTGTTCCGTGCCTGGGGCGCGGACTATCAGGGCGGGGATGCGTGCAAACAGGCCGAGAGTCTGGGTCTGCGCTGCCGCAGCGCCCGCGGCGGGCTGGACGAGCTGCGCGAGCTGGACCGGCCCGCAGTACTGTTGTTGCACGACGCGCAAGGCCGGGAATTCAATGCCCTGCTGAGCGGGCTCGACGACCATACCGCCAGCTTCGTCGTTGGCGGCCAGAGCCGGACGGTGGCGATCGCTGCGCTCGCAGCACAATGGTCCGGGGAGTACACCCTGCTCTGGCGCATGCCTAAGGAGGCGCAAGACAATATCCACTTGGGCGAGCACGGCCCGGCTGTGGCGTGGCTCGCCCGGCAACTCGCGCTGGCGCAGGGGCGCGTGGCCAAACCGGGCAAGGATCCCCTGTTCGATCAGACGCTGTTGCAGCAAGTGAAACAGTTTCAGCTTGGCGCGGGATTGGTTCCGGACGGCATCGTCGGGCCGCGCACGCTGATACGCCTCGCCGGCGTGGCCGATAAGACGGCGCCGCGGCTGTCTTCTGGGCAAGGAAAAACCGGGCAAGGGAAGAAATAGCCATGTCGTACATCCTCGATGCCCTGCGCAAGTCCGATCAGCTGCGGCGCCGCGGCGCCGCGCCCACGCTGCTGCTGGGGCAGACGACGGCAACGGCGCCGAAGCGGCCGGCGCCGATTGCATACGTTTTGCTCGGGCTGGTCCTGCTCGTCGCCGGCATTGCGATCGGCTGGATGCATCCGTGGCAGAGGCAGCCCCTGGCGAGTGCGTCGACGGAAAGCGCCGTGATGCCGCCCGGACCGAGCCGGAGCCCTGCGTCGGCGGCGAGGCTGGCGGTGACGCCGCAGCCGCAGGCGCACAAAACGGCGCCGGCCGTCCCGACTGCTTCCACGCCCGAGGAAGCGCATGCGGCTACGGGCGTCAAGAAAGCAGTGAAGCGTGCGCTGCCCAAGGCGGTAGCCAGGGCGTCAAGGAAGTCCGCGGAGAAGCTGGCGGGACATGCTCACAAGGCGACCGGCGGCGCGGCACCCGCAGCGCTGGCACCTTTGATGGCGATGAGCGAGCTACCGCTCGCGATCCAACAGGAGCTACCGCCGCTGACGATTTCGGTTCATGCCTATTCGGCCAATCCCGCCGATCGACTGGTCGACATCAACGGCCGGTTGCTGCACGAAGGCGACAAGGCGGCGCCCGGCCTCACGCTGGAGCGGATCACGCCCAACGGCATGATACTCAGCTACAAGGGTTATACCTTCCTGCGCGGCGTGCGCTGAATAGGCCACTGCAGCCCGGTACGAAATGCGCGCACAGCCTCCGCTTGTGCTCGCGCAAATCAGGCGCCCCGGAGCGAATGCCATCAGGCGCTGTCAGTTCAAGCGCAGCGAGAAGCGGCCCTGGCCGTGGTCGATGGCGATCATGCGCAGCAGCGGCGAGAGCTGGTCCTGTTGCGGCGGCGGAACACGCGCGTTGCCCTGGAACACGGGCTTGCGCCCCCTTTCCCAAGACCCCTGTCCGTCGAGCTGCAACGGCCCGCGCAGCGTGCGCAGCGTCGCATGCACAGTGGCACCTTTGCCTTCGAGACGCAGTTCATAGTCGCCGAGCGGCGAGACAGGCGTGAATGCCGAACCGGCGTCGTGCCATTGCAGCGTGGCGTTGCCCTGGATCGCGTCGCGTCCCACCGCAAGCCGGGCGATGTGCAGCTGCATGTCGCCGGTCAGCCCTAGTGCGGCCAGCTTGGGTATCCCCAAGGTCAATGCCGCGGCCGGCAGGGTGACGTCGGCGTCGGCGATCTCGATCCTCGACAGGGACATCGTTACCGGGAAATGCCGCGGCGCGCGGTCCAGCGTGACGTCGTAGCGCAGTTCCCCGCGCAGCAAATAGGCGGGGCGGATGCGCCAGCCGATGCTCTTTGCGATGCCGCTGCTGCGGCTGTAATCGAGGACCTCGATCTGCCCCGTCCCCGACCACAGCGTGCCGGTGGCTTCGGCGAGACGCAACGCGCCCGAACTCGCTTGTGCCAGGCGGGCATCGATCAGGGTTGCGGGCGCCGAGACCAGCAATGCGAGCACATAGACGGCGAGGCCGGCGCCCAGCAGCTGCCAGCGGTTCACTGCGGTTTGGCGCGGGCGAAGGTGGCCGTTACGCTCACCAGTCCCGGCGTCTTCAGCGCTTCGATGCGGCTCGTATCAAGCCGTATGCGCTGCGCCTGCAGCGACGCGACCCAGGCGAGCCAGTCGGCGAACGGGACCGAGCCGAATGCCACCTCCACATGGTCCGCGTCGCGCGCATCGATGCGCTGCAGCAAGCTCGCGAGGCCTGAGGCGCCGGCTTGGGCCTGCACCTGCGTGCGTAGATCCGACTGCGGCGCCGGGGCCGGAGGCGCAGCGCGCGCGCGAGCGAGCTCGTTTGCATCCGCGTTCAGACGCAGCGCCTGCGCACGCAGCGCGGACACGGACCCGCCGAGCTGGGCGCGTGCCCGGTAGGCCGCGACCACCAGGGAAAGGTACAGCATGGTGCCCACGATCACGGCCAGCGCGGCGATGATCACCCGGTCCCGCGGCGAGCGCGATTCCCACAACTTGCGCAGCCGCGCCTTCATGACGAACGCACCGTGATGACCACGTTTCCGCTGCCGGAGCGGGCCGCGCTTGGCGTGGCTACCGCTCCCCTGTCGACCTGCAAACCAGACTGGCGCAGGCGCGCCACGATACGGCGTAGGCCCGCCGCGTCGACCCCGGCGAGTTCTAGCGTCATGCGCCCGCTCTCGTAGGAGGCGACGTGCAGCGCGCCCTGAGGCAGCTGTTTCAGTGCGGCGGCGACGTCCACGATCATCGGCAGAAAGTCGCCATTGTCGGGCAGCCCGGCGGCATGGCGCGCGTCGGCCAGTTTACGCCGCATCTGCAGCGCGGGATCCACCACCGCCACCGCATTCGGAAAGGCCGCGCGAAATTGCGCGACCATGCGTGCGCGCAAGCTGTGCTGCTCGTTGGAAAGATGCGCCCAGTCGCCGACCAGCGCCAGCGCATGCACCGCCAGGGCTGCGCCTACGATCCACGCCGCCGGGCGCAGGCGTGCCAGCGTGCCGGGAGGCAGGCGCCAGCGCACGCGCTCCTGCGCCAGACTGATGCCGGCTTCGGGCGGCGCCGTGCGCCAGTCCCAGGCTCCGGCAAGGCGCAGCGCCACGCCGAGCGCGCGTTGCCATGCATCGATTTCCGGCTGCGCGTCCGGCACGGTCGCATACACCGCGATCGATGCCGGTGCCGCGCCGCGCGATTTCGCCTCTTCCAGCATCAGGCGCAAGGACAGCGGCGGGGAAGTCGGGTCGCCCCAGTCCATCGCCGTGCCTTCGAGCTCTGAAGTGCGCACGAATCCTTCGTGGCCGTTCCAGGCGAGGCTCCATTCGCCCGTGATCCACGGCAACATCAGGGTTTCGCAGTGCACTTCGTAGCCGCTGATGCCGACGGCGGCCAGCGCATCGTGCCAGGCCTTGAGCCCCTGCTGATCGGCGACCGCGAGCACATCGCTGTCGGCGACGGCGCCGAGCCAGCTTACCTGGTTGGCATCGGGATCGCCCACGATTTCGTCTTCCACGGCGTAGGCGAGCACGGCGCCGGCGCTGCGCCTGGCCGACGGCGGCAGGCGCGCGCGGGTGATCAGCACTTCGCTGGCGGGAAGCACCAGCTGCACGCGCTCGGCCCGCTGCGGCAACTGCGTCAGCGGCCCTTCGCCGGCAACTGTTTCGCGCTTATCGCCGACCAGCGCCCATTGGCACCGTTGCGGCGCCTCGCGCAAAGAACAGTAGATTCGAAGCAAGCTCATAGCGTAGTCCTGATTAGGGTGTTCATTGTATTGGAGTCCGGGCCCGGCCGGCGTCTGTTTGGCGGCCGTTCATAGAGTTTTGTGCCAGAGGACGGCTGGCCAGCCGGAGGCGCCGCGAGCGAGCAGCGCCTCGCCGCGCGCCTGCGCGCCGCCGATGGTCACGCGCAGCGTCGCCATGAAATAATTGCTGCTCACGCTGATGTCGCCCGCAGCCCCCTGCGCTCCCTGAGGCAGCCGGCGAAGAAAGTCGCCGGTGCTGCGAAAATAAGCCTGGTCCCGCTGCGCCACCAGCAGCTGCGCGTCGCCGAGGCCGAGACCGTCGATCACCGCCGCAATCACTTCCGCCGGGGCGGTATCCACATTGACGGGAGTGTGCGTGGGCAGCGCCGACACGTATGGGCGCAGGCGTGCGCGCACGTTGTCGTCGAAGCCGCGCACCAGAGAGAGTTCGTCCACATCGATCAGCGGCTGGTTGGCGGCGAGGTAAGGCGGGTGCAGGTTCAGATAATAGGCGTCCTCGGCGCCGTCTCCCGGCTGCGGCTGGTTGTCCGCGTCGATCCAGTCGGCGAGCGCGTCGGCAAGCTCGGGTGGCAAGCCCAGAATCGCAAGGAGCTTGCGGAAATGCGCGAGTTGCGCCACGTCGACCTTTCCCTGCGTTACCACGTTGTTGAGATTGAATTTGCCCTGCTGATCCTCGATCTTGCCCAGGAGTTCGCCGTTTTCGACCGGCAGCGGGGGCAGTTTCAAGGCCCAGGGTTCCCCCAGATAATCGACGTTGCTCACGCGGCGGTCATCGGCGAGTATCGCGCGCGCCCAATCCGCTCCGGCCAGGAGCACCTGGCGCGCCTGAATGTGATCGTTGGTGAGTTCGACCTGGCGTGCCCAGGTACTTTGCGACACCATGATCGCCGCGGCGGCGATGGCGGCAAGCGCGACCACGCCCATGGCGAGCACAATGGCGACGCCGCGCTGCC
>CAZRMO010000044.1:15693-23979 GCA_964601155.1 uncultured Enterobacteriaceae bacterium
TCACGTCTGCAGCGCGTAGATGCGCACGATTTCCTCGTTCGTATCGAGCACGATGCGCAGGCGAACGGCGCGAGGAATGGGCGGGTCGGTGGACGCACTGGGCCAGGCGTCGACCCAGACCAGCGCGCGGTTGAGATACTGCAGCTCGAACGATTTCACTCCGGTGAGCACGGGGTAGCGCGCGGGCTGCGTGTCGGGGGCGACGTCCAGCCCCGGCCACAGCCACAATTCGATCTCGTGTTTTTCGTTCAGCTGGTAGCCGACGCGGCGCGGCGTGTCGACGCCGTCGGCCGAGGCGAAGCGGCTGAACACCAGGCTCGCTGAAGTGTCGGTTCCGGCCGGTGTGCCTAGCCATGCCGGCGCTTGGCCGTTGGCGGTGCGCACCGTGCGCGGCGCAGCGAGCTCGACGTCGCGCTCGAAGCGCGCAAGGAACGACGCCACATGGCGCCATTTGTCCGTTTCCTGCTTGACGTGATCGCGCGCGTCGAGCACCGCCCCCAGTCCGCGGTAGGACATCAGCGCGAGCAACGACAGCACCAGCAGCGCGATCATGAGCTCGATCAGGGTGAAGCCGCGCGCGGACTTCATCTGCTCGACCCCGGCGGCGCATTGACGATGAACCCGGTCAGGTGCGCCAGCGAATGCGCTTCGTCGGTAGTCGCATATACGCGCACGTCGACGCGGCGGAAGGCTGCGTTCGGCGTGGGGATGACTTCCTCGCGCCAGGCAAAATTGAGGCCGCCCTCTTGCGCGCTGCCGCGGTGGATCCCCAGCGGGAGCCATTCCGCCAGCGCGCGATGCTCCGCCAGGCGGTTTTCCGCGACCCAGCCCGCGAGCAGGCGCGAGCGCAGCTCGGCGACATCGTTCGTACCCTGCCCGGCCGCGCGCAGGGCCGACAGCAGGGCGATCGACACGATCGCCAGCGCGACCAGCACTTCGACCAGGGTGAACCCTTTGCGCCCAGACTTCATTTCATAATTAGGGGGCAGGTCCCTTCATGCCCCGGATCGGCCGCCGAAAAATTCATGTCGCAAGGGATCCTTAACGTAGAGCCACTTTGCCATCGGCGTTTCCATCTCCCGGTACCACGCGCACTTGCCCGATCGGAGATCCGGTGACGGCGTAGCGCTCCGACCCGAGGGACAGGCCGACAATGAAAGCCAAGGACGAGCCCTCGGGGGTAAACTGCAGACGTATGCCGCTCTGCGGCCGCATGTTTTCCACGCTGAAGTCGGAAATTTCCATGCCCCGCGGCAGGGTGCGCGCACGCAGCAATTGGCTGTCGTGGATTTCGAGCCAGCCGCCGTTGTCGTCGGAGCGCCAGAAGCGATAGCCCGATTCGTCGGCAGTCCAGGCGATGGATTTTCCGCTGAGCTGCGCTTCGGTGGCTGCAAAGTCCAGCAGCTGCGCCAGGCGATCGGCTTCGAGCTTCAGCTTGGTGCGGTCGTCGGGCTGCGTGATGGTGGCGACCAGGCCGACAACCAGGCCCATGATCATCAGCACCACGAGCATCTCGATGAGCGTGAAGCCCCGGCTCGGCTCCGAGATGGTCGCGCTTTTCATTTTGGCGCGGCTAAAGTTCCCAGGAACCGATGTCAGCGTCGTTGCCCTCGCCGCCGGGGGCGCCGTCGGCGCCGTAGCTGAAAACGTCGATCTCGCCGTGCACGCCGGGGTTGAGGTACTGGTAGGGACTGCCCCAGGGGTCTTTGGGCAGTCGCTCGAGATACCCGCCCGGTTTCCAGTTGGGCGGAATCGGCGAGGTAGTCGGCTTGACCACCAGCGCCTGCAATCCCTGTTCGGTCGTCGGGTAGCGTTGATTGTCGAGTCGGTAGAGTTTGAGCGCCGACATCAGGCTCGCGATGTCCTGTTTCGCGGCAATTACGCGTGCCTCGTCGGGGCGGCTGATGATTTTCGGTACCACCAGGGCGGCAAGAATGCCGAGAATGACCACGACCACCATTATTTCGAGCAAGGTAAAGCCACGTTGCCCACGAATCCCGTTCAGCATCGCAAAATCGTCCCTCTCAGTAATTGCTGCGCCCGGTCGCGGAAGCATCATCTTCCATTATATAATGCCGCAACAGACGCATCGGTCGACCTCGAATACAAAGTGCTCCATTATATAATGCTTCAACCCAAGTATCCGGCCGATTACCGCGCCCGGCCTGTACTGTTCCAGCGCGCGAACGGCAATTGACGAACAATGCAGGCCCTCCCGTTTGGTCGAATCAATGTTGCGCAGACGGTCCTCGTATCTTCGCTGACGCTGCTCGCGGTGGCCTTGCTTGGTTCGGTGCTCGCCTACTGGACCTGGGTATGGTTTGCGCCGCGTCCCGAACCGCGACTGCAGGCGAGCACAGCGCAAAGCGGCAGCGTGGCTTCCGCCGGTGGCCTGTTCGGTAGCGTACCGCGCGCTCAGGCGGCAGCCGCACCTACCGGAATCGCGATCAAACTGTTCGGCGTGGTAGCTGCCTCGGGTGGCCGACTCGGCTACGCGGTGGTGCAACTCGGGGGGAAACAGATTCTGGCGGTGCACGAGGGCGAGGACGTCGCTCCAGGCATCCGGCTGGCGCAAGTCGATGCGGATCACGTCATCCTGGAGCGCAACGGGGTGCGCGAAACGCTTGCGTGGCCGCACCGACCAGGCTCTGCGGCCGCTTCTGCGCAGGCCGCTCGGACTACTGCTGCACAAACCGCAGCCGCCGCTGCAGAAGCGGCTGCGGTGCGCATCCAAGAGACCAGGCGTCGGCGCAATGGCAGGGAATAGAACCTATGGTTTTAAAAAATATCGCCATCGCATGGTTAGTCATGGCGCTACCGAGGATCATATATGAAACACTGCTGGTTACGAACCGGATTTGTGGGGATGGTGGCGCTCGCATGCGCCGGCCAGGCGTGGTCCGCCGACCCTGAGTCCAGCGCAAGTCCTCCGTCCAAGGCGGCTGCGGCGCATCCGAGCGGCCCGGATATGGTCACGCTCAACTTTGTCAACGCCGACATCGAAGGCGTGGTGAAGGCGGTGGGCGAAATCACCGGAAAGAACTTCGTTCTCGATCCGCGCGTCAAGGGCACGGTCAATATCATCTCGGCCAAGCCCATTTCCAGGTCGCTGGTCTATCAGGTGTTTTTGTCGGCCCTGCGGCTGCAGGGCTTTGCCGCGGTCGAGGATCGCGGCATGGTGATGATCGTTCCGGAGATAGAGGCCAAAACCCACCACAGTCCTACGTTCGGGCCGCAGCAATCGCGGCGCGGCGGAGGCCAGATCGTCGAGACGCAGGTGTTCAGATTGCAACACGAATCGGCGGCGCAGCTGATGCCGGTATTGCGCCCGCTGATCACACCCAATAACAGCATTACCGCCTACCCGAGCAGCAACACGCTGGTGGTCACCGATTACGCGAGCAACCTGCAGCGCATCGCGAAAATCATCGAGTCGGTCGACCAGCCGGTCGATTCCGGGTCGATCATGATTCCGCTTGAGCATGCTTCCGCGCTCGACGTCGCGCAGACCATTGGCCATCTGCTCGCCGAACCGGCGCGGGCAGCGGACCCGACCAGTCGCCTTACCGTTGCCGCGGACGCACGCTCCAACAGCGTGCTCGCCACCGCCGGCGATCCGGCGCGGCTGCGGCGGGTGCGCGAGTTGGTGGCGATGCTCGATACGCCTACCAGCGCCGGCGGCAATATTCATGTGATTTATCTGAAAAACGCGGACGCGACCAAGCTGGCCGACGTGTTGCGATCTATCTACACCGGCGAATCCACGACTGCGCCGACGCACGCGAGCACGCCGCTGGGCACGAACGCGCCGAAGCAGGCGGCTTCGGCGCAAGCGGGCTCGTCCAAACCCGGCATCATCCAGGCCGACCCCGCCACCAATTCGCTAATCATCACTGCGCCGGATGCGGTTTACAACAATCTGCGCGCGACAGTGGAGAAGCTCGATGTACGCCAGGCCCAGGTCTATGTCCAGGCGCTAATCGCCGAGGTCAGTGCCAACAAGGCTGCCGAGTTCGGCATCCAGTGGCAGGACTTGGCGGCGGCCGGCAAGAGCACGGCGCAGGTGATTGGCGGCACGAATTTCGGCACCGCGGGGCAGAACATCCTCTCCATCTCGCAGAATCCCGCCGGGGCGGCGCAAGGTCTGAATTTGGGCGTGATGAAGGGCACGGTCACGATAGGCGGCGTGCAGATACTCAACATGGGCCTGCTGATGCGCGCGCTCGAGACCGACGCGGATGCGAACATCCTGTCGACGCCGACGCTGCTGACCCTCGACAACGAGGAAGCGAAAATAGTGATCGGGCAGAACGTTCCGTTCATAACCGGCTCGTACGCGGTCTCGGCCGCGGCCACCACGCCGACGCCGTTTCAGACGATAGAGCGCAAAGACGTAGGCATCACGCTGAAAATCAAGCCGCAGATCTCCGAGGGCGACACGGTGCGGCTGCAGATCTCGCAGGAGGTGTCCAGCGTGGATTCCAGCAGCAACCCCGCGGGCATCATTACCAACAAGCGTTCGGTGGATTCGACGGTGCTGGTCAACGACGGCCAAATCGTCGTGATCGGTGGCCTGATCCAGGACACGGTCAGCGATGGCGTGAACAAGGTCCCGGGGCTGGGAGACCTCCCCTTGATCGGCAGCCTGTTCCGCTATACCACGCGCTCGCGCAAAAAGACCAATCTCATGATATTTCTGCGGCCGACGGTGCTGCGCACCGCCGCGCGCGCCGACTCGATTACCGACGAACGCTACAAGTACATCATGGGCGAGCAGCTCAAGTCCAAACAATCGGGAACCGACATCAGAGATTTCGGATCGCCCCGCCTGCCGCCGCTCCCGAGTTCCCCGCCGGCAGCACCGGACAAGCCCGCCGCAGCGAAATGACCAAACCGGTCGTTCCGTACGCCTTCGCCAAGGCCAATGGCGTCGTCGTCACCGGCGTGGGCGATGGTCTGGCGCAGGTGGCGGTGCGCAGTGGTTCCAATGCAGGTGCGCTTGCCGAAGTGCGCCGCGCGCTGGGCATGCCCTTGCAGGCGCAGCGCATTGGAGCCGACGAGTTCGACGAGCTTATTTCGAGCCTCTACAATGCCGCCGACGCCGGCGCGGCAGCCCTTGCAGACGACCTCGCGCAGGACTTCGACCTGTCGCGGCTGTTGCAGGACATCCCCCGTGTCGAGGATCTTCTCGAAAGCCAGAACGACGCGCCGCTGATCCGTTTGATCAACGCGCTGTTCACGCAGGCGCTGCGCGAGGGCGCCTCCGACATCCACATCGAGCCGTTCGAAACGCGCTCGGTGGTGCGCCTGCGGATCGACGGCACGCTGCGCGACCTGATCGAGCCGGCGCGCGCGCTGCACGGTGCGATCGTCTCGCGCATCAAGATCATGGCGCAACTGGACATCGCCGAGAAACGCCTGCCGCAGGACGGGCGCATCACGCTGCGGGTGGCGGGCAAGCCGATCGACGTCAGGGTGTCGACGATTCCGACCGGGCACGGCGAGCGCGTGGTGCTGCGCCTGCTGGACAAGCAGGCCGGAAGGCTCGACTTGTCAAAGCTGGGGATGGACGACGCGACGCTCGCGTTCATGGACAAGCTCATCCGCGAGCCGCACGGCATTGTCCTCGTGACCGGCCCGACCGGATCGGGCAAGACCACGACGCTGTACGCTTCGCTCTCGCGGCTGGATCCGAAGGCGCTCAACATCATGACGGTGGAGGACCCGATCGAGTACGACCTCGACGGCATCAGCCAGACGCAGATCAACGCCCGCATCGAAATGAGTTTCGCGCGCGCTTTGCGCACCATTTTGCGCCAGGACCCCGATGTCGTCATGATCGGCGAAATCCGCGACCTGGAAACCGCGCAGATCGCGGTGCAGGCCAGCCTCACCGGCCATCTGGTGTTCGCCACACTGCATACCAACGACGCGGTGAGCGCCGTCACCCGCCTGGTTGACATGGGCGTGGAACCGTTCCTGCTCGCCACCAGTCTGATCGGTGTGGTGGCGCAGCGGCTGGTGCGCCGGCTGTGCGTGGAATGCCGCAAGCCGTTTACCACTGATGGGGCGCAACTGAAGGCGCTCGGCTTCGCGCCGATGGCCGGAACGTTCTATACCGCGCAAGGCTGTCCCGCCTGCAACCATTCCGGTTACCGCGGCCGCACCGGCATCTACGAATTGCTGATGGTGGACGACGCACTGCGCCGGCTGGTCCACGACCGCGCCTCGGAGCAGGTGTTGCGCGATCACGCCCTTGCGCACGGTATGCGCTCGCTGCGCGACGACGGCATGCGCTGGGCCGCCCAGGGCGCGATCAGCCTCGAAGAGGTCGTGCGCGTGACGCGCGAATAATGGAAGCATTTCACTACGAAGCGCTGGATGCGGCGGGGCGCGCGGTATCGGGCGTGGTGCAGGCCGATACGCCGCGCCAGGCACGGGCCCAGTTGCGCGCGCAGGGCCTGCTGCCTTCCGCCATCGAACTGGTGCACGCGCGCGAGCGTGCGCGCCAGCCTTGGGCGCGCGGTCTGTCTTCGGACGAACTGAGCCTGGTAACCCGGCAGATGGCGACTTTGCTCGCATCCGGGCTGACCATGGAGCAGGCCTTGAGCGCGCTGATCGAAGAGGCCTCGGCGCCGCTGACGCGGGAGGTGCTGGGGGGGGTCAAAACCGAAGTCACCGCTGGACTCTCCCTCGCCGGCGCGCTAAGCAGCTACGACAAGAGTTTTCCCGATTTCTACCGCGCGCTGGTGCACGGCGGCGAGGAATCGGGCGCGCTCCCGACTGTATTGCAGCATCTTGCCGATTATCTGGACGCGCGCCAGGCGCTGAAACAGAAGACCAACCTCGCGCTGCTCTACCCCATTCTGGTTACGGTGGTCGCGGTCAGCATCGTCACCGGCCTGCTGGTGTTCGTCGTGCCGCAGATCGTGCAGGTGTTCCAGCAGTCGCGGCAAAGCCTGCCGCTGCTCACGCGCGCGCTCATCGTGCTGTCCGATTTTCTGCGCGCAGCCTGGCCCTATCTCGCGGTCGCCCTTGTCGGCGCGGTGGCCGCGATGCGCGTCGCGCTGCGCCGCGACGCGACCAGGCGCGGCCTGCACGCCCTGTTCCTGCACACGCCCTGGCTCGGCCAGTTGATTCGCGGCGTCAACACGTCGCGCTTCGCCAGCACGCTTGCCATTCTGGTCGGTGGCGGCGTACCGTTGCTATCCGCGCTCAATTCGGGCGCGCGCGTGATGACCAACCTGGTGATGCGCGAGGCCGTCGAAGGCGCGATCGAGCGCGTACGCGAAGGCGAGAGCCTGGCGCGCGCACTCGGCACAACGCGCGTGTTTCCGCCGCTGATGGTGCATCTGGTCGCGAGCGGCGAGTTGAGCGGCAAGCTGGAGCAGATGCTGCAGCGCGCCGCCCAACTCGAAACCCAGGCACTGGAGCGGCGCCTGGCGGTGTTCCTGACGCTGCTCGAGCCGGTAATGATTCTGATAATGGGAGGCATAGTGCTGATGATCGTGCTCGCCATCCTGCTCCCGATCATCGAGATCAACCAACTGGTGCATTGAGTTTCGCGGCGCCTGCGCGAACCTGGTTTCCCTCAGCCGAGCACGCGCGCCAGCCAGGCGCCGATGTCGGCGATCTCCTGCGGGCACACCGCGTGCTGCATCGGGTACTCGTGCCATTCGGGCGCATAGCCCTGCCGCAACAGCAGCTTGCTCGAGGCTTGGGCGTAAGCGAACGGGATCATCGGATCGGCAGTGCCATGCGCCATGAAAATCGGCACCTCGCGATTGGCGGGGTTCGCCTCGAGCGCCAACTTGTCGGCGAGCGGCACGTAGGTCGAGAGCGCCATGATGCCGGCGAGGCGCTCGACTTGGCGCAGGCCCGTATGCAGAGCGATCGCCCCGCCCTGGGAGAAGCCGGCGAGCACTATGCGGTTCGCCGCTATGCCGCGGGATTTCTCGCGCGCGAGCAAGGCTTCCACGCTTTTCTGCGAGGCGCGCACGCCCGTTTCGTCTTCGCGCCGCAGCGCGGCATCGCTGATGTCGTACCAGGCGCGCATCACATAACCGCCGTTGATGCTCACCGGCATCATCGGCGCATGCGGGAAAATGTAACGCACGGCGATGGGCAGGCCGATTTCATCGGCCAGCGGCGCGAAGTCGTTGCCGTCCGCGCCCAGGCCGTGCATCCAGATGATGCAGGCCGCGGGGTTCGGCGCGGTCTCGATTTCGATGGTTTCCAGCGGCTGTTCGCTCAAGGCGCGCTATCCTTTTTCGGGCGGATCGCGGA
>CAZRMO010000044.1:24079-29602 GCA_964601155.1 uncultured Enterobacteriaceae bacterium
ACCGCCACCTGGCGCGACAGGATCGCGGTAGGCACGAATTCCAGGCTGATTCTGCGCATCTGTTCGCCGAAGCCGGGCATGAGCTTATGCGCGATCGCAAGCGTGGCCTCGGGTGTGACGTCGCGCTCGGCCGGACCGGTGCCGCCGGTGGTGAGCACCAGGTGACAGCCGGCTTCGTCGACCAACTCGGCCAGGGTCTTCTCGATCACCGCTTGCTCGTCCGGAATCAGGCGCGTGTGCACGCGCCAGGCCGGGCCGGCGATGGCCTTGCCGAACCAGTCCTCCAATGCCGGTATGCCCTCGTCCTTGTACACGCCGGCCGAGGCGCGGTCGCTTATGGAAACCAACCCTATCAACAGTTCGTCTGCATTGCTTTGCATAGTTATCGTCCGGCGGTTTCGCTTTGCGCGTCCGCCGCGGTCTCCTTGTCTATCGTCTCACGCAGGGTTCGGAACAACTCGCGGTAACTCTTGGGTGGAAGCGCCGCGCTTTGTTCGCGACGCGCATTGCGGATCAGGGCGCGCAGCTTCTGGCTGTCGGCTCCGGGGTGTTCGTCGATAAAGCGCTGCAGCGCCGGGTCCGCCGCGAGCAACTCGTCGCGCCAGCGCTCGATCGCGTGCAATTGCGCCGTGTGCGTGCGCCCCTGCCCTAGCCATTCTTCGAGCCGGTCGCGTATCGGCGCGGCGTCGATGTCGCGCATCAGGCGGCCGATGTATTGCATCTGTCGCCGTTTCGCCTCGCGTCTGTTGAGCCGCTTTGCTTCCAGCACGGCGTCGAGCAAGGCCTCGGGCAGTTGCATGCTCGCAATCTGCTGGGCGTTCAACTCGACCAGTTGTGCGCCGAGTTCCTGCAAGGCGGTCATGTCCCGCTTCTTGCTGGACTTGCTGTGCGGTTCGTTCTGGTCGCGGTCCTTGTCTGGTGCTTCTTGCATGGGTCCAGGTGCGCTAGGTTCGACCTGCTATGATAATGGTTTTTGCAACCCGCTCCCAATCCAGATGGGCATAAATAAATGAAGACCGCGCGCTTTACCTATCCGCTCGACACCCTCAGGCAAATCGCCCGGGATCTGCTGCGCCAAGCCGTTGCACAGGGCGCAAGCGCCTGCGAAGCCGACGTGTCCGAGGGTTACGGCCAGACCGCGGTGGTGCGCAAGGGCGAAGTCGAGAACATCGAATACAATCGCGACAAAAGCATAGGCGTCACCGCCTATCTGGGTCAGCGTAAGGGCTTCGCCAGCACTTCGGATTTCTCGCCCAAGGCGCTCACCGACACCGTGGCGGCGGCGGTCAGCATTGCGCGCTTCACCGCGAGCGACGACTGTGCCGGCCTGGCCGAGCCCGAACTGATGGCGCGCGAGATCCACGACCTCGACCTGTTTCATCCCTGGGACCTGTCCGTCGATGAAGCAATCGAGCGCGCGCGCGCCTGCGAGGCCGCGGCCTTCGCGCTGGATCCGCGCATCGTCAACTCGGAAGGGGCGGGCGTGTCGACCCAGCAGCACCAGTTCGTGTTGGCCAACTCCAACGGCTTCGCCGCGGGCTATCCGACCACGCGCCATTATCTCTCGTGCGCGGTGATCGCGGCGCAGGACGGTGCGATGCAGCGCGACGACTGGTACGCCGAGGCACGCGACCCGCGCGACCTGCCGGCGGGCGCGGCGCTGGGGCGCTATGCCGGCGAGCGCGCTCTGGCGCGCTTGCGCAGCCGCAAGCTGAAAACGATGAAAGTTCCGGTGCTGTTCGAGGCGCCGATGGCAAGCGGCCTGCTCGCGAGTTTCGTCAGTGCGGTCAGCGGCGGCAGCCTCTACCGCAAAACTTCATTTTTGCTCGACAGCCTGGGCAAGCAGGTGTTTTCGCCGCTGGTGCAAATCACGGAGCGGCCGCACCTGAAAAAGGGCCTGGCAAGCTGCTATTTCGACGACGACGGCGTCGCCACGCATGCGCGCGAAATGGTGAAGGACGGCGTGCTGCAGGGCTATTTCCTCGGCAGCTACTCGGCGCGTAAACTCGGCATGAAAAGCACCGGCAATGCCGGCGGTAGTCACAACCTGATCCTTCAGAGCGGCGAACTCGACCTGCCCGGCTTGCTCAAGAAAATGGGCCGCGGACTGTTCGTCACCGACCTGATGGGACACGGCATCAATATGGTCACCGGCGATTACTCGCGCGGCGCGGCCGGATACTGGGTGGAGGGCGGGGAAATCCGCTACCCGGTGGAGGAGATCACCATCGCCGGTAATCTGCGCGACATGTTCAAGGGCATCGCCGCGGTGGGCAAGGACGAACTCACGCGCGGGTCGCGCCGCTGCGGTTCCATCCTGATCGACGGCATGACCATCGCCGGCAACTGAACGCCGCTCGGATTCGAGGGGCTTTGCGCAAATCCGGGCAAAACCCTTTCTGGCCTCAGGGTGAAATCGCCTATAATGCCCCCGGTCCGCGGCGCTAAAAACGCGGCGAAAACGTGGCGAAAACGAGGCTTGGAGTCCTCGCCTGATTAGAGAGGAGATACAGTGAAAGCGCTGCTCAGATTATCCGGCCTTATCGATGCACTGAATGAGCGCGTCGGCCGCTTGAGCTATTGGCTGATTCTGGCCGCGGTACTCATCAGCGCCGGCAATGCGACCGTGCGCTACCTCTTCGACCGAAGTTCGAACGCCTGGCTCGAAATCCAGTGGTACCTGTTTTCGGCGGTGTTCCTGTTCTGCGCGGGTTACACTTTGCTGCACAATCAGCACGTGCGCATAGACGTCGTCGCGTCGCATCTGTCGAAGCGCGCGCGCGCCTGGATCGACCTGCTGGGGGCGCTGTTTTTCCTGCTGCCGATGGCGACCCTCATCATGTGGCTGTCCTGGCCGATATTTACCCAGTCCTATCGACTACACGAAATGTCGTCTAACGCCGGCGGCCTGATCATATGGCCGGCGCGCCTGATGGTCCCGGTCGGATTCTTCCTGCTGATGCTGCAGGGAATTTCGGAACTGATCAAGCGCATCGCCTTCCTCCTTGGCTTGATTCCCGATCCGACCGACAAGGACGAAGGCCCGAGCCTGGAAGAGCAACTCGCCGAGGCTCTGCGCAAGGAGCGGGGCGAGACGGCATGATCGAACTCCTGACGCATAACATGGCGCCGGTGATGTTCGGCGCGCTGGTAATTTTCCTGCTGCTCGGTTACCCGGTGGCTTTTTCGCTCGCCGCCAACGGCATCCTGTTCGGCATCATCGGCATTCAATTGGGATTGCTGCATCCGGCGCTGTTCCAGGCGCTGCCGCAGCGCGTCTGGGCGGTGATGTCCAACGAGACGCTGCTTGCGGTGCCGTTTTTCACGTTCATGGGCCTGGTGCTGGAGCGCAGCGGCATGGCCGAGGATCTGCTCGATACCATAGGGCAGCTGTTCGGGCCTTTGCGCGGCGGGCTCGGCTTCGCGGTGATATTTGTCGGCGCGCTGCTCGCCGCGACCACCGGCGTGGTGGCGGCTTCGGTTATTTCGATGGGCCTGATTTCCCTGCCGATCATGCTGCGCTACGGCTATGACCGGCGCTTCGCCAGCGGCATAATCGCCGCCTCGGGCACGCTGGCGCAGATCATTCCGCCCTCGCTGGTGCTGATCGTCATGGCCGACCAGTTGGGCAAGTCGGTGGGCGACATGTACGCCGGCGCTTTCCTCCCGGGACTGATCCTCACCGGTTTGTATCTCAGCTACGCGATTGGCGTGACTGTATTCAAACCCGACTGGGCGCCGGCCTTGCCGAAGGAAGCACGCACTTTCCGCGAGCCCAACGGCAGCAGCGGCGTCCCCTCGCTCGCAGTGCTTGCGGCGGTCGCGGTGGGCACGGCGATTGCGTTTTCAAAATACCACTACGGACCCGGTGCGCCCCTGGACGAATTGCTGGTGGTGTCGACCTCGGTCGGGGTCGGCGTCGCCTTCACCGCCGCCGTGATCAATCAGGTGCTCAAGCTGGGCCTGCTGTCCAAGATCGCGGTGCGCGTGACCTTTGTACTGATCCCGCCGCTGGCATTGATCTTTCTCGTGCTGGGTACCATTTTCCTCGGCGTGGCGACGCCCACCGAGGGCGGCGCGATGGGCGCCACCGGCGCGCTCGCCATGGCGCTGGCGCGCCGGCGCCTGTCGTTCCCGCTGCTGCGCCAGGCGATGGATGCGACGGCCAAGCTCACCTCCTTCGTCGTGTTCATCCTGGTCGGTTCGCGCGTATTCAGCCTGACGTTCTATGGCGTGGACGGGAATCTTTGGGTCGAGCACCTGCTGCTGAACCTTCCCGGCGGGCAGCTCGGCTTCCTCATCGTGGTCAACATCCTGGTGTTCGTGCTCGCGTTCTTCCTCGACTTTTTCGAGCTCGCGTTCATCATCATCCCGCTGATCGGACCGGTGGCGGAAAAACTCGGCATCGACCTCATCTGGTTCGGCGTGCTGCTGGCGATCAACATGCAGACCTCGTTCATGCACCCACCTTTCGGCTTCTCCTTGTTCTATCTGCGCAGCGTGGCGCCGGTCAAGGATTACGTCGACCGGGTCAGCGGCAAGCTGACCGCCAAAGTCACCACCATGCAGATTTACTGGGGCGTGGTGCCTTTCGTCCTGATCCAAGTAATCATGGTCGCGCTGGTGATTGCGGTGCCCGATATCGTCGGCGGCGGTTTGGTGAAGAAGGCGGCCGTGGACACCGACAAGCTGCAAATCATGGTGCCCGAAGCGACTGGCCGGGCCGGCGCCAGCGAGGACTCTATGGAGAATGCGCTCGAGAACGCGCTCGGCGACCAGGATAATGCGCCCGAATCGCCAGCGGGCGGGTCAGGCGCGTCGAAGGGCGGGGCTGAAAAGCCGGGCGCCACCGACGCGAAGCCGCCCGGCAAAGGAAATAACTAGCGCATCCACGAGCGCAGTCGGCGCTCGTCAGTCTTCCAGGACGAGCAAAAAAAACCCCGCTTGCGCGGGGTTTTTTCTGCCGGAAAACACGGTCCGGGCTGCGTACTCGCTTTTACATCTTCTTCCTTCTCTTTTCCCGTTGGGACATCCGTTCCGCCGCCGCCATGAAGTTGTTCATGCGGTCTTCGGCGATCGACCACCATTGCACCTGGTCTGCCTGGAACTTGCTCATGGCATCGTAGATCTTCTTGAACTTAGCGTTCTTGGCCGAGATTTCAGCATAAACCTCCATGGCGGATTTGTAGCAGGCCGCCAGGATTGCGTTCGAAAACGGCCGCAGCTTGACGCCGTTCGCGACCAGCCGCTTCAGCGCGTCCGGGTTGACCGCATCGTACTTGGCCATCATCCAGCCGTTCGCGTCGGCGCATGCCATGGCGAGTACATCCTGATACTCCTTCGGCAGGGCCGCATACGCCTTGAGGTTCACCAGCAGGTCCGCCTGGGTGCCGGCCTCCCACCAGCCGGGATAGTAGTAATACTTCGCGACCTTGTAGAAGCCGAGCTTCTCGTCGTCATAGGGGCCGACCCACTCCGCTGCGTCGATGGTGCCTTTTTCCAGCGACGGGTAGACGTCGCCGC
>CAZRMO010000045.1:0-29473 GCA_964601155.1 uncultured Enterobacteriaceae bacterium
TGCTTCATCGTGCTCGAGCACGAGCGCGGCTCGGTCACTTCCGGTGAACTGGTGCAGGTGCAGCTATTCGACGGGCTGGTTTAGCAGTCGCGAGGAACCGGACCGAAGGGAGCTATCCAAGCATGGGTGGACGACGCGGCGGCTGAACCGCCGTTCGTGAGCCACTCGCCGCAGCCGGTACGAAATCGAGCGCTCGATCGAACTCGACCGGCATCGCCATGGTCAGGCCTTCGCGTCCTCCGCGCGCAGATCCGCGAACACTTTGGTCGCGACCAGCATCGCGTCGCGAACCAGCGGTGCGCCCACATAGCCGAGCAGGTGAAGAATCGCCTCCGACAGTTCCTCCTCGGTCCAGCCCTGGCGACGCGCCATGCGCAAATGGATCGCCAGTTCCGGCTCGCGACCGGTCGAGGCGTCGGAGATCACGGTGACCAGCGCGCGCGTCTTGAGATCGAGCCCCGGCCGGGTCCACAGCGCCGCGAACACCGTCTCGCTCGCAAGGTCGATGAACTTTTGCATCAGCGGATCTTTGTAGGTCGTCGCGCCGATTTTGTCGACGTAGGCATCGCCCAGCAGCTTGCGCCGCATCGCGCGGCCCTTGGTCAGATTCGTCTCGGACATCGGGTTCTCCTTGAAGGTGGTGGGGCGTATCGGGAATACAAACGCGCTTTTTCCAATGGTCAGTGCTGCTTCAGCCGCTAACCGACCTTACGCGGCTCGCTCGATAGACACATCAGGACCGACGCGTCTGCAGCGAATGGTCAGCCTCCGCATCGCTCGTGCAAGCGCTCGATTTAGAAACGTGACCCCGGTTGCTTCAAAAACTCGATTTCTTCCGGGCTCGAGATCCGCCCGAGAATCTCGTTTCTGTGCGGGTAGCGGCCGAAGCGATCGATAATCGCCTTATGCCTTAGTTCAAACTGATAGTTGTCGGGCGGCGCGTACTCGCGATAAAGGCTCTCGGCCCAAACGTGAATGTGCCCCGATTCGCTGTGCATGAACGGCAAGAACAGAAAACTTCTCTCGGTTGGCGAAAGCACATGGTGGATGCCCGCCGTTACCGCTTCCTGTGCCAAGGTGAGCGCCATCGGGTCTTGAGCGAACGCGAGCGGCGTATTGCGATGGATATTGCGTGAGAACTGATCCAATACGATTACTTCTGCGAGACGGCCTTCGGGCCTGTCACGCCACGCGAACAACTCACACCGGGCGGCTTGCTGAAGTACACCACCGAACCGAACCCGGATTTGTTCGTCGAATACGGCGTCAACGGCCCACCACGTTTTCGGTTCGATATCTTCGAACCAGAATTTCAAGATGTCTTGGTACATGTCCGGTTCCAGGGTGTTCCGCATCCAAGCTTTTCTGTTCGACCTTTTCTATTCCCGAACTACGTCGCCTTCTTCCACCTCGTCATCCGTCTTGCCCAGGAGTTCATCGACCTGGGGCGCGGGCAGCGCCTCGACGCCTTTCAACTTCCGCGCCATCTGCCGCGTGCGCGTTTCGGCTTGGCCAATGGAATTGGTGACGCTCTGCAGCTGGGCCCTGGTTCTGGCGAGAACCTCGCCGAAACGTGCGAACTCCGTCTTGACCGCCGACAGCAGTTCCCACACCTCGCTCGAGCGCTGTTCGATGGCGAGCGTGCGAAATCCCATCTGCAGGCTGTTCAGGATCGCCGACAGCGTCGTCGGCCCGGCGATGGACACGCGATACTCGCGCTGCAGAAAGTCGGCCAGCCCGGGCCGGCGCAGCGCCTCGGCGTACAGTCCCTCGGTCGGCAAAAACAAAATGGCGAAATCAGTGGTATGCGGCGGCGAAATGTATTTTTCACGTATGGTCTTGGCCTCGAGTTTGAGGCGGTTGTCGATCGCGCGGACAGCTTCGTCCACACCAGCCGGATCGGCGCGCTCCTGGGCGCCGAGCAGGCGCTCGTAGTCCTCGACCGGAAACTTGGAGTCGATCGGCAGCCATACCGGCGATCCGTCCTCGTTGCCGGGCAGTCTGATCGCAAACTCGACCACGTCCTTCGAGCCAGGCACGGTGGCGACGTTGCGCCGGTACTGTTCGGCGGTGAGCGTCTGCTCGAGCAGGGCGCCGAGCTGCACTTCGCCCCAGGTGCCACGCGTCTTGACGTTGCTCAGAACGCGCTTCAGGTCGCCGACGCCGGTCGCGAGTGCCTGCATTTCGCCCAAGCCCTTGTGCACCGCCTCGAGCCGGTCACTGACCTGCTTGAACGATTCGCCCAGACGCTTTTCGAGCGTGGCGTGCAGCTTTTCGTCAACGGTCTTGCGCATCTCTTCGAGCCGGGCGGCATTGTCGACCTGAAGTTCCTTCAGCTTGGTTTCGAGCGTTTCGCGCACCTCGGCCAGCCGCTTTTCATTGGACTCGACCAGCTTGGCCAGCTGCTGGGCGAACGCATCGATCTGGTTGTTCTGTACGCTGGCGATTGTGGCCATCTGCTGCTGCAGCGTCTGGCCGAACTGGGATACGCTGCCCGTCAATTCGCCGCGCTGCGCCTGAGCGGCCTCTTGCGCCTCCTTGCGTGCCGCGGCAAAACCCTCACGCAGCTCGCGCTCCAGTCTGTCCAGTCCTTCCTGCGCCGCCCCCGAACGGCCGCGCGCAAGAGCGACGATCTGCAGTGCGACGATCAGCACGGCGAGCACAATAAGAACGATGAGCATGGTTTCCGGCATGGGCCAAAGTATAGCCCAAGCCGCAGGCGCCCAAGCGCACGGTAGAATGCCGCATTCTTTTCCATGAGACCACCCATGAACTGGCCGACTGAACGCTTGCCGAGCCTGCGCCGCGAAGCGCATTTCGGCCGCGTGTTCACCTGCTTCGCCGAGCGCCCGGCGCATCTCAATGCGCTGTTTGCGCAAACCCTGTCGCGCCATGCCGGCGACGAAGCGCTGGTATGCGCCGAGCGGCGCATCGCCTATGCCGAGCTGGACGAGACCGCTGCGCGCGTGGCGGCCGGCCTTGCGCGCGACGGCGTGCGCGCGGGTGACCGCATCGCCATCCTCTGCGCCAACGAGCCCGAATTCGTCTATGCATTGCTGGCCGCGTTTCGCCTCGGCGCGATTGCGGTGCCGATCAACGTGCGCGAACAAAAGCCCGAGCTCGCCTACGTGCTGAATCAGTGCAAGGCGCGCGCGCTAGTGTTCGATGCCGAGCTCGCCGAGCGCATTCCATCAAACGATGCTGTGCCGCAACTGGAACTGCGCTATGCAGTGGGCGAGCCGGCGCCGGGCCGCGCAAAGCTGGACCGGCCGTTTTCGCATTTGCTCGAAACCGGCGCGGAGCCGCCCGCCCCTGCCGCGCCGAGCGAAGACGATACTGCGGTGATCCTTTACACCTCCGGCACCACCGGGCACCCCAAAGGGGCGATGCTGACCCACCTGAACCTCATTCATTCGGCGCTGCACTTCGAATACTGCATGCAATTCGGCGCCGGCGAGCGCGCCCTGCTCGCCGTACCCGCGAGCCATGTCACCGGTCTGGTGGCCATCATCCTGACCATGTTGCGCGTGGGCGGCTGCGTGATCATGCTCCGCGAGTTCAAGGCGCGGCCCTTTCTCGAGCTCGCGAGCCGCGAGCGCATGAGCTACACCCTGGTGGTGCCGGCGATCTACAACCTGTGCCTGCGCGAGCCCGACTTTGCCGGCTTCGACCTGAGTCATTGGCGCGTCGGCGGATTCGGCGGCGCGCCAATGCCGCTGGGCACCATGCAGGCTTTGGCACAGAAACTGCCGCAGCTCGTTCTGGTCAATGCCTACGGCGCCACCGAAACCACTTCCCCGACCACCTCTATGCCGCTGGGTGAGCAGGCCGCCCACCTGGACAGCGTGGGCGCGGTGCTGCCCTGCGGCGAGCTGCGCGTAATGGACGACGACGGCCGCGAAGTCGCGCGTGGCGAAACGGGCGAGATCTGGATCGCCGGCCCGATGGTCGTACCCGGCTATTGGGAAGACGCCGCAGCCACGCAGCGCGAATTCTGCGGCGGTTACTGGAAGTCTGGGGACATAGGCTCGATCGACGCCGAGGGCTACGTGCGCATATTCGATCGCAAGAAAGACCTGATCAACCGCGGCGGCTACAAGGTGTTCTGCGCCGAGATCGAAAACGTGCTGTCGCTGCATCCGGCGGTGGTGGAGTCGGCGCTGATCGCACGCCCCGATCCGGTCCTGGGCGAGAAAGCGCAGGCCTTCGTGCTGCGCTCGGATCCGGCCTGCAGCGCCGAACAGCTGCGCGCGCACTGCGCGCAGCACCTTGCCGACTACAAGCTGCCGGACTTCATTACTTTCGTCGACCAGCCCTTGCCGCGCAACGCCAACGGCAAGCTACTCAAGCGCCGGCTTAGGGATATGTGCGCCTGAGCGTCACCGCGTCGCAGCAAATGCGACGCGGCCTGACAGGCGGGATTGTCGGTCGGAGCGCTCCTTGCGACCGCACTGATTTACGCGCCGCCGATCGCTGGTGGTTGCCGAAAAATTCCCGCGCCGCAGCGGCACAGAACGGACGAACCAATCTGGCTCGCGCAATACCAGCCATCCGCAAGCGCCGAGGTCCACACCCAGCCCGCCGCATTCTCTTGGCACCGGCGCAAGCAGTCAGGGCGGCGTCTACCATGCCCGGCCCGACGAACCAGTCATAATTCCTTGCTTGAGGTACCACGTGGCGCATACTATCGACACCGGATGAAAATCGAGGTTCGACGAAACATGCGCCAGCCCAAGAAACTAAAGCCCTTGGCCGTCTGTAACGTTTGCGGGGCGTATAGCGGCGAACATCAAGACATCAACCATCGGTGCAACAAAGCGGTTTACGGCAGGCGCTGCTCCGGCGCGTTCAAGAGCAGCCTTGGCCTGGTATGGGACGAATGCCAAGCCTGCTCCGCAACCGGGAAAGTGGGCTCGCAGACCTGCGTCGAGTGTTCCGGTTGGGGCTGGCACCTGATCGGCTGAGGCAGCCGTCTAGCAATTCCTTTCGCTACCGCACAAATGGGCCTGTCGAAACATTTCTGGACCGCAGTTCTGCGGGGAATGGCCGTCCTCGCTCTTGCAAATCTAAGCGCCTGCGGCGGCGGCGGAGGTTCCGACAACGGCGGCGCATCCGCAACCTGGGTTAAGGGCGTATTCGCGCCCTCGTCGAGCTTTGCGGCGCAGTGCGCGACGCCGCGCGTCGGCGTCGATCCCCTCACCGGCCGAAGTTTCCCCGACGTGCAAGGCTCGACGCTCAGCGAAAACAATTTTCTGAGATCGTGGACCAACGAACTGTATCTCTGGTACAGCGAGGTGCCCGACATCGACCCGGCGGGCCACGCCACGGCCGATTACTTCAATCTGTTGAAAACCTCCGCGCTCACGCCGTCCGGCAGCCCCAAAGACAGATTTCATTTCACCTATCCGACCGGCGTGTGGGAGCAATTGTCGCGGTCGGATGTGCAGGCGGGCTATGGACTGGAATGGGCGCTGATCGCAGCGGCGCCGCCGCGCAAGGTGATGGTGGCCTTCACGCAGCCGGACACGCCGGCAACGGCCGCGAATATCGCGCGCGGAACCCAATTGCTGTCGGTGGACGGCGTCGACATCGCCAGCGGCAGCGCCGCCGCGCTCAATGCCGGCATGTTTCCGGCGAGCGCCGGCGAGCGCCACACCTTTGAAGTTCTCGATCCCGGCGCATCCGCGCCGCGGCCCCTTACCCTGCAGTCGGCGAACGTCGCCAGCACCCCGGTGCGCAATGTGAAGACGGTGGCCACGGCGAGCGGGGCCGTCGGCTACATGTTATTCAACGACCAGGTCGCGACCGCGGAAAGCGAATTGATCTCCGCGATCGAGCAGCTCAAATCCGCCGGCGTAAGCGATCTGGTTCTGGATATTCGCTACAACGGCGGCGGATATCTCGACATCGCCAGCGAACTGGCTTACATGATCGCGGGCGCGGCGCAAACGACAGGTCATGCGTTCGATCGCATTCAATTCAACGACAAATATTCAGGCATCAATCCGCTTACTCTCCAGATCCTGACGCCTACCCCATTTCATAATCAATCGCAGGGATTTTCCGTCGCCAGCGGTCAGGCCTTGCCGACGCTGAATTTGCCGCGCGTCTATGTACTCACAGGCGGCGGCACCTGTTCCGCCAGCGAGGCGATCATCAACGGCTTGCGCGGCATCGGCGTGCAGGTGATCGAGGTCGGCTCGACGACCTGCGGCAAACCCTATGGCTTTTATCCGCAGGACAATTGCGGCACGACGTATTTCACGATCGAGTATAAAGGCGTGAACGCTGCGGGCTTTGGCGATTACAGCGACGGTTTCTCGCCGCAGAATGCGGTCGGCGCAATCGGCGTTCCGCTCCCGGGCTGTTCGGTGGCCGACGATTTCACTCACGCGCTCGGCGATCCGCTCGAGGGGCAATTTGCCGCGGCGCTAGCCTATCGCACGAGCGGGAGCTGTCCGGCCCCTTCCGGCGTCGCGCTGAGCGCCCGCCAAGGGCGCGCGATCTACGGCACGACGCCTTCTGCCGCTCTACCGGCAGGCGACGATGCGCTGCGCAAGCCGCCCCTGCGCGAGAATCGCTGGTATCGCTAGGCCAGGCATGGGCGCGGCGGGCAGCTTGCCAATATTTATCGCGCTGTGCGCGCTCGCGGCTTGAATAGCAGCTGCCGACACTGGGCCATTCTGTCAAAACTGGGTGCTTGAGATCCCCTCCGGCCCCTCAATCCACTGCGAACGGCATTCCCACACGATCCATCGTTTGAAGGGCCAGACCGCAGCCGCGCGCAACGCAGGTAAGGGGATCTTCAGCGATGCTGACCGGTAGCCCCGTTTCCTCCATCAGCAGGCGGTCGATATCGCGCAATAGCGCTCCGCCGCCGGTAAGCACGATGCCTTTTTCTGCTAAATCTGCGGCCAGTTCGGGAGGCGTATTTTCGAGCGCCAATTTCACCGTGGTCACGATGCTGTCGAGGGGCTGGCTCAGCGCTTCCAGAATTTCGTTGCTCGATAGCCTGAAGCTGCGCGGAACGCCCTCCGCGACATTTTGGCCCTTCATTTCCTTTTCACGCACTTCGGCCCCTGGAAACGCAGTCCCTATCATTTTCTTCGCCAGTTCAGCGCTGCCCTCGCCGACTACCATGCCGTAATTGCGGCGCACGTAGTCGATGATGGCATTATCGAACTTGTTCCCGCCCATCCGCACCGACGACTGGTAGACAAGACCGCCCAGGGAAATCACGCCGACCTCGGTCGTGCCACCGCCAATATCGACGACCATCGAGGCGCTTGGCTCGCTTACCGGAAGCCCCGCGCCAAGCGCCGCTGCAATGGGTTCTTCCATCAGGTATGCCGTTGAAGCGCCGGCGCCAAGCGCCGATTCACGAATGGCGCGCCGCTCTACAGGGGTCGAGCCGCTGGGGACGGATATGATGATCCGCGGTCTGGGTCTGAATATGCGCGTATCGAGGACCTTGCGGATGAAGTACTTGAGCATCAGCGCAGCCGCGTCGAAATCGGAGATCACCCCATCCTGCAGGGGCTTGATCGCCGTGATGCTGCCGGGCGTGCGGCCCAGCATAGCCTTGGCGGCAAGGCCCACGGCCTCGATTGCCTGCTTTCCCTCGGGCAAGCTATTCCGCCTCATCGCGACGACCGAAGGTTCGTCGAGAACGATCCCCCTGCCGCGCACGTAGATGAGGGTATTCGCGGTACCGAGGTCGATCGCGATATCCTGCGAGCTGAAGCGTGGAAAAAAGAGCAACATGTAACCTCTTGAAGAGCCGCAAGATGCTACAGCGGCGGGACTTGCACCTGACAAAAGTATATACCCGGAATTAACGAAGCCAAGCAGAAAACATCGCCCGGGGGTGCCGTTTCGTCGAGCCCGAATCCTGCAATCCGGCAAGACGTCACCTGATTCCCGGCATTCTGGAGCGGCGCTTCGCGTAAGCAAGCGCTGGCCTGGAGCTGCGGCTGCCGATATTCGCTGAATTTTGGAATAAAGCGAGAGCCAAACCGCCGCAGCTTTATTGTACAGCGGCTTCTCAATCTCCAGTCGGCGAGATGCGGAACTCCAGAACCGTCGGCGTACTCACAAGAATTTCCGACAAATGGCGGATCTTTTCGGGATAGTGCGTGCGCAGCATCATCCGGTACTCGAAATGCCTGCCGTCGTCGACGAGCCGATAGTTGAGGTTGGCGACGGAAAACGACAACTCGCTCACCATTTCGCGCAGCTCAGGCTCAGGCATCACCGACTCGCGGAAAAATTTCACCATGAAGTGCGCGTACTGCTGAGAAGGGATCACGATGTTTTCCAGCCAACGAAACGCCGACAGCACGCCAAGCACCAATGAGGTCGCTAGGCCGGCAGGGAAATAAAATCCGATTCCCACGAGAATTCCGATTGCGGCGGTGACCCAGATGGACGCGGAAGTGGTCAGCCCGCGCACGTTGATCCCTTCCTTCATGATGACGCCTGCGCCGAGAAAGCCGATACCCGTCATGATTCCTTGGGCCATCCGCGTTGGGTCAATTCTGACAGTGTCGAGGTATCGCGAGGCAAACCATTGATCCGAGTAGACCGTGACCAACATCAGCATGGCGGATGCCAGGCAGACAAGCGTGTGCGTGCGAAATCCTGCGGGTCTGCCGTGATAGCTTCGCTCCAGGCCGATGATTCCGCCGAACCCCAGGGCGATCAGCAAGCGAAACGTAATCTCCAGGTACTCGTTCATCGCCAATTCCTATCGTGGGCTCGCCGTAGAACGCAAATCGCGGCGCGACTTGCATTGTAAACCTCTACGGTCATGGACTCCAAAACTGAAATCACACCGGCGCCCGCGAATACCGCAAGACCGCCGGGCATGCACTCGCGCGGCGCAACGGAAACTGACGCGGCAAGGTTTAGTAACCCACGGTAGCTTCGCAGCTACTTCGGCCACCGGCACTGCTTGGATGCACTTCAGCACTCCGGCTATGGTCGGGCTCACAGCAAACCACCATAAGAGCAAACCCCGGCTTAGCGGGGCTGCGCGCTCGGTTCACGTCCCACCGTCAGCGCGCGTCCTCCTTGCCGCCCACGGTCAAGGCCAGCGCCCTGCGGATGGCCTCCGGCGCTTTCATTATGTTCATGAAGCTGTGCGCTCCCATCATCGAAAGATCGGGGAAGGAGATGGCAATGCGGAAGCGCGCGTATTGCGCATAGACCTTGTTTCCGGAAACCAGGATGTCATAGGGCAGATGGGCGGTGGATTTGACATCCTTGAAGTCGATCTCGCTCATGATGTACTTGTCGTCCATGTACTTGTTGTCGCCCTCGCCCTTCATCGCGACTCCGAACAGCGTTTCCTGCTTGCCTATGAGGTCCACGCGATAGACCTTGGTCACGCCCTGCTTGCCCGCAGCGAGCCCCGCCTCGACCGCCTTCAGCGCCTCCTCGTAGCTGCCGTAGCTCGCAAGGGTATTCGGCTCGTTGAAATACTCCATGCCGAACATGTAATGGTACTTGCGCAGCGCGCCCGGGGTGAGACCTTTGGCGCCGAATTCCTTTACTTTACCGAGCGCGGTCTGCAGCTTCGCCGCGGTGTCCTGGAGGTCTCCCTCCATGCGATAGGCGTTGGCCAGGTAGGGTGGATTGGTATAGGACACCTGTACTTGATCCCCGACTTTAGTGAGGGCGACGCGCATGGCGGCGCCGAAGCCGCCGTATTCCGACTTCGCGGCCTTGCTACGCAGCTCGTCGTCGGTGACGCCTATCACTTCCGCGCCCGAATACGGGGCATAACTGCCGGCGACGGTGAAGCCGGCCTTGGTCAGCGCCGCCTTGGTCTCCTGCAGTTTCTGCGTCAGATCGCCCGGTCCCGTGGAAGCCAGCACGAATGGTTTCAGGACGACGTCCTGGGCAATTGCAAGCGTGGCGCTTAGCGCCAGCACCGCTGCGCCCAGGGTTCTGTAGATGATTGACATGTCTTTCCTTTGGGCAATTTCGATGGTGTTATTGGAATCCGAAAAAAAGCTGAGTGCGCTTTCGCACTCGGCCTTTTTTCAGTTGCGGTTTTCCCAGCCGGATCGGCTTACTTCAGCTTGATGCCGTAGGCGATCCCGAGCGAGTTCTCATGCATCTCTATTTGTTCGGTACCGGCTGGCACGCCGAAGGCATTGAACAGACTGGCCCCCTGCACCGAGTTCTTGAACGCATGCATATAGGCCATGGTGATCTCCGAGTCCTTGCCCACGCCGTAGGTGAAGCCCATGGTGACGTGGTCCTGGACCACACCCGGGGCGATCATGTTGAATGTCACGTCGCGGCCCTGGATCGGGTTGTCGGAGTGGTTGTAGCCCGCACGCAGGATCAGTTTCGGGCTGTACTGGTATTCGGCGCCGAGCTTAAATACGTTGACGTTGCTCCAGCCGAAACCGCGGCAGCTGCCGCAGCCAAGCGTGCCCGGCATGCCGCCGTTCGGGCCAAGGCCATCGCCCGGCATTGTGCTCGGGTTGCCGACCGAGTCGACGCCAGCGTAGTTGATCCGCTCGTAATCAGCGGCGATGGTCCATTTGGGATTCGCCTTGAACGCAATACCGAGCTCGAAACTCTCCGGCATGTCGAAAGCACCCTGCCCGGCGAACAAGTCCTGGTACTTTGTGAACTTGCCCATCTTGACTTTGCTGGTGTAGCTTGCGCCCAGGGTCACCGTATCCGAAACCTTGCCCATCCAGCCCAGCTTGAGGCCATAGCCATAAGTCGTATCGTTGCCACGATCCGTCAGGTTGCTGCTGGCGTATGCCGGTGGACCGCCAGCTACCGAGCTCGTGAAATTAAAAAAACCACTCAAACCTTCCGCCTTGAACTGCTGGGCCGCGAGCAGCAGCGATACGCCGAATGAATTGTCCTTGTTGACTTTCTTCGCGAACGTCGGCGCAACGATCAGCTGCGTGAGATTCATGCCGAGCTTGCCCGAACCGCACAGCATGTTGTAAGGACCCGCCTGCCCCGAAGCCTGGTTAAAGCCACCGCAGACTTGCGCTCCCGGAGTTCCCGCAGTGAACTGCCCGCCGTTGAAATCGGTATTCATGCCACCGTTGCCGTAGACGGTGACGCCGACGGACATGTCCCAGCCGATCATTTTGTTGTAGCCGAGCTCGGGGACGAAAAACAAATTGCTGCCGCTGCTCACCGAGCCGTCGAGCGGCCCGCCCGTGCGTGATATGGCGCGCTTCGGACTGAACAGATCCACGCCGATGTCGAAGCGGTCGCCGGCCCAGACCATGCTGGCCGGGTTGTTGGCGCCGCCGTAGGCATCGTCGGCCATCGCCACCGATGCCCCACCCATGCCCTTGGCTTTCATGCCGTAGCCGTGCGGATAATACCCATCCGTCGCAAACGCGGGGGTGGCCAGGCCGGCCATGAATAGCACGGCTACTATCGTCTTCATTTGCATCGTTAATGCTCCTGGGCAAGGTTATGAGAAGTATTCGACTGGCTTACATGAACAGGCTGACATCGGCCTTCTGCGCGACCGGGAGGAAGCTTGCGGCGCCTGCATAATCCACACCGGCGATGAAATCCTCGGCGCTATAGCCAAACAACTCGACAGTCATCTGACAGGCAATGAATTTGACCTCGGCCTCCTGGGACATGGAACGCAACTCCTCGATGCCGGCCACACCGTTGTTCTTGATGGTTTTCTGCATGAGCGTGGTCGCGAGGGATTCGAAACCGGGAATGCCGGCCTGAACCAAATTAGGAATATTCCAGTTGATGCCCTTGAACCAGTCCGGGCCGAACGGCATTTTCATCGGCATGCCGGGATTGCCCAATGGGCTGACCTTGAGGCCGGAAATATCCTTCTTCAGCAGGTTGAGGCCATAGAATGTAAAGAAAATCGATACGTCCCAACCCAGAGCGGCCGCAGTCGATCCCAGGATGAAAGGCGGATAGGCCCAGTCAAGAGTGCCCTTGGTGGCGATGATGGCCATCGACGGCGTGCGGTTCTGTTCGCGCTCCTGCAGCACCTGTTCGATTCTCTGCGGCAGAATCGCGTCGAGTCGTTGCGCGATGAGACTGTCCAAGACTGCAATTTCCGGCGTTGCTCCCATGCTTATCTCCTGGTTCGGGCACAGCGAATGCTGCGCGATTCATTCATGCGCGAACGGGCTGCGCAACCAAATCTATTTGCGCTTGAGGTAGAACTCGAATTCCTTGTTGTTCTCGCCGCTCTCGAGCAATTCGTTGCCGGTCTGCTTGGCGAAGGCGTCGAAGTCCTTGACCGATCCCGGATCGGTGGAGATGACGCGCAATACCTGACCTGAACTCATACCGGACAGCGCTTTCTTCGAACGCAGGATGGGCAGCGGGCAATTCAGACCGCGGGCATCCAGTTCCTTATCAAAATTCATGCTTTTGCTCCTGTTGAGGCTGGCTTGAAAAACATGCGAAGACACACGATCGATGGCATCGGCGGAAGCAAGCTTGGTCAATTCCGGCTCCGAATCGAACTCCTGCTACAGAACCTTGAACTTGCTGTGGTCGGCAGTGGATGCGTGCGCCGCCGTCGCGAGCAACATGGAAGCCATCGCCGCAGCCATGATAATTCCACTGCGCACAATCAGCCTCTCCTGCGGCTAAGTCGCGCCGGCGAAAACCCTTGGTAACGAATGATGCGAGACGACGCAGGGCGCCCGCGGGCGCAATCAAGCAATAAGCGAGTTTTGCTGTTCGACCATCTATACGTATATGTGTGTATGTGTGCATCTGTGCATATACTGGATATTATCGTGCACCAAGTAAAATGGTTTTAAGCAATGCGTTTCATCGATATGCTGGATAAAAACTGTATAGGGTTGCAGAATTCCTTAAACCGATGCGCCCCATCAGACAATCGGATGCATCTGCACTGCGACCGTCAGCAGAGTGCGCTTGGCGCACTCGCGCAGTCGGGCGTACCGTTCAACGTAATCGCGCTGCGACCCGGGCACGAGAACGCGACCACCACGCATCGCTGCGTCGAGGCCCGACTTCGCGATGAAAGAGAAGGCGCTTGCGCGATTGGAGGCGCCCGACACCAAATTGCGTCGACACAACGCCCCGGGCTCGTTCATGCGGTTCTTGCAGACGCTGTAACTATGTGAAGATTGCGCCGGCCCCGATCACTCACCGCCATAGGGACCGGTGCCATCTGCTCCGCAGCACCTGCGCATAGTCGCTATCTACAGCGCGCGCGAGACGAAAGGCGTTGTAACTGGGTTAGCTGCCGTACGGGGCACCGTTGAGGAAAAACACGGTGTTCGCGATGCGCCGGGCTGGCAGCAAAAGCTGACCGCCCGCGCGCACGATTTGAACTTCAATAAACTAGGACGTTTGTCGCCGCGACGCACTCTGCCACGAACGTAGCTGCTCCCACAATCGTTGCGCCCTCGACGAGCTCCTGCGGCGCGATCATGCGCGAGTTTACACACGGCCCGCACACATACATCTTCCCGCCGGCTTCCAGGTAACTTTGCACCAAATCTTTGATCGGCGGGAAGCCATGAGCCGCTACGTGTTCGGCCATGCCTTTCATCGTGAGAAAGACGCCGTTAGCCTGGAAACCCATGAGCACGTCAACGTCCGAAGCAAGTGCAGTCGTCGCCATCACGAATGGTATGGTCGCCAGCTCCGGATCCTCGGGTCCATGTGTCACCATAAACACGAGCTTCTTCTTTTCCTCAGCCATAATGTTTCTCCTGATCGATACGGAAAACCTTAAGCGGCACCTCGCCGGTAAAAGTCACAATCACGACGATCGTCGCCGCGACTTCGACCGCCGTTGGTCCCCAAACGGCGCGCCGCCAATTTCATGCGTCTTGATGAAATGCCGATTTGTTTGAACCACCACCACCAAGTTGCTGTGTAAAGGAATGTAACCTTCCCATGTCGAGGGTCTTGTGCGATTGGTCAAACAACGTTTATCTAAGCCGCCAGGCGAAATAGCCTGGGCAGGCATCCATTGGAATCCTCAGAGGTGCCAAGTTCAACGATCCCAACGGTTTCCTGAACAGTGGCGGGCGCGCACTGCGGGCAGCAGCCGTGAGCCAAGCCCGTGTCAATGACAGCAGCCGTGCTCGCCGTGGTGATGTTCGCCATGCCCCTCATGACACCCACTCTGATCGAGCTTCAGCGTACCGTTGAGGAAATCGGCCACCGCTGAATCGGGTTCGGTTTCCGCAGTCACCAGACCCTGGATGCCCATGTTGTCGAGGCGCCGGATCAGCCCCTGACCCGCGCCGCCGCTGATCAGTACGTTGATTCCTTCCAGCGGATGAGGGCCTGCCCCATGGCTTTCATGGAAGGACTGCTCCTTCGCGAGTTCAAGCATGGTTTTCTTGACGACTGTTTTGCCATCAATTTCGTAAATCCAGAACTTGCGGCATTTGCCGGCATGTTCGGTGATGGTCTTGCGGTCTTGACTGGTAACGGCAATTTTCATTTCATTCCTCGTTATGGACGCAACCCGGGCTAGACGTTCGTCGATGCTGCTTGCCGACGGCAGGAGGCCAGGGTATTTGCAATATCATTGATGACAAGCCTGTCCCCGGCGGCCTTACTGAGGTTCACCCAGCAGATCGGGCACATGGTGACCACGTTTTTCCCTTCGGCTTCGAGCTGATCCACGCGGATTCCGGAAATTCGATGCGCCTCGGCCGGGAAAAGTGACTCCAACGGTCCGCCGCAACAGTGTGTTGACTTGCCGGATAGTTCAGGATCGCGTACGGCCAGACCCGCCGCCCGCAACAGTTCGCGCGGTTGGTCAACCATCTTCTCGTAGCGCGCATAGACACAGGAATCGTGAACCACGACTTCCCCGTTTACCGGTTCCATGGCCTCTGGATGCGCCTGCGCCAGCACTTCCAGGTAGCTTTGGACCTCGATATCGAAGTCTTTGACATAACGCGGGTACACCTGACGCAGCATATTGGTGGTGTGAGGGTCCACAGTAATCAGGCGCCGGACGCCCTGCTGTTTCAAACGCTCCGCCACACGGCGGGCATGGTTCCCGAAGGCTTCATCCATTCCCTCGTCATGGACGAGAGCGCCGGCGTAGAGTTCTTCTTCGTACAGATAGCCGAACTCGACCCCCGCGTCGCGAAGCAGCCCGGCAATGTCGCGCAATACCTGGTTGGAATGCCGCGCTTTTTCCGACGAAGCGGTGAGGGACATGAAGAAGGAAAGGTTCACGAACTTGTTGACCAGGCGGCCCATGCCCATGAACCGGGTCATAAATGAGTTTTCGAGCGCGGCCATCTGAGCAGACATGACCTCGAGGGCGGGTATCATTTGGTACATGTGCCCGGTGTAGAGAATCGTCTCGCCGCCGCGCGGCAGGTTGAGCCCGCGTGCCCAACCCGTAGCTGCCCGTTTCGACAGCGGCAGAACACTGCCGCGCTTGCGCAGGTTGTCGGAGAGAATCCCCAAAATAGGTGCAATCGGCAAAGGCATACGATAATCTCCTACTTCAGACCAAACTCTTGCCGATTGATCAGGCAGCGGAGGGTGCGAACGTTCTCCGCGATATGGACCTCCGACGGACAGTTCTCTTCGCACATGCGGCACAGCAGGCAGGAGAAAATCTGCGGGATGCTGGCGCGGACTTTATCTTCAAGTCCGAGCATGACCTCGCGGAATAGTTTGCGCGGAAGTATTTCATACCCCAGCGGGCACAGCGCCGTGCAAGTGCCGCAGTGGAAGCACGCCCCGGCGTTGAAACCTTCCGCTTCCTTCATGCGGGCCGCTAATTCGGATGACACTCTGATCATTATGTTTTCCTCGTCGCCAACTTACGCAGGTTCAGGCTCATGTGTCTTCGTGAGTTCGTATTGGAAGTACCCATCCACATCTGCACGGCCGATTGCTTCGACCATGCCATAGCGGCGCATACCGAAGAGCCAGACGGTCACTTCCCGGGAGGGGTAAGCCAGAGCCTCGGAAATTTCGGGGATCGTCTTCGGCCCTTGTTCGAGAATATCCGCGATGCGATCCCTCATGATCATTTCGTCCTGAGCGATATCGAGCATGCCCCGCAATCTTGTTGTCTGAGTATTGCTCATGCCGCCACCTGCTCTTCAAGGCTTGCATCGATCATGGCCATAATCTGGTCATCCCTGAAGCCCTCGATATCGATGGCGTCGTGTGGACAGACCGGAACGCATGCCCCTTCTCCCTTACATGCAGACTCGATCACCATCGCCACTTCCTTGTCGCCGCATCGCACTCGTTCGATGGCGCCATACGGGCAGGCCTTGAGGCACTCGTCGCACCAGACACACTTGTCCGTGTCAACCTTTGCAATGAGCGGTTCCAGGTTCACGTAGCCCTTTTTGAGCAGGCCGCCGGTCTTGCATACCGCTGCCAGGGACGAAGCAACGCTTTCGGCGAGGTTCTTGGGGCCTTGCGCTGCACCGGCAATGAATACACCATCGATGGCGGTTTCGACCGGTCGCAACTTAAGATGAATCTCTTTGTAAAACCCGTCCTTGCTCTCCGGTATCTTCAGCACATTGTTGAGCGTGTCGTTTTTCCGGGGCGTCATGCCGGTTGCGAGCACCACCAAGTCCACACCAATTTCCAACTCGTCATCGCCCAACAGCGTGTCTTTGACTTTGATTGCAAGGCGGCCATTGCCCTGTTCTACCCGCGGTGGTTCTTTCGGATCCCAGCGCAGGAACAGTGCTCCATCGGCGCGGGCTTTTGTATACACGGTTTCAAGATGCCCATAGGTGCGGACATCGCGATACAGGTGGTACTGATTGATGGTCTGGCCGGACTTCTTTTCATACTCGTGCAGCAAGCTGGCGCTGAATGTGGTGGCCATGCAGCAGAAGCGCGAGCAATATGTGTTGGGCTCCGGGCAGGTGTCGCTTTGCGTCTGGCGACTGCCGACACAGTAGATGAAGCCGACGTCCCGCACCGGAATTCCATTGTAGGTCAACGGGCCATCGCCAGCCTCGAGCATCTGGCGAAAATCCTTTAAAGTGACCACTCCGGGTTTACCCCAGCCGTATTCGCCGTCCTGGGGTTCATAGGGCGCGAAGCCTGTGGTGACAATGATTGCCCCCACGTTGAGTGAAACGTCCTCTTCGCCGCGCAGGCGGACTGTCGCGGTGAAATCGCCGATATGGCCGCTCTTGGCCGTCAGTTCGGCGTCGGTATAGAGAATGATGTTCTCGTGTTTCCGAATCTTCTCCAGCAGCTTTGCGACCACCTCGGGACCGTGCTGGTCGTCGGGGCCCATCCGGCCGGCTTGCAACGCCCAGCCCCCCGGCTCCTTGTCGCGCTCGACCATAAAGACCGACAGTCCCATTCCTGCGAGCAAGAGCGCGGCGCGCATACCGGCCACGCCGGCTCCGACGACCAGAACGCGTGGTTGGGTTTCTATCCGAATTGCCGTCAGGGGGTGCGTCAAGGCACATTTGGCCACGCCTGCGCGCGTGATGTTGATACCCTTCTCCGTGGCACCGACTTTGTCACCCGTGTGCGCCCAGGAGCATTGTTCACGCAGATTGACATGAACGTATTGGTAGGGATTCAGTCCGGCGCGCTCGGCCATGGCGCGGAAGGTGAACATATGAAGTTTCGGGGAACACGATGCAATGACCAGGCCATCCAGATTCTTTTCCTTGATCTCGTCGATCATTTCCTGTTGCGAAGCATCCGAGCAGGCGAACATATGTGTGCGCGAAACCTCGACTCCCGCTTCGCCTTTGAGTGCATCCGCAACTTCTTTTACGTTCACATGGTCGGAGATATTCCCGCCACAGTGGCAGACGTAGACACCGATTCGTCGCTTTTGTGCCATTACCCGCCCCTCGTTCGTTCAAGATAAGCGGCTGCCTGGGCCGCAGCCGCTCCGGAGTGCAGCACCGTGTCCGGAATGTCCATCACGCCAATGGTGGCGCCTGCCGCGAACAGGCCATCAACATTGGTACGAGCCGGTTCACTGATGGGATCGACTTCGCGTACATAGCCGAAGTTGTCCGCCGCGAGTTCGCCCCCCTTGTAGAGAGAAAATGCAGATGTATTGGGCAGAAATCCCACGGTCAGGACCACGAGGTCGTGTTCGCGCGTCTTCATGCCGCCTTCGCCCAGCATGTCTTCGTAGTGCAAGGCCAGGTTGCCGTTGGCAAGCTGCTCGATTCGCGCAACCTTGCCCTTGACGAATTCGATCCCCATGGACCTGGATTGCTCGTAGAACTCGTCATACCCCTTGCCGAAAGCGCGTACGTCAATTGTATAAATGGTGATTTCGGCCATCGGCAATGCCCCCATCGCAAGTTGCGCATGTTTCATGGAGTACATGCAGCCGATGCGGCAGCACAGCGGATTGCAGACCGTGTGGTCGCGCGACCCGACGCAGAGGAGGATGGCGATGTTCTCCGGTTCCTTACCGTCCGAAGGCCGTAACACAGCGTTGTAGGGGCGCGTCGGCGCCAGCAAGCGGTCCATCTGCGGCCCGCTGATCACATCCGGATATCTGCCGTAGCCAAGCAGCTCCTTGGTCGCCGGGTCGAGAATCTCGTAGCCGGTGGACATAACCACCGCGCCCACATTGATGGACAGGGGTATCGGCTTCTGGGTGAAATCAATACACTGGGGAGCACAAACGCTGACACATTCCATGCACTGGGAGCACTCTCCGCAGTTCATGCAGCGCTGGGCTTCCTGGCGCGCCTCCGCCTCGGTCATGCCCTGCTCGTAGCATTCAAATGTTATCCGGCGCTCCTCCAGCGACAGCATGTGCTGCGGAACGGGTTGCCGCTCCACGAAACGTTCTGCCTCTTCGAGCACGAGGTTCTTGTCCGTCTTTTCCAGGACGCCATCGAACGCCACGTTCAGCGACTCGCCCTTCAGGTGACGGTCCATGTAGAACGCCGCCCGCCGTCCTTGTGCAATGGCATTGATCATCATCGTGGGTGCCGTGACGCAGTCCCCGCAGGCGAAAATGTCCGGATCGGGCGTCTGCAGGGTCTGCGAATCCGAGATCAGCAGACCTTTGTCATTCTTCATTTCGGCCGGGAAGCCAGAGGTGGATGGCAACAGACCGATCGACAGAATTGCCATGTCTATCGGAATCACTTTTTCCGAGCCTTCAATCGGAATCGGACGGCGGCGACCGCTCTCGTCCGGTTCGCCCAGCTCCATGCTTATGCATTCGACTGCGACCAGTCTGCCGTCCTTGCCGATAAACCTTGTGGGCGCGCTCATGAGCATCAATTCGACGCCCTCTTCTTCGGCACCGTCGATTTCCCAGTCATGCGCCGGCATCTCCTTGCGCCCGCGCCGATAGTTGATGATCACGTGGACTTTGCCGGCCCCGATGCGGATCGCGGCCCGGGCCGGGTCCATGGCCGCGTTGCCACCGCCGATGACCATGACGGTCTTGTTTTCGAGCTCGGGCATTTTCCCGACATTGACTTCGTGCAGGAAATGCATGCAGCCCATGACGCCATCCAGGTCCTGACCTTCGATATCCAGACCGTGTTCATCCGCCGCTCCGGTCGAGATCAGGATGGAATTAAAACCCTGCTGTTTGAGATCCGGCAAAGAAGTGACTCTATGTCCGGTTTTGATTTCGACGCCCAGCGCCGTCACGTTCTTGATGTCACGATCCACAACGTCCTTCGGCAGGCGATAGGCCGGGATGCCGGTTCGCAGCATGCCGCCCGCTTGCTCTTCCGCCTCGAAGATCGTCACTCGGTGACCTTCCCGTGCGAGGTAGAACGCAGCACTCAAACCCGCCGGCCCGGAACCGATAATGGCTACCCGGGTCTCCAACTGGTTTTCGACCGGACCGTATTCCGGTTCGGGGTGCTCGCCGTAATAACGGTCCGCCATGAACCGCTTGATGCCGCGGATGTGAACCGTTCCCTCTTTCTCGCCACGCGTACAGTCGGATTCGCACGGCGCATAACACGCCCGCGCCAGGCTGCCCACCAGAGGTGCGTTTTCCAGATGCAGCTCGAAAGCCTCTTTGTAGCGACCCGCCCTGACCAGCGAGATATAACCGCTGGCCTTGACGTTGGCCGGGCAGGTAAAGGTGCAGGGCGCTTCTCCGCGCCGATCGATAATGGCTTTCTTCGGTACAGCCTGTGGGAAAGGAATATGCGCAATCCGGCGCGTGACCAGACCGTAGTTGTATTCGTCCGGTACGGTAACCGTGCAGGCTTGTTCGCACTTCCCACAGCCCGAACAGGCATCGAAGTCGACATAAGCCGGTTTCCTGTGCAACTCCACAGCGAAGGAACCGTCGGCCTTGCGTACGATTCCGTCGACCTCGCTGTAGGTCATGAGCTGCACATTGGGATGATGCGCAACGGATGCCATTTTCGGCGTCACGATACAGCTGGCACAATCCAGCGTCGGGAATACCTTGCTGAGAAGGATGGCCTTTCCGCCAATGCTGGCGTTCTTTTCCACCAACAACACGCGGTAGCCCATTTCGCCCATCGACGCCGCAGTTTCCATGCCGGCGACACCGGCGCCAACAATCATCACGTCGTAGTCCAGTGGATTTCTGTCAAAATTTGGATTGATGACCGCGTTGTCCAGTGGACGTATATCAGCATTAAGGTTCAAGAGACTCTAGCTCCTGTTGAAATTTGTTCATGTGAGAAACAAAATTGTCGGCACACACGGAACAGAGTCCTGACATTTTCAATCGCTTCGGGCTGATGCCGTGTTCCTTTATCAGCGTCTGCGTCCGCGTCACGAGCGCGCCGGTGCGAGTCGTGCAATCGGAAAGATAAGCACAATCGCCCCCGCAGGCGGCAATAAACACCCCGTCGAAACCCCGTTCCAGGGCATGAACGATCCATGAAGGCTTGACACCGCTGGAACAGGGCAAGGCGATGACCTGGACGGCTGTCGAGTAGTGCAGATGCGCACTGCCCGCCAGGTCGATGCCCGGATCCGAGATCGCGTTCGTCGAGAACACGAGGATTTTCGGGGTGCCATTGCTGCCGGGGGAGCTCACTTTTATCCCTTCCTTTGCAGGTAAACGCTCCAGAATCCATCATTAGCGACGTCGCCGAGGTACTCGTGCCCCATCTTGCGACACCAGCGCTGAATGTCGACGATGGTACCGTTGTCCGACGATTGCACTTCCATGACACCGCCGACAGGGCATTCGCCAATGGCGCGTTTTGCCTCCAACATAGGCCCCGGGCAAGCCGTGCCTCTGGCATCTACGAGTTTCCCGATCTTCAGGGCTTTCAATTCACTTTCGGTCATGGTCTGTTTTACTGCGGTATCCATGGTCTTTCTCCTTGCTTTTGGGTGATTTGTTAAAGGATGGTCGGGGAAGTGAGTTCTTACATAAACCAGCATTGTTTCGACTGGCTGCACATATCGACAAAGGCAGCGACACCGGCAAAGCTCAGGTTCGGGTAATCAATCAGTTCTTCCGGCTTGATACCCATGAGGTCCATCGACAGATTGCAGACAGTGATCCGTACCCCGGTCTCACCGGCTGCTTCTATGAGTTCTTCGAGCGACATTGCTCCGTGCTTCTTCAAATCAAACTTGATCGGTTCGATGCCGGGCGCCGAGCCCGGCTGGTCCTTGTTGACCTTCTTCGGGTCACGCAGGGCCGCTGTGGCCGAGAACATGAAAAACATGTCCACTTCCATGTCAAAGGCTGTCGCGCCCAGTGCGACCATGAACGCGGCCATCATGTGCTCGGGATCACCGCTGACGACACCCAGGGCGAGTTGGTTTTTAGGTGCCTCGCGTTCAAGGGCTTCCACCCGGTTCGCCAGGTCTTGCAGAAGTTGATCGGTGTTTAGCCTGTCGTTCATGTTGACTTTCTCCAGTTGCTTGCATTCAGTCGTGGTTTCCCCGGCCGGATCGGCTTACTTGAGCTTGATGCGGCAGGCGATCCAGAGCGAGTTCTCATGCATATGCTCATCTAGAGGCCGCATTGCGGAATGTGATCTTTCCACTCGACTGCCGATGGTCTGATATTGAACCTCTCACGTGGCGCCTCGTTGAGAATTGTCATGTGTATGGCAGGCTGCGCAATCGGCTTCGTTGGTGGCCATCGAGGAAATCGTTGATAACGCGCCTCTTCCCCGATAACTGGCCTTTCGGGGACTTGAACGCCCAGGTCCAGTGCGCACCACTAGCTTCTCCTGCGGTTAAGTCGCGCCGGCGAAGGCCCTCGGTAGCAAATAAGTCGATACGATGCAGGGCGCCCGTGAGCGCGATCAAGTTATAAGCGAGTTCTGCTGTTCGATTCTCTATTCGTATATGCGTGTATGCACATATACTGGAACTTATCGTTGAGCAAGTAAAATGGTTTTAAGCGATGCTGTTCATCGAAATATTTGTTCAAGGTTGTATAGATTTTTGATCTACCGAATTCCTTTAACCGATGCGCCCCATCAGAAAATCGGATGCACCTGCACTGCGAGCGGCAGCGGAACGCGCTTAGCGCTCACGCGCTCGGCGTTTCCCGAAGGAAGCCGCCGAAAACTCCGCGTCGCATTTGACAATATGCGTGACCGATCATATAGTCGTATCGGAATCGTCTACGAGATCGGAAAGGAAAATGGATGACCGCAGCCACGCCGTTGACGCCGTGGCGACATATTTCGGCGTGCTTTCCGAACCCACGCGCGTACGGATCATGCATGCCATATGCGAAGAAGAGAAGACGGTGTCACAAATCGTCGAAGAGCTCGGCGCCAGCCAGAGTAATGTATCCCGCCACTTGGGCATAATGCACCGAGGCGGCGTGCTCGAGCGCCGCAAAGATGGAAATCAGGTCTATTACCGCACGGCAGACCCAGCGATGGTGGATCTATGCCGCAGCATATGCAAACGCATCTCCGAGCGTATGGATGGGAAGATGCCGGTGCGCCGCGAACTGCTGCGTCTGATGCTGCAGCCGAAAAGCAAACCGAAGCCGAAGCGGCCCGCAACATGACCATCGATGGGCGCGGCGTATGGAACTACTTGAGAACCTTGCGCAACTATCCTGTCGCCGAATAGCAATTGCCCCCCACTGGAAATCCGGAGTTGTAATGGAGCTCTATCAGCTGCGCAGCTTTGCCGCCATCGCCAAGATGGGTCACCTGACGCGCGCTGCGGAGAAATTGCACCTCAGCCAGCCGGCCGTCAGCGCGCAAATTAAGGCCCTCGAGGACGAGTTTGAACTCGCCTTGTTCGAGCGCACTCCAAGTGGCATGGTGCTTACCCCGGCAGGCGAGCGGCTGCTGACGGATGCGGAGAAAGTCCTGGTCGCGGCGCGGGCGCTGCACAACGTGGCGAAGGCGCTCAAGGGCGAGATCGCCGACAGGCTACGCGTAGGCACGTCGTCGGACCCAGGCTTCATCCGCGTCGGCGAATTCCTGAATGCCCAGATCGCGCGCCATCCCCTGCTTCAGGTGGAGCTATGTCAGGAAGTAACCGGCGCAGCATTCGCGAAAGTGCTCGATGGCGACCTGGATGCAAGCTTCTACTATGGAGACCTCGAACATCCGACCATGGGCAGGCTGCGGCTGCGCGCGAGCACCTATCGCGTCGCCGCGGCGGCCGCCTGGTCGGACCGGGTGCGCAATGCGAGCTGTAGCGAACTCGCGCAACTGCCGTGGATCATCACGCCGTCTATCAGCAGTCACTACAAGCTGGTGCGCACCTTATTCGACACGTACGGCATCGAGCCGACCGAGCTGATCGAGGCCGACCAGGAATCGGTAATCGCTAACCTGGTTGCGTCCGGTGTCGGACTATCCTTGATCCGCGAGGATTTGGCGCTGGAAAAGCAGGCCTCGGGCAAGATGTGCCTGTGGGGGGACGCGCGGCTTGAAAGCACGCTCTGGTTCATTTACCTGCTCGCGCGCAAGGACGATCCGGCGATCCTCGCGCTGCTCGGCGTGCTGCGCGACATATGGAAGCTGCCCGATCACCAGGCGCAAGACATCGACCAGAGCGGCTGAGCCGCCTGTCCGGGGCAATACTTGTGATCTATGGCTGCGCTGAGCAGCAGCGGGCCTGCCATTCGAACATCGTGGACTCCAGCGACCGGTCTGGGCCGCCGCAGCTGTTCGATCTTTGCTAAGCCAACCGTTCGATTCGACCTTCCCGATCGAAACGATCTGAAAAATGCGCTTGGTCGCTGAGGCCGCGGGGCGGACGCCCAGGGCGGGAACGCTTTGCGGACGCACCTGGCGAACGGCGAACTGATTCAGTCCTCCGGCCGATTGCGCATGTGATCGGCGGTCTTGTAGAACGCGTTCGCAAGGGCCTCGCTCAGTCCCTCCTCGACCTGGACATCGCGCATCGCCTGGCGCATGCACGCGAGCCACAGATCGCGCTCGATTGCACCTATGGAAAACGGCAGGTGGCGCGCGCGCAGAAAAGGCTGGCCGAACTTCTGCTGGTACAGGGGCGGGCCGCCGAGCCAGCCGGAGAGGAACAGGTACAGCTTCTCCGCCGAGCCCGACAGATCCTGCGGATGCAGCTTGCGGATGGCGTAGTACTCGGGCTGCTCATCCATTAGCTGGTAGAAACGATCGACCAGCGCGCGCAGTTCTTCCGCCCCGCCCAAGGCCTGGTAGGGCGTCGCTCCCTCGCTCACGCGGCCTCGCGCAGCGCCAGCATCGGCGGATGATCGAGCGCGGCGCGGCCGCCCAGCCAGGCGTTCAGCGCCACGCAGGCGAGGCCCGCGAGCGGGCCGACGACCCAGATCGCCGCATTGAACTGCCAGGGAAACTGGAATACGTGTTCGGCGAGAACATAACCGATTGCGCTCGCCCCGGCCGAGGCAAGCGTGCCTGCCACCAGTCCCAGCGCGAGAAACTCGGCGCGATGCGCCCCCGCCACCTGGGCGCGGCTCGCCCCCAGAGCGCGCATCAGCGCCGCCTCCTGCACCCGCTCGTCCTGTGTGGAGAGCAGCGCCGCATACAGCACCAGCACACCCGCGACCAGGGCGAATACGAATACGAACTCCACTGCGCGTATCACCTGGTCGAGCACGCCGTTGACCTGGCGCATGACCGCGCTCACATCGATCACGGTGAAATTCGTAAACGCCTGCGTCAGGCGCGTGGTGAACAGCGGATCGGCGCCGGACAGGCGAAATGTGCTCATGTAGCTGACGGGAAAATGCGCCAGCGCCTTGGGCGTGGTCACGAAAAAGAAGTTCGGCCGCATCGAATCCCAGTTTAGTTTGCGCACGCTCGTTACCGGTAGCGTTACGCTTGCGCCGCCGCCCGCGAACGTCAGCCGGTCGCCGAGCTTGATGCCGAGGCGCTTGGCGATCCAGGTTTCGACCGAGACCGCGCCCTGCGCGTAGTCTTCGCGCGTGAACCAGCGCCCTTCGCTCACCTGATTTCCGGTCGGCAAGGAGCGCATAAAGCTGATATTGAACTCGCGCTCGATCTGATGCTTGGCGCGTTCGTCGCTATAGTCGGCCGCGCCTACCGTGCGGCCGTTGATCGCGGTCAGGCGCGCGCGCACCATGGGAAAGCTGGTCGCAGCCGCAACCCCGTTTTGCGCAAGGAATTTCGCCAGCGGCGCCACCTGCTCAGGCTGGATATTGACCACGAAGCGATTGGGCGCGTCCTTCGGCAGATTGGTGCGCCAGGCTTCGAGCAGATCGGCGCGGATGAAGGTCAAGAGCAGCAGCACGGTCAGGCCGAGGGCAAGCGCGACGATCTGCACCGCGTTGCCGCGGCTGCGCCGGCGCAGATTCGCCAGGCCGTAGCGCCAGGACACATTGCCGGCGCGGCCCAACAGTACGAACAAACGCAGGGCGCCCAGGCTCGCCAGCCAGAACAACAGGAACGCCGCGGCAAAACCGCCGAACACCGTGGCGCCGAGTTTGAAATCGCCCGCCTGCCACAGCAGCAGCGCCGCCAGCGCGGCCAGCCCGAGCGCGTAGGCCGCGAGCGCGCTCTGCCGCGGCGCGCCGACCTCGCGCCGGATGACGCGTATCGCCGGCACGTTCTTCAACTGCAGCAGCGGCGGCAGCGCGAAACCGAGCAGCAACAACAGCCCCGCGGCAAATCCCTGCAGCACCGGATAGAAGCCCGGCTGCGGCAGCGACGATGCGACGATGTCGGCGAGCCAGCGCGCGATCAGCGCCTGACCGGCGTAGCCGAGCGCGCAGCCGAGGGCGCAGGCCGCGAGTCCGAGCAGCACGAATTCCCAGCTGAACAAGGCGAACAAGCGCCCCTGCAATGCGCCGAAGCAGCGCATCACCGCGTAGCCGTCCAGGTGGCGCTGGGTGTAGCGGCGCGTCGACAGCGCGATCGCTACCGCGGCGAGGATGACCGCGAGCATGGCCGAGAGGCCGAGGAACTGCTGCGCGCGATCCAGCCCCGCGCGCACCTCGGGGCGGGCGTTGCCCAGGCTTTCGATGCGCTGCCCCGGACCCAGTCTCGGCTTGGCCCAGGCAGCAAAGGCTGCGCTCGCCGCGCGCTTGCCCGCGACATAGAGCTGATAATGCACCCGGCTGCCGGTTTGTATCAGCCCGGTGGCGGGCAGATCGTCCAGGCGCATCAGCAGCCGCGGCGCGATATTGAAAAAGCTCACGCCGCGATCGGGCTCCAGGGTCAGCACCGCGCCCACCGTGAAGCGCGTCTTGCCCAGTTCGATTTGCTGCCCGACCTGGACGCCGAGCGCGGCGCTCAGGCGTTCGTCCAACCACACGGTTCCCGGCGGCGGAATGGTGTCGGTTTCGGCATCCGGGGCGTAAAGGCGCGGCGCGATGCGCAATTTGCCGCGTAGGGGGTAGCCCGCGCTCACCGCCTTGACTCCGGCGAGCTGGGTCGCGTCTCCCGCGCGCGCCATGCTGACGAAGCTCACGCCCTCGGCGCGGGCGAGCCCGCGCTTGGCGGCTTCCGTGGCAAATTCCTGCGCAAAGGGATGATCGGACAGCAACAGCACGTCGGCGCCCAGCATCTGGTTCGCCTCGCGCGTCAGCGCCTGCCACACGCGATCAGCGAAGAAAGCGACGCTGGTGACGCTGGCGACGGCGATGACCAGCGCCAGCGCCAGCACGCGCAGCTCGCCCGCGCGCCAGTCGCGCAGCAGCATTCTCAGCGGCAGCGGCAAATTCACCGGCTGTGCCACACCCGGATTCATGCGACGACGCGGCCGCCGTGGAGCCGGATCTGGCGCTGGCAGCGGCGCGCGATCGCGTCATCGTGTGTCACCAGGACCAGCGTGGTCCCGGCCGCGGCATTGAGCGCGAACATCAGGTCGATGATGCCGGCGCCGGTGTCGGCGTCGAGATTGCCGGTGGGCTCGTCCGCAAGCAGCAGCTTGGGCTCGATCACGAAAGCACGCGCCAGCGCAACGCGTTGCTGCTCTCCGCCGGAAAGGAATTTGGGGTAATGCGCCAGACGCTCGCCCAGCCCGACGCGCTCGAGCATGGCCGCCGCGCGCCGTGCCGCATCGGCTGCACCGGCCAGCTCCAGCGGCAGCATCACATTCTCCTGCGCATTGAGCGCAGGCAGCAGCTGGAACGACTGGAACACGAAGCCGAGCAGTTTCGCGCGCAGCGCTGCGCGCCCGTCTTCGCCCAGCGCAAACAGGTCGACGCCGTCCAGGTGCACGCTGCCGGCGCTGGGCGTGTCCAGCCCGGCGAGCAGGCCCAGCAGCGTGGACTTGCCCGAACCCGAAGCACCGACGATGGCCACCGCCTCGCCCGCCATGACCGCGAGCTCGATCTCATGCAGAATGACGAGCTGGCTGGGGCCGTTCGGCACTACCTTGGACAAGCCAGTCGCTTTTATCATGGGCGTTCCGATGAGTTGGGTCATGCTGCGAAGATTATTGCTTACCTGGTTGGCGTTGTTGCTGTGCCTGCCGCTGGCGGTCCGGGCCGGCGGCACAATCCTGGTGTATGGCGACAGCCTGTCGGCGGCCTATGGCCTCGCCCAGAATGCGGGCTGGGCCAGCCTGCTGCAGGCGCGTCTGAAACAACAACGCATGGATTATACCGTGACCAACGTCAGCATCAGCGGCGAAACCACCAGCGGCGGCGCGGCGCGCATCGCCGCAGTGCTCAAGGCGCACAAGCCCAAGGTAATCATCGTCGAACTGGGTGCGAACGACGGCCTGCGCGGCTTGCCGCCGGGCGAGATGCGCGCCAACCTCGCGAAGATCGTGATGGCGAGCCAGCGCGCCAAGGCGCGCGTGCTGCTGGTCGGCATGCAAATGCCGCCCAATTACGGTGAAAGCTATACGCGAGCGTTCGCGCAGGTCTACCCCGATCTCGCGCGCAAATATAAAACCGCCCTGGTGCCGTTCCTGCTGCAGGGCATGGCCGAGCGCCGCGAACTGTTCCAGTCGGACGACATGCACCCGACCGCCGCTGCGCAGCCGATACTGATGGAGAATATATGGAAGGCGCTCGAGCCTCTGCTGCAATGAGCCCGAGAAAACTTCCTGCCGTGTTCATGCGCGGCGGCACCAGCAAAGCAATCATGTTCCACGCGCGCGACCTGCCCGCGGCGCGGGAGGAATGGGATGCGATATTTCTCTCCGCGATGGGCAGTCCGGACCCCAACGGCAGGCAGCTCGATGGCATGGGCGGCGGCATCTCCTCCCTGTCGAAGGTTTGCATCATCGCGCCCTCGCAGCGCGACGACGCGGATGTCGACTACACCTTCGCCCAGGTCCAGGTGAAGGAAGCCCGAGTCGACTACGGCAGCAACTGCGGCAACATGTCCTCCGCAGTCGGTCCGTTCGCGCTGGAAGAAGGGCTGGTCGGCGCCGCCGACGGAGAAGCCACGGTGCGCATATTCAACACCAACACGCGCAAGATCATCCATTCCACTTTCGACGTGCTCGACGGCCGCGCCGCGGTCGCAGGCACGCTCGCCATCCCCGGCGTCGCCGGCCGCGGCGCGCCGATCCGGCTTGATTTCCTCGATCCCGGCGGCGCCAGCACAGGCAAGCTTTTGCCCAGCGGAAACGCGTCGGACATGCTCGACATTCCGGACCTGGGCAGGATCGAGGTATCGATGGTCGACGCAGCCAACGCCTGCGTATTCGTCGCCGCCGGCGCGCTGGGATTGAAAGGGACGGAAATGCCCGATGAACTCGAACGCAATGCCGCAGCGCTGCAACAGCTCGCCGCGATCCGCCTGCACGCCTCGGTGGCGATGGGCATAGCCCGCACGCTGGACGAGGCGCGCGCGCGCAGCGCGGTGCCATTCATCGGCTTCGTTGCGCCGGCACAGGACGCGCTTTCGCTCTCAGGCGAGCGGCTGCCTGCTTCGGCCGCGGACATCACGGTGCGGATGATCTCGAACGGGCAGCCGCATCGCGCTCTGCCCTTGACCGCGTCGCTGTGCACTGCGGTCGCTGCGCGCATAGAGGGGACGAGCGTATGGAAAGTGGCGCGCCGCGATGCCGGGGACCCGCTGCGCCTGGCGATGCCTTCGGGCGTGTTGACGGCGGGAGCGCACACAAGCCGCGAGAATGG
>CAZRMO010000046.1:0-29329 GCA_964601155.1 uncultured Enterobacteriaceae bacterium
GGAGGCGGCAGCATGAAAACGCTTTCGCTCGCCCTGCGCAACCTGTTGCGCAACCGCCGCCGCTCGCTCACCACCCTGATGGCCATGGTCATCGGCGCGGTCACGATCCTGGTGTTCGGCGGCTACAGCCGCAACATCACACTCAGCCTGCAGACCGGTTACGTCATGCGCGGCGGCCATCTGCAGATCCAGCGCAAGGACTATTTCCTCTACGGCAGCGGCAACCCCGCCGCCTACGGCATCGCCGATTACCGGCATGTGATCGACGTGGTCGCGCACGATCCGGTGCTGGCGCCGATGCTGAACGTGGTGACGCCGAAGATTTCGCTCGGCGGCATCGCCGGCAATTTCGCCGCGGGCGTTTCGCGCACCATCATCGGTTCCGGCGTCGTCGTGGCGGACCGCAACCGCATGCGCCGCTGGAACGATTACGGTTTGCCTTTCCATCCGGGAGATACCGCGCTCACCGGAAGCGCGGAGGATGCGGTGGTCATCGGCAACGGCGTGGCGCGCGTGCTGGAATTGTGCGGACCGCTCAAGGTGCCGAACTGTGCCCGCCGCAAGAAAACCGAGGCCGCAACGGGTGCTGCCGCTCCGGCCGACATCACCGCGCTGGCGGCGCTGGAGGCGCGACCGGCGACGGCACCCGCGGACGAAGCCCGCATCGAACTGCTCGCTGCCAATGTTCACGGTGCGCCCAACGTCGCCTCGCTGCGCGTGGTCAAGGCCGAAAAGCAAGGGTTCAAGGAACTCGACGACATGTACGTCGGCATGCACCTGGCGCAGGCGCAGCGCCTGCTCTACGGCGGCGAAAAGCCGCAGGCCACCGCGGTCGTGCTGCAGCTCAAACACACCAGCCAGATCCCGGCGGCGAAGGCGCGCCTGGCCGAACTGCTCGCGACGACGCTCAAGAACGAGCCGCTGGAGGTGCAGGACTTCGAAGCGCTCAATCCGTTCTACGGCCAGGCCGTCGGCATGTTCGCCGCGATCTTCGGCTTCATGGCGGTGCTGATCGGCGCGATCGTGCTGTTCACCGTCGGCAACACCATGAGCATGGCGGTGATCGAACGCACCGCGGAAATCGGCACCCTGCGCGCCATGGGCCTGCGCCGTTCGGGCATACGCCGGTTATTCATGAGCGAAGCCATGCTGCTGGGCGTGATCGGGGCGGCGGCCGGCGTTGCCGTGGCCCTGTGCGTGGCGTGGCTGGTCAACCACGCCGGGCTCACTTGGCTGCCGCCGGGGCAGGCCGATCCGGTACCGCTGAGCGTGCGTGTGTGGGGCGAGCCGGAGATGATGCTGGGCACCGCCGCCTTGCTTGCGCTGGTGGCCGTGATCTCGGCATGGTGGCCGGCGCGGCGCGCGGCGCGCATGCTCATCGTCGATGCGCTCAGACATGTCTAGGAAGGAGTGGTACACATGGGATTCAAATCGTCGATCGCCGCCGCATTCTTGATCGCTTCGACAAGCGCGGCCGCAGCGGCGCCGAGCGCGCAGGCGATCCTTGCGGCGAGCGACGCCATCCGCAACCCGGGCAAGCCGTTCGCGCTCACCGTGGTGCTGGTGGAGTACCGCAACGCCAGGCAGGTCGACGGCAATACGCTCACCGTGTATTCGAAAGCCGACGCCCATAGCGGACAGTTCCGCAGTCTGATCCGCTTTGTCGCGCCGGCGCGCGATGCGAACAAACTGATGCTCAAGAACGGCAACGACCTGTGGTTCTACGACCCCACTTCCAAGGCCAGCATCCGCCTGTCGCCGCAGCAGCGCCTGCTCGGACAGGCGGCCAACGGCGACGTGGTCACGGTCAATCTGGCCAAGGACTACCAGGCGCGACTGGTGGACGAAGAGAGCGTGCTCGACGGCGATCGCCAGAGCCGGCGCTGCTACAAGCTGGCGCTGGCGGCGATATCCCCCGACGTGACCTACCACCACATCGAAATGTGGATCGATGCGTCCAACAGCCGGCCGGTCAAGGCGCGCTTTTACACCGAGAGCGGGCAACTGCTGAAGACCGCCTACTACCGGCGCTACCAGCCGCAACTGGGTGCGGAGCGGCCGACCGAGACTGTGATCATCGACGGGCTCGACCCGAGCTGGGTGACGGTGATGCGCTACAGCAATTACGCCTGGCGCGAGGTGCCGGAGGCTTGGCTGCAGCGCGACTATCTGCCGCGCTTCAAACCCGAGTAGCGCGTGCGCGCCCTGTTCCTGCTCCTGCTGCTGCTCACCGCGGCGCCGGCGCTGGCCGATGACGACGCCGCCGCGCTGTTGCTCGCCGACCAGACCGCGGCGACAGCCGAACAGAACAGCAACTGGCATGTGTACACGGAAGCGGCCGTGAGCGAGTGGCGAGCGCAGGGCGGCGGACCTGCGGTACACAGCTCGCGCGCTTCGCTCGATGCCAAATTCGACAAGACTTTCGCGCCCGGCTGGCGCGCCGTATTCGCCGACCGCCTGGACATCAACCGAACCGAAGGAGTCTCCGGCAATCAGGACATCAACACCCTGAAAGAGGCCTATCTGAGCTGGCAGGCGACGCCGGACCGTATTGCCGACCTGGGACGCATCAACGCGCGCAACGGCGTTGCCATGGGCTACAACCCGACCGACTATTTTCGCGCCGGGGCGCTGCGCACGGTGGTCTCGCTCGACCCCGCGAGCTTGCGCGAAAACCGCCTCGGCAGCGTGATGCTGCGCGGACAGACTCTGTGGAACAGCGGATCGCTCACCGCGCTTTATTCGCCCGAGCTCGCCGACCAGTCCAGCAGCGCCGACTTCAACCCGGATTTCGGCGCGACCAACCGGCGCGACCGCTGGCAGATCGCGCTCAGCCAGAAGCTGTCCGAAGCGCTCAGCCCGCAATGGCTGCTGTCGGGCGGCGCAGGACAGTCGCCGCAACTGGGCCTGAACCTGACCGCCCTGCCCAACGATTCAACGGTCGCTTATTTCGAATGGTCGGGAGGGCGCGCGTCCTCGCTCGCGGCGCAGGCGCTGCTGCGGCCGGACGACGCGGCTTTCCGCTCGCGCCTGTCGACCGGGCTGACCTATACGACGCAAAACAACATTTCGCTCACGGCCGAATACGAATACAACGGCGCGGGCATGGATGGAACCGCTTGGAACGCGCTGCGGGAGGGGCCGCCTGCGGCCTATGGCCAGTACCGCGGTTTCGTCACCAGCCTGCAGGAACTGCCGACCCGCGACAACGTGTTTCTATACGCTGTCTGGAAGGACGTGCTGGTGAAGAACCTCGATCTCACTGGCATGGTGCGCCACGATCTCGTCGACCATAGCCGGCTGCAATGGCTGGAAGCGCGTTATCACTGGCCCCGCGTCGATATCGCCCTGCGCTCCCAACTCGATACGGGCCAGCCCGGCAGCAGCTACGGCGCCGTTCCGCAACGGCGCCTGTGGCAGGCACTGGCGAGGTACTATTTCTGAGCGTGCGCTAGCGCGCACCCGGCCGGTGGCATTAGCCGATAGGAGAAGTGGTTTGGCGTATGCCGCTATCTCCTTGCGCTGAGAATTTCCCGCTTGATGTCCGTGATGTCGCCGGCATGGGCCACCGGCGCCACGTTGCATTTCCCCTGGCGCGGACAGCGTGAGCTGCGGGAACAGATGATGCGGGCGGGTTGCTTGAGGGATTCCTCGACCCAGGCGATACTGAGGATATTGGCCACGGCGCGTATGGCCTCCACCGCGGCGCGGCCTATCTTTGCCTCGCCTCCCTTGCGAATGCAGTCATCCGCGATGCTGTCCACGATCTCGGCTCCCTTGGCTTCGTTCGAGAACAGCGCAGGACCCAGGTCGACTCCGACCGAAAGCACGTGCGGCATTCCGGCCATGTCGTAGGTGCGTAGCGTGTGGCAACAGTATAGTTGCCAACGATCGTTTACTTTGAGCACGGAAATCTGCGAATGCGAGTCGTTGCGAGCATTGCCGAACATGCGGAACACCGCCCAATGCGCGCACGGGTCTGTCGCCTGCGACATATTGCCCCATGGCAGCGGGATGCCGTTGCCCCGGTACACGGCGCGCAGGCGCCCCGGCGCAGTCGCATCGAAAAAGTGCCAGTACGGATAAGGGGACACCTTCGTCATCCGCCGCATGATGACCGATGGGGTAAGCTCCAACGCCCGTCTCGCCTCGATCCGATAGCGTTCTCTGATCAGAAAGCGGCGGAACGGCACTTTCGGACAGAGCAGGGCACCGGCGAAGAAACTGCATTCGAAGTCTCTCCATGCCAGCAGCACATCCCTTGCCTCGATGCCGGCGTTAAAGGGCGATTCGCTGTCCTGGCTTTCGCCCATTTCCGCTCCCGAGGCGTGAGGTGATTTCAGTCCGTCGCCTCCATGCAGCACCTTATGCCCGATGTGAGATGCGAGATCGAACTTCAGGCGTGCCGGATCCGCCTGCAGGGCTTTGTTCAGATATACAGTGCCGGGAGCATCGAAGAAGGATCTGATCACGCTTCGCGCGCCGTTGTGGTTGCCCCGTGCAGGCACCGGCTTGCGCTCAAACCAGCGAACCTCGAGGCCATGGCGCTTGCATAGCGCCATCAGGTCGTCGACCTTGAGCGGAAACGCCCGCTTGCCGATCTTTTCGGCGGTGCGTTCCAGATCGGGAAATTCGTTGCGCGACGTCTCCTGATGCGCGCGGATCAACAAATGCGCGAACTGGCGTCCCGTGGTCCCGGTCTGCGACAAAAGCTCGGGGATCGCAGCCTGCAGCAGGTTTTTGGAGAAAAGAAACGACGGCTCGAACGGAATCGCTGCCGCGCCGCCAGCCGCGTCCTCGCGAGTTGCCGGGGCAAACTCCGCGTTCTGATCGAGAAACCACTTCGGCGTGCGCTGAAACACACCCGCGATCAGGGCGAGCATCGCCGGAGACGGACTCCGGCGCCCGCTTTCGATCATGCTGAGGTAGGACACCGACGGCGCAGACTGCGGATCAATCTGCGCACAGCGCGTGGACAGGTCGTCGAGCGTAATTCGGTGCTCTTTTCGCAGCGCCCGCAGCTTTGCACCGAGGAAATGTCTGTTCCTGACGATTTGGTCCATTCTTGGTCCGCCCTCCGGTAAACATGCCCCTGTGAAGTTGCATAAGCTTATATGTGTGAAATTAACATTGTCAACTTTTATTATGTGGATTTCACACATTGTCTGCATTACGGTGTGCTCACCCCCGTTCAACACCCAAGGAGACAGATCATGATCAAGAACCCGGCCAAGCACGCCGCCGCCATCGAGGCGATCGAGGAAGACTGGAAAGAGAATCCGCGCTGGCGCGACGTCAAGCGCAGCTATACGTCAGAGGACGTGTTTCGCCTGCGCGGATCGCTGCACATCGAACATACCCTGGCCCACCGCGGCGCCGACAAGCTGTGGCGCCTGCTGACCACCACGCCTTTCGTCAATACGCTGGGCGCGCTCACCGGCAACCAGGCGATGCAGCAGGTGAAGGCGGGATTGAAGGCGATCTACCTGTCGGGCTGGCAGGTTGCGGCCGACGGGAACGATTCCTGCCAGATGTATCCGGACCAGTCGCTGTATTCGGTATCGAGCGTACCCAGCGTGGTGCGTCGGATCAACAACGCGCTCATGCGCGCCGACCAGCTGCACCACGCCGAGGGCGACAATGAGATGGACTGGTTCGCGCCGATCGTTGCCGACGCGGAGTCCGGTTTCGGCGGCGTGCTGAACGCGCACGAGCTGATGAAGGCGATGATCGAGGCCGGCGCCGCGGGCGTGCACTTCGAGGACCAGCTGGCGTCGGTGAAGAAATGCGGCCACATGGGCGGGAAAGTGCTGGTCCCCACGCAGGAAGCCGTGCAGAAACTCTGCGCCGCGCGGCTCGCGGCGGACGTCATGGGCGTGCCCACCGTGCTGCTCGCGCGCACGGACTCGGAAGCCGCGGCGCTCGTCACCAGCGACGTAGACGAAAACGACAAACCGTTTCTTACCGGCGAGCGCACGGCCGAAGGCTATTACCGCGTGCGCCCGGGCTTCGACCAGGCGGTGTCGCGCGGACTCGCCTATGCGCCCTACGCCGATTTGATCTGGTGCGAAACCGGCAAGCCCGATCTTGCCTTCGCCAAGAAATTCGCCGAGGCGATCCGCAAGATCCATCCGAACAAAATGCTCGCCTACAATTGCTCGCCGTCCTTCAACTGGCGCAAAAACCTCGACAACGCGACGATTGCGAAATTCCAGCGCGAGCTCGGCGCAATGGGTTACAAGTTCCAGTTCATCACGCTCGCCGGCTTCCATTCGCTCAACTACGGCATGTACGAGCTGGCATCGGGCTATGCGCAGGAACAAATGACCGCGTATGTGCGCCTGCAGGATGCCGAGTTTGCCGCCGAGAACCGGGGCTACACGGCGACGAAGCATCAGCGCGAGGTCGGCACCGGCTATTTCGACGCGGTGACGCAGGCCGTCCAGGGCAAGCAGTCTTCGACCACCGCCTTGTCGGGCTCGACCGAGGAAGAGCAGTTCCACGATGCGCCGGTCAAAATCGCCGCCGTAGGCTGAGCCGAAGTCCCTTGGGTCTCAGTGTATGCACGTCCCGCAGCGGCAGGCGGGACGTGCAACTTGGGCGACCGAATCAGCCGGTAATCGGACTGGCCTGAACTCTTTACTGCCGATTAAGGAGCCGTTCGCATGAAACAAGGAGCATCGTATTCACCGGGGGTCGAGGTGCTGGGCCGAATCACGCCGCAATACGCCGAGATCCTCACACCGCAGGCGCTGGCCTTTCTTGCTCAACTGTCGCGCCATTTCGAACCGCGCCGCCGCGAACTCCTCGCGGCGCGCGCCCGGCGCCAGCTGGAGTTCAACGCGGGCAAGCTGCCGGACTTCCTGCCGGAGACCGCGCACATCCGCGAAGGCGACTGGACCGTTGCGCCCTGTCCGGCCGACCTGCAGGATCGCCGCGTCGAGATTACGGGCCCGACCGACCGCAAGATGGTCATTAACGCGCTCAACTCGGGCGCCAGCGTATTCATGGCGGACTTCGAGGATTCGAACGCCCCGACCTGGGACAACCTGCTGCAGGGCCAGATCAACCTGCGCGACGCAATGCGCAAGTCCATCACCTTCGAGCAGAACGGCAAGCATTATCGACTCAAGGACAAAGTCGCGGTGCTGATGGTACGCCCGCGCGGCTGGCACCTCAACGAGAAGCACGTGCTGATCGACGGTGGTCCCGTCTCCGGCGCGATTTTCGATTTTGCGCTCTACTTCTTCCACAACGCGAAGGAGGCGCTGGCGCGCGGCACGGGCCCCTACTTTTACCTGCCGAAGATGGAGTCGCACCTCGAGGCGCGCTTGTGGAATGATATTTTCAATTTTTCCCAGGACGAACTCGGCGTGAAGCGCGGCTCGATCAAGGCCACCCCGCTGATCGAAACGGTACTCGCCGCTTTCGAAATGGACGAATTCCTGTGGGAGCTGCGCGAGCACTCTGCGGGCCTCAATATCGGGCGCTGGGATTACATCTTCTCCTGCATCAAGAAATTCCGCGTCAACCCCGAATTCTGCCTGGCTGACCGTTCGCAGGTGACCATGACCGCGCCGTTCATGCGCGCCTACGCGTTGATGCTGGTCAAGACCTGTCACCGCAGGAACGCGCATGCAATGGGCGGCATGGCGGCGCAGATCCCGATCAAGAACGACCCGGTCGCGAACGAAGCCGCCCTGGCGAAAGTGCGCGCCGACAAACTGCGCGAGGTCACCGATGGCTGCGACGGCACCTGGGTTGCGCATCCGGACCTGGTTCCGATCGCGAAAGACGTGTTCGACCAATACATGCCGCAGCCGAACCAGCGCGACAAGCAGCTCCCGGACGTGAACTACACGACCGCGGACCTGCTGGATTTCCGGCCGATGCAGCCGATCACCGAAGGCGGATTGCGCAACAACATCTCGGTCGGCATCCAGTACTTGGGCGCGTGGATGGCCGGCAACGGCTGCGTGCCTGTCTACAACCTGATGGAGGACGCGGCGACCGCCGAGATCTCCCGCTCGCAAATCTGGCAGTGGATCCGCAGCCCCAAAGGCGTGCTCGACGACGGCCGCAAAGTTACCGCGGAACTGTTCCGCGAACTGCTCGCGGAGGAACTGCCCAAGGTGAAGGCGCTGCTCGGGGCCAAGGCGTGGGAAGCCGGCGAATACAAGGCAGCCGCGCGGCTGTTCGATCAGATCACGACCGGGGAATACGTAGAGTTCCTGACGCTGCCGGCTTACGACTGGACCACCAGAGACATTTCCGAGCGCAGGACGCAGAAGGCCGCCTGAAGCGCGCGCAAGGGCCGGTCCCGCAAAAGCGCGGCCGAAGGCGCCGGCGCTGCCGCGTGAGCGCTCAGTAGGTCTTGTACGGCAGGAACTTGCCCGAGAGGACGATATTCACGCGGTCGCCGGCGGCGTTCGGCTCGCGCTTCACGTCCATCTTGAAGTCGATCGCCGACATGATGCCGTCGCCGAATTCCTCGTGCACCAGTTCCTTGATTGTGCTGCCGTACACATTGATTAATTCGTAGAAACGGTAGAGCAGCGGATCGGTCGGCAGCGCGGTGGGCAGCGAGCCCTTGTAGGGCACGGTCTGCAGCAGCGCCACCGCCTCCGCAGGCAGGCCGAAGGTCTTGCCGATGATGACGGCCTGCTTCTTGTCGAAGGTCATCTGGCCGAGACAACCGGCGGTGACCCACTCCTTGGCGAGGCCGATTTTCTTGGCGACATCGCTCCACTTGATGCCTTTCTGGACCTTGGCGGCGACGATCATTTCGGTTACGTCGTTGCGGTTCATGCTGCGTTCTCCATTTGACGATTGATAAGTGGCTTGCCTTGCGCGGCGCGCTGGTCGGGCAGCGGCACGCCCGCGTCCTTTCTCCCTACCCGCCCCAACAGGAGCAAAGCGCGTGCCATCCCGGCGCAGCCGACCGATCACCGGCGCTGATCGGCGAGTGCACGCAAATTAGATAGAGCGCGCGCCCGGCGCCGCGCTATTCCGCACCAAACCGAAGCACGTATGCGCAGCCATGCACCACAACATCGCAAAGCGGCGTCGTCCTGCGTTAGCTAATCGTTTGAGAATAGAGAAGAAGGGTGTCTGGCATGCCGGTTGCTTGAAGACAGGCAGCTAGGAACATTGAATTTCGGGGGAAGCTCGCCATGCGCCACCGCACCCAATCAAGCTCCGCGAAACAAATTCCGCTGGCCTTCAATCCCGCGGTATGCCTCGACAGCAAGTCGGTTCTCCACGAGGCATACACGCGACTGCAGCTCTCGCGGCGCCTGAGCTTCGAGCAGGTGATGTCCAACCGCGCGTACGCAATCGGCGTGCGTAATCTGGCCGACGCCATGACGCGTCGAAGCGCTTGCGCAAACTCGACGAAGGAACGAGCGCTGACGCAATTGCAGGAAACATGACGCATTGTCGGATCGCCAACCCGAGACCGACCAATATGGCGCCGAAAAAGGAGAACGCAGATGACTCGCGGACTCTATCTTGCTTGGCGCTTGCACACCGGATTGCATTGTTCCTGGCGCCTTGCCTGGCATAAAGCGGCGTACAGGCAGGCTTTGTAGCGCGTCGGCCGCGGCGCCGAGGCCGCCGGGCTAAGCTTTGGAAGCAGACGTCGCGCGGGTCCTGGCGAAGGCGCGAGGCCTGCTATCGCAGCGGATTGCGCCTCAGCATCGACAGGAGATTCAGGCAGATCAAATGCGCGATCCGCTGCTTGTCCGGGCGCGCCCGCTTGCGTCGCAGCTGACGGCAGAGCACGCGCGCCGTGTTCAGCGCCGGCGCAGCGCTGCGTCTCTTCACCACATCCCGCCGGCGGATCGGCGCCTCGCCAAACAGATCGCCGGACCTCCCGGTAACGCCTATGCAATTTGCCATATTGCACCTCGCATACTCGCAACGTACTGTTTGACATCGTACGTTGCAGCTAGTTTCCGTCTTGTAGGCCAGGTGGTTTTGCGTTTGCGCAAATGTGGTGAGAATTTCTGCCGCGCTCAAGATCGTCGCGCGGGTCCGGCGTGGACGCATTCAGCGAGCCGCTTCCTGCGTAACAGCTTTAACACAATTAGCTATGTGTCTGCTTCGATGTGCGAAGCGATATTCTTGTCGAGCGCTTCTTCGGCACGATGGCGCTGCCGACGAAGCCGATCGCATAGAGGAAGCTGGCGAGGAAGACGATGTAACTGAAAGCCCCGTAGAGGAAAGCGGCGATTCCCATGGCCGTCTCCTATTGCCGCGTGCTTAGGTAAACAGCCGGGCGAAGAACGCGCCAATTTCCGCATTGCGCGCGCGGTGGGCCCGGCGCGTGAGCTGCTCGCGCAGCGCGACGGGGTCCTGGCGATAGAGATCGAGCAGCGTCGGTTCGAACGCGGTAACTATCGTGGTTCCTGCTCCGGAAAGCGACATGGCATCGCCGGTCTTCAGGATGTGGTCGTTCGCATCCTTGTGCTGCGTCAGCCATACGCAGCCGGAGCGGACGCGGACCTCGGTCCCGCGCGGGACATCCAAGGCCGAGAGTTCATTCTTTCCGAGTACCAATTCTTGTGCGCTCATGGAGATTCTCCTGGTCTGTTCGGGCCGGCAGGGTGCCGGTTTCCGTGAGCACATGGTGGTCCTGCGCGGATTCCTGCGCATGAGTCTGTGGCCCCGGGATAGCGAGAAAATCGCCTCGGGAACCCGGGACTGGCGTCCCGGGTGATCACTTCCTAGCTCTAGGTTTTTCCCAAACCGCTGTTGCGGGCGAGAACGATGGCCTGGGAGCGGTTTTCGACGGCCAGCTTGTCGAAAATATGGGTGATGTTGTTGCGCACCGTCTTCTCTGAGATTCCCAGATGCGCGGCTATCTGCGCGTTGTCCAGGCCCTGGGCGATGCGTTCGAGCACCTCTGCCTCCCGCGCGGTGAGCTGCGGAAATGCCCCGCCCGTCGCGGCGCCGGCCGGCCGAGGGACAAAGGCCTCGATCTCCTCGAAGAACTGCCGAAACGCCGCCTCCTGGGAAAGCAGGACATGGTTTTCCGATTCGAGCGACACCAGCCGCGCCTCCGGAATAAGGCCCGCCAGGAGCCGCCCTTCCTCGAACGGCGCCCGCCGGTCGCCGCGAGCGTGTAGCACCAGCGTGGGACACTTCAGCCGCGTCGCCGACTCGCGCACGTCGATTGAAAACATATTGCGGATGATGCGTACTGCGCATTCGGGCGTCGCGGACACACGCTGCAACTCGCTCAGGGACTTGGTCTGTTCCGGCGTCGCACCGGGTATGATTTGGGTCGAGAACATCTGCCGGTACGAGGGGTCGTCCTGCCCCCAGCCGACTTCGACGAGTTTCAGCAACGCCTGGAGCTCGTCGATGCGCTGCGCGGAGGGTTCGCGTTTCATCGAGCCCCGCGCGTAGCCGCCCAGGATGATGAGGTGCGTGACGCGCGACGGATGGCGGACGGCGTACTCCACCGCGATTGCGCCTCCCTGGGAGTGACCGAATAGCGCGAAGCTCTCCAGCCCGGCGGCATCCACCACCGCCTCCAGATCGCGCACCCATGCTTCGAAGGAGAAATCGGTAACATCGCGGTCGGAGAGCCCGGAGCCGCGCTCGTCCATGCGCAGCAGCGTGTGCGTGCGCGACAGCGATTCGATCCACGGCTTCCAGATCGGGCTCTCCCGCTCGTACTCGAGATGGGTCAGCCAATGCGGAGCCCTGACAAGCGGCGGACCCTCGCCCGTCATAGCGTAAGCGAGTCGCGTGCCGTCGAAGCTCTTGCAAAAGCGAATTTGCTGCTTCATTGAATGCGATCGCGTCATTTGTTGCGCCCGCTGCCTGGCGACAGCCGCACAGGCCTCGCAACTCACGCCAATTCTGACACACTTTGTCCACGGCCTTTACGCTACCGGCTCGAACGTGCTGCCCGATACCCCGCCGCTAAGCTTCTCCGCGCGGGGACGGCGAGCTCATGGATGACAGCAGCCGCTACAGGTCTACCTAGGGACCGAGATCGGGCAGAATCCCGGTGCGATGTTTGATGCCCGTCAGCGCGATATGGGCCGTGGTTGCGCCCGCACCCGCGAGCGGGGAGGAAATGTACTTGCGCAGCTTCAAGCGGGCCCGTCGGTTTCGATCTCGCCGCGCAGGTATTCGACCACCTGCCCTGCGATCAGCACGCGCTCGCCGCGCAGCTCGCACAGCAGATCGCCGCCGCGCGCGGACAGCTGCTGCGCGCTCAGTTGTTTCTTCCCCAGACGCGCGGCCCAGTAGGGTGCGAGCGTGCAATGCGCGGAGCCGGTGACCGGATCCTCTGGAACGCCGGCGCCGGGAGCGAAGAAGCGCGACACGAAGTCCACCGTGTCGCCGGGCGCGGAGACGATGACTGCGAACGCATCGAGCGCCGCAATGCGCGCGAAATCCGGGCGCAGGGAACGCAGCTCGGACTCGGAGTCGAAGACCGCCAGCAGGTCGCGCGCGAGATACGCTTCGCGCGGCCGCGCGCCGAGCGCGTCCGCCAGCGCATCCGTCACGGCGACCGGCTTTCCGGGACGGGCCGGAAAATCCATTTTCAGCAGCGCACCCTCGCGCGTCACCGCGAGTTCGCCGCTCTTCGTGCTGAAGGCGAGCCGGCCCAGCGACGGAAACCGATAGCGGAAAAGCACATCGGCCGCCGCCAGCGTCGCATGACCGCAGAGGTCCACTTCGATCGCCGGCGTGAACCAGCGCAGCGGTGAGACGTCCGCTCGCGGAATGACGAACGCCGTTTCGGCAAGATTGTTTTCCGCGGCGATGGCCGCAAGCACGCCGTCCGGCAGCCATGCGTCGAGCAGCACCACCGCGGCCGGGTTTCCGCCGAACAGGCGCGTCGTGAAAGCGTCCAATTGATAAAGTGGTAATTTCAATTTCATCAAGTCTGCTCCGTCGGTCGACCGCGATCGGCTTACCGCAAACAACTGCGCTGACCGAATCCGCGCAGCTGCCCCGGCAGCACTAAAATCGACACGCAATTCCGCGAACGTTTCAGGGATGCAATCGATCCGCCTTCAAGTCACGTCGCGGTAGATCTTTCCGCGCGCGCGCACCGGCGCGAGCAAGGACAAGTCACCCTGCACGACCTGGTAGCCCTTCGGGTAGGGCGGGCGCGCTTCCATGCCCAATCCCTCGAGTACGCGGTCGTGCTGGTAGTAGCAGGCGAGTGTTTCCATCGCCAGACGGCTCAGAAATGACGGCGCCTGCGCGCCCATGCTCTCGACCAAGCTGCGCCGCTCGCCTTCCTCCATCTGCGCGAACCCCAGCGCAAACTGCTCACGCGAGCGCTGCTCGAGTTCCTCCAGTTCCAAGCGCAGCACGGGCAAGGCATCCGCGGCCTCGGCGCACAGGTAGGCCGGCACGCCGACCTCTGCGGCGCCGGGCATGCGGCCATCGGCGCTGGGCGGCACGATCAGGTTCAATACCGCGTCCAGGATCGCCAGTTGCGCCGCCGTCAGCATGCTTCCCGGGTCGGACGCGGCATTTTGATCTTTGCTCACGATCTCCCCCTCAGTCGAAAAGATTGGCGAGGCGCTGCTTCATCGCGTCGGCGATATACAGCGCCACGGCCTGGATCGTGGGTGTCGGATTGACGCCGGCGGAGGTGACGAACACGCTGCCGTCGATGATGAACAGGTTCTTCACGTCGTGGCTGCGGCCCCAGCCGTTGACCACCGAGCGCTCGGGGTCCTCGCCCATGCGCGCCGTGCCCAGCAGATGCCAGCCCGTCTGCCGCACCGGGCCCTCGCCGTAGACGTCCCAGGCGCCCGCCGCCTTCATCACTTCGGCGCCGCGCGCAAGACCGTGGTGCAGCATGCGCTCGGAGTTTTCGCTTATCCGATAGGTGATTTTCGGCGCTGGTATGCCGTTCGAGTCAGTCAGCGTCGGATCCAGCGTCACCGTGTTGCATTCCTCGGGCAGGTCTTCGCAGCATATGCCGATGGTCATCGACCGGCCGAAGCGGCGCGCGAACGCCTCGTGGTGGCCTTCCCCCCAGGGGATGTCGCCGCGCGCGACGCCCATGCGCGCGGTCGCGACCGGGCCGAAGCCGCGGATGACTTGCATGTTGTAGCCGCGCACGAAACCGCGGCTGCGATCGGTTTCATAGAACTGCTGACTCCAGATGCTGCAGCTCATCGGCCCAAGCTGCGAATCGAGCGGGGCGTCGAATGCGCCGCGCACCACGCCCCAGGGATGCAGCATCAGGTTCTTGCCGACCAGCCCGGATCGATTCGCGAGACCCTCGGGGAAGCGCGCGGACTTGGAATTAAGCAGCAGCCGCGGCGTACCGATGCCGTTGCAGGCGAGCACGACCACCTCGGCGCGCTGCAGTTGCTCGACCCCGTGCTCGTCGTAGTAGACCACGCCCGTGGCCATGTCCTTGTCGTCGACCAGAATCTCGCGCACCCGGCAGCCCGTGCGCAACTGCACACCGGCGCGCCGGGCGACCGGCCAGTAGGTGACGTCGGCACTGCTCTTCGCGCCCTGCGCGCAGCCGGACTTGCAGGGCCCGAGATTGACGCAGGCAGCGCGACCTTCGTAGTCGCGCGTCGCGATCGCGACATCGGAAGGCCACCAGTGCCAACCGAGCGCGTTGAAGCCGCGCGCGATCGTTTCAGCGCCACGCCCCATCGGGATCGGCGGCAGCGGCGGCGCGTGCGGCGGATAGGCCGGATCGCCAGCCAAACCGGCGACGCCCATCTGCCGGTCGTTCAGCGCGTAGTACGGTTCGAGCGCCGCATAGTCGATCGGCCAGTCATCGGCAACCCCGTCCAGGGATCTGACGCGAAAGTCCGAGGGATGCAGGCGCGGAAAGTGCGCCGCGTACAGGATCGTGCTGCCGCCCACGCCGTTGAAATTGAGCGGCGCGATCGGAGAGTCCGCGTCGTTGATCGGGTAGTCCTCCGGTCGGCGGCGGACGTTCGGATTCGCGGAGAATTCGCGCTCCATGCGCACTTCCCAGTCGCGCCGAGTGCTCGGGTACTCGGCCGGATTCATCCAGTCGCCCTGCTCCAGGCAGAGGATGCGCATGCGCGTGTCGGCCATACTCCACGCGAACGCCGCGCCCGAAGCGCCGGCGCCGATGATCAGCACGTCTACATCTGTGGTCATTGCAGCGTCCCTGATAAACAACGAATCACTAAACTTCGACTACGAAGCCGGCCACCAAACAATCTAGCATGTATCGATCTCTGCATGAATCGGCCCGATGATCTTCAGCCCTTCTTCGGCCAATACTCCTCCCGCAGCAGGCGCTTCAGCAGTTTGCCCGTCGGCGTGCGCGGCAGTTCGGATCTGAAGTCGATGCTCCTCGGGCATTTGATCGCCGACAGCTTCGTTCTGCAATGGGCGATCAGTTCCTCGGCGAGTGCCGGCCCCGGCGCAAAGCCCGATGCAGGCTGCACCACCGCTTTCACCTCCTCGCCCATCTCCTCGTTGGGCGCGCCGATGACGGCAACATCGGCGACCGCGGGGTGGTTGACGAGCACGTTCTCCGCCTCCTGCGGGTAGACGTTCACGCCGCCGGAGATGATCATGTAGGCCCTGCGGTCGGTGAGGTAGAGGTAGCCCTCGGCGTCGAGGTAGCCGACGTCGCCGAGGCTGGACCAGCCTTTGTCGTTGTACGCGCCCTTGGTCTTGTTCGGGTCGTTGTGATAAACGAACTCCGGGCCGCCGGAAAAATAGATCTGGCCGATCTTCCCCGTGGGACATTCCTCCCCGTCCTCGCCGACGATGTGGATCGCGCCGACGAGCGAGCGGCCGACCGTGCCGCGGTGCGCGAGCCACTCTGCGCCATTGGCGATGGTGACGCCGTTGGCCTCGGTGCCAGCGTAATACTCGATGAGTATCGGCCCCCACCAGTCGATCATCTTCTGCTTCACCTCGACCGGGCAGGGCGCGGCGGCATGCACCGCCGCCTGCAGCGACGAGACGTCGTATCTGGCGCGCACGTCATCCGGGAGCTTGAGCATGCGCACGAACATGGTCGGCACCAGCTGCGTCTGCGTGCAGCGGTGCTCCTGCACCAGGCGCAGGTATTCCTCGGGGTCGAACTTCTCCATGATCACCGAGGTGCCGCCGAGCGCCCCGACCATCATGTTGAAGCGCAGCGGCGCGGCGTGGTACAGCGGCGCCGGCGACAGATAGACGCTAGACTCGTTCACGCCGCACATCTTCTGCACCAGCAGCTGCAGCAGCGGCGACAGCGTCCCCAGCGGCTCGTTCTTGAACTGCGGCTTGACGCCCTTGGGTCGGCCGGTCGTGCCCGAGGAATAGAGCATGTCGTAGCCGACGATCTCATCGGCGATCGGCGTCGCCGGCTGCGCCGCGAGTGCGGCATCCCAGGAATTCCACCCCGGCCCCGCCGCGCCGCCCATGTAGCGCGCAGCGTGCGGCGGCAGCAGCGGCGCGAGCTTTTCGGCGAGCGGCTTGAGCGCATCGGACACGACGAATACCTTCGCGCCGCAATTGCCGACGATGTAGGCAATCTCGTCCGGAACGAGATAGGTGCTGATGGCCGTGTAGTAGATCCCGCTGCGCTGCGCGGCCCAGCAGATCTCAAGGAAGCGCAGCGAATTCTCGAACAGCAGCGCCATGTGATCGCCCGCCTTAAGGCCGAGCGAGCGCAAGAGCTGCGCGCCCCGGTTCGAAGCGTCGTCGAGCTCGCGATAGCTGAGCGTCCTGCCCGAGCCCGCCATCAGATAGACGACCTTGTCCGGCTGGGTGCGGGCGTGGTGCGAGGGGTGCAGCATGATCGGTTCCTCCCTTGTTCTTATAGTTCGAGGCCGCATGATATCGGCATCGGCGCGCTCCGCACAACGCACAGCGCAGAAAACCCGCGCCCGCCTCCATCGACCGCACGCTTCGTCCGGGTTTGGAAGCTGTAGCAAAATAGCGTGTCATTCCGAGCCCTCCCAGGCTGCGCTCGGGGCAGGCTCTGGCCGGGGGATCCGCTTTTTTGTTTGACTTAACAGCAGATTCCTCGCTACGCTCGGAAAGGCAATTCTCCTCGTTGCCACTTTGCAACAACTTCGGCTTGGATATTTGGGATGGCCTATCTGCGTTTGCGACAAGTATGTCTGGTCGCCCCGACACTGGAACCCGTGGTCAGCGACATTGCAGCGATATTCGGACTGAAGGTCTGCCATCGCGACCCGAATGTCGCGCGCTATGGACTGGAAAACGCGCTGTTCCCGGTCGGCGACAGCTTCATCGAAATCGTCGCGCCGACCCGCGAGGGCACCGCCGCCGGCCGCTTCCTCGAACGGCAGCGCGGACAGGGCGGCTACATGCTGATCCTCGACTGCGACGACGCCGAGCGCCGGCGCCTGCACGCCGAGCAGATGGGCATCAGGGTCGCCAACCTGATCCGCCACGAAGACTACCTCGGGGTGCAACTGCACCCGCGCGACACCGGCGCGACGATGATCGAATTCAACCACACGCTCGGCGGCGACAGCCTGAACGGACCTTATCACCCCGCCGGCCCGAACTGGCAAGCGGCGGCATCGACCGACATCACGCTGCGCCTCGCCGCGGTCGACATCGAAGCCCCCGACCCGGAGGCGTTCAGCGCGCGCTGGGCCGCGCTGATGCAGCGGCCCGCGGCGGTTGCGCAAGGCCGCTATCGCATCGCGCTCGATGGCGGCGACATTCGATTTTCAAAAGCCGCCGCGCCCGACCGGCCGCCTGTGTTCGCGCGCCTCGAATTGCAGGTGCGCGATCGCGCCGCGGTGCTGGCTGCGGCCGCAGCGCGCGGTTATCCGGTGCAGGACGGGGCTATCGCGCTGGGCGGCGTAAAGGTTACCGTTTCATAGACAATTCATTTCAGGGAGCCAACTATGTCCGATCTTGAATCCTTCCGGCGCGATACGCGCGCCTGGCTGGAGGCCAATTGTCCGCCAGAGATGCGCCAGCCCGTCAGCAGCGAAAGCGACGCCTGCTGGGGCGGGCGGCATTTCAAATTCCAGTCCGAAGCGCAACGCCGCTGGATGCAGATCATGGGCGAGCGCGGCTGGACCGTGCCGACCTGGCCCAAGGTCTATGGCGGCGGTGGCCTGTCCAAGGAAGAAGCCGCGGTGCTGGCCGCGCAAATGCGCGACCTCGGCTGCCGCCCGCCCCTCGTCAGCTTCGGCATCTGGATGCTCGGGCCGGCCCTGCTCGCGCACGGCAGCGAGGAACAGAAGCTCGAGCATCTGCCCAAGATAGCGCGCGGCGAAATCCGCTGGTGCCAGGGCTATTCGGAGCCCAACGCCGGCTCCGATCTCGCCTCGCTCGCGACCAAGGCCGAGGTGCACGACGACCACCTCATCATCAACGGCCAGAAGATATGGACTTCCTATGCCGACGAGGCCGACTGGATTTTCTGCCTGGTGCGCACCAGCACCGCGAAGAAGCACACCGGCATCAGCTTCGTGCTGTTCGACATGGAATCGCCCGGCGTATCGACGCGGCCGATCGTGCTGATCTCTGGCAAGTCGCCGTTCTGCGAAACTTTCTTCGACAACGTGAAAGTGCCGCGGCGAAATGTGGTCGGCGAGCTCAACGCCGGCTGGACCATAGCCAAATACCTGCTCACGCACGAGCGCGAAATGATAGGCGGGATAGGCGATCGCGGCGCCGTCAAGCCGCTGGGGCAGTTCGCCGCCGACGCAGTCGGACTGGACGAGCACGGCCGCTTGCGCGAGACGACGCTGCGCGCGCAGATCGCGCGCTTCGAAATCGACGAGGCGGCGTTCCGCCTGCTGATGCAGGCGACGGGCGACCGCGCGCGCCATGGCGAGGGCAATCCGGCCATGTCCTCGGCGCTCAAGTATTACGGCGCGGAACTGAACAAGCGGCGCTGGGAGCTGATGGTCTCGGCCGCGGGCGCCGACGGCCTGGAGTGGGAGGGCGAGCGCTCGCATGACGGCAGCGTGGCGCGCACCTGGCTGCGCACCAAGGGCAACTCCATCGAAGGCGGCACCAGCGAAATCCAACTCAACGTGGTGGCCAAGCGCATCCTCGGCCTGCCCGGCGTCTGACGGAGAAAACAGAAAATGGCACTCGTATTGAACGAAGAACAGGGCATGCTGCGCGACAGCGTCAAGGCCTTCCTTTCCGAACGCGCGCCGGTGGCGCATTTGCGCAAGCTGCGCGACAGCCGCGACGCCGATGGTTTCGACCGCAAGCTGTGGAAGCAATTCGCCGAGCAGGGTTATAGCGCCATTCTCGTGCCCGAGGCGCACGGCGGCCTCGGCCTGGGCGCGGTGGAGGCGGGCATCATCGCAGAGGCGCTCGGACGCACGCTCACACCCACGCCGTTTCTGTCCACGGCGGTGCTCGCCGCCCGCACGCTCGCGCGCGTCGGCTCGGCGGCGCAGCAGGCCGCCCTCCTACCCGCCATCGCCGCTGCCGAAACCGTGATTGCTTTTGCCGTGGACGAGACGAGCAAGCACCGGCCGGACGCGATCGCGGCCACGGCTGTGCGCGACGGCAGCAACTGGTGCCTGGACGGCGCCAAGACCTTCGTGCTCGACGGCCATGTGGCTGACCGATTCATCGTCGCGGCGCGCACTGCGCAGGGCGGACTGACGCTGCTGCTCGTCGATCCCCGCGCCCCCGGGGTGCAGATCGAACGCACGCTGATGGTCGATGCGCACAACGCGGCGCGCCTGCGCTTCGACGGCGTGCGCGTCGCGGCGGACGCGGTGCTGGGCGAGGCGGGCGCCGCCGGGGCGGTGATCGACGGAGTGCTCGATGAGGTGCTCGATCTCGGGCGCGTGGTGGTTGCGGCGCAGCTGCTCGGGCTGGCCGACGCCGTGTTCGAGCTGACGCTCGCCTACCTCAAGGAGCGCCGGCAGTTCGACCGCGCCATCGGAGAGTTCCAGGCGCTGCAGCATCGAGCAGCCGAACTGTACATCGACATCGAGCTCACGCGCGCGCTGGTGCTCGGCGCGCTGCAGGCCATGGACGCAGACCCGGCAAAGGCGGGGCTGATCGTGGCGCAGGCCAAGGCACACGCCTGCACGACGGCCAAGCGCGCGGTGCAGGAGGGCGTGCAGATGCACGGCGGCATGGGCATGACCGATGAATTCGACTTGGGCCTGTACATGAAGCGTGCGCGCACGCTGCAGGAACTGCTGGGCGATGCCGGCTTTCACGCCGACCGCGTGGCAGCGATGGGCGGGTACTGAGCAGAACCCGCTGCAAAATGACTATCTCTATTGAGGTCATCCCGAGCAAGGCGACGCCCCGAAGGTCTCGATCCCGCTCGAAGGGAAAGTCCCCTTGGAGGAACGATCTGCTTTTCGCTTAGACAAGAAGCAGATTCCTCGGGCGTCGCCCTCGGAATGACATTTCAAACAGTTTGCCTAAGCAAGAGGAATGAGCAATGGCGGCACTCTCGAACCGACTCACCCGCAGCCTGGATGTCAAACATCCGATCGTTTCCGCGCCGATGGCGTTCGCCGGCGGCGGCGCGCTCGCGGCAGCCGTCAGCCGCGCCGGCGGCCTGGGGCTGATCGGCGGCGGATACGGCGACCCGGCCTGGATCGAGGAGCAATTCGCTGCTGCCGGCAAAGAACGGGTCGGCATCGGCTTCATCACCTGGTCACTGCGCAAATCTGCGTCGCTGCTCACCGACGCGCTGAAACACCGGCCGGCCGCCGTGATGCTGTCCTTCGGCGATCCGCGCCCGTTCGTGGACGAGATCCGCGGCGCCGGCGCGAAGCTGATCTGCCAGTGCCAGAACATGGAGCACATTGAAGACGCGCTCGACGTCCGCGCCGACGTCGTCGTCGCCCAAGGTGCCGAGGCCGGCGGGCACGGCGCCTTGCGCGGCACGCTGACCTTCGTCCCGGAAGCCGCGGATTTCCTCACACGGCATGCCCCAGACACACTGCTGCTCGCCGCGGGCGGCATCGCCGACGGGCGCGGCCTGGCTGCTGCGCTCGTGCTCGGTGCGGACGGCGTGCTGGTCGGCACGCGCCTGTGGGCGGCGAAAGAGGCCCTGGTGAAGCCAGGCCATCACCAGGCGATCGTCGAAACAAAGGGCGACGGCACCCTGCGCACGCGCGTGGCCGACATCGCGCGGCAGATCCCCTGGCCGCGCGGATTCACCGCGCGCATCCGCCGCAATGCATTCACCGACCGCTGGCACGGCCGCGAAGACGAGCTCGAACGGAACGTCGCCGTAGAGGGGCCGCGCTACCGACAGGCCTTCGCCGAGGGCGACCCCGACAATACCGCCGTCTGGTTCGGCGAAGCCGCCGGGCTGATCGAGGCAATCGAACCGGCGGCGCTCATTGTCGAGCGCATGGTGTCCGAGGCGGCAGATCGGCTGAGGCGCCACGGCGGCGCGACCGTCGCCTGAGGCCGGAGGCGGGCGCCGGTGCGCGGTGCAATAATCCGCAGCAAGTGCAATGTTGTTGCGGTCTGAATTAGGGTGATTTTCAAACCATCGAGGAGCAAGTTCATGGCAGAGCAATTTGACAATCTGTTTTCGATCAAAGGCAAGACCGCGCTGGTGACCGGCGGGTCGCGCGGCATCGGCGAGATGATCGCCGCAGGCTTTCTCGCCAATGGCGCCAAGGTGTACATCTCCTCGAGAAAGGTCGAAGCCTGCGAGGCGACGGCGAAGCGCCTGGGCGAAGCTTATGGCGCAGAGTGCATCGCGTTGCCGGCGGACCTGTCGCAGATCGCGGGCGTGGAAAGCCTGGCCAAGCGGCTGGCCGAGCGCGAAGCTAAGCTGGACATACTGGTGAACAACGCCGGCGCGTCCTGGGGTGCGCCGCTTGAATCCTTCCCGGAAGTCGGCTGGGACAAGGTGATGGACACCAACGTGAAGGGCGTGTTCTTTCTCACGCAGAAAGTCCTGCCGCTGCTGCGCCAGGCGGCGAGCGCCGCCAGCCCGGCACGCGTGATCAACATCGGCTCGATCGACGGCCTCAAATCGTCGGTTTTCGACGCCTTTTCCTATGGCGCTTCCAAAGCCGCGGTGCACCACCTCACGCGCTTCATGGCCTCGCACCTCACCAAGGAACACATCCTGTTCAATGCGATCGCGCCCGGGCCGTATCCGACCTGGATGCTCAGCACCGGCGTGGGCTTCGGCGGCAAGACCGAAGGCGTCGACTGGGACGTGGTGGCCAAGCGCAACCCGAGCGGCCGCGTCGGCACCGCGCAGGACATTGCCGGCCTGGCCATCTTCCTGTGCTCGCGCGCAGGTGAATACGTCGTCGGCCAAACCATCGCAAGTGACGGAGGGGTGGTAGGGACGTCTTGATTTGCCGCGAGATCAATCGAGAGATATCCTTGGCGGCCACGTCACAAGGGAACGTTTCTTATGGGGTACTTCGAGTGGACGACTGACGTCGCCGTCGGGCACACGCGCATCGACGAGGAACATAAAGAACTGTTTGCCTTGGCCGAGGCGATAGTCGAGCCCCTGTTCTCCACTTCGGAACGTCGACTGCAGGCAGCGCCGTTGCAGACACTTATCGACTATGCCAGGGAGCATTTCGCATATGAGGAGGCGCTCATGCGCAGTTCGGCGTATCCAGAGGCAGAATTTCACGCAAACTTTCACGCTTCACTTCTGAAGGAGCTGGAGCTGTACTACAGAAAAGTAAGCCATGGATCGAACGCAAATCCAGCGGGATTGGTCGCTTACCTGTGGAACTGGCTCGTCGTGCATATTCACTCGGCCGACCGCCAACTCGGGGAATGGTTGGCGTCGCATTGAGCATCGCCGATTGAAGGCACAGCGCGATCAGGCTGCTCTATAGCCTACAGCGGCCGGTGCCACCAACGGCACTCCCCATCAATTCAGCCTCGGCTTCGAGGCCGAGCAGCAAATAGCCTTTTGCCATGTCCTCAGTATTGTTTGGGTCAGCAAGAAAGCCCCTGATTTTCGGATCGTCGATCTTCGTAATGTCGAGCGGGGGGTGCTCGTTTTCTACCGGTCGCGGGGGAGGCGTCATTGCGCCGCGGCAACCCATCATCCCGCCGCAGTCCCGCCGATGCGTGACTCAAGAGAAAAGAACTCGCCGGGATTCTCCGCCAGAGCATTACCTTCCGGTGTGTCTTCCCGCTGCTCCATGTCCTCGACTACGGTTTCAGAAACGAGCTTCTGGCGATTCGTCGTAAGCCGTATGTATAAGCGCCTTGCTTTCGGGGCCCTTTTTTCCTTCTTAGTCGTCAACGAGGGCAAATACACATAGCCCCGTTCACGTGCATTGGCCAAACAACTTTCATATTGCGCATAAGCAGACTTCGAATATTCAACCACCGTCCCGTCACAAGCCAGCCGCTGCCATCTCCAACGATGGCCCGAGTCTGAATAGAACCGCCAAACAGGCTTTGCCTGAGGCTTGTCTGACCTGACTCGTTGACTGCGATTCACGTATGTGTCGTGAAATTGCCCCATGAGTGCCTCCGCGCGTCAGGCGTCTTGCCCCATCGAGCCGGCCTTGACCGTTGACCGGTGCGACCGCAAAGCTCGTGGCGGCGAAACCAAGCTGTTCAGCAAAAAGGGGCTCGGTAGCGGAGTTGCCGCTACCGAGCCAGTACTTCAAGCGCCCCCAAAGGAGAAAAGGAGAGCGCCCGTGAATGGCCTAACAACGGGATCGCCCCATCGAGGCCGGCACTTCAGGTGATCATTGGCAGACAGAAAATGAGCACCCGTATGGATAATTCTCCTGCGACAAGCCCCCGTCTGTGCGATACCGCACATAGCGCAAATTTGCGCTATCGCAGCGCGAAGGGCAGGCGGTGCTTTTGCGGGTTGACGGATGTCAAAGCGCTGCACGAAGCGCGTGATAGCTTACCAGTCGCCCCCTTTGGGGCCATAGAAGGATTTGCCATGGACAAACATTACGACGTGCTTATTGTAGGCGGTGGCCCGGGCGGCACACCGGCCGCGATGGCGTTGGCGCAGATGGGGAAAAAAGTCTTGCTGGTGGAGGCGGGCGCGGGCCTGGGCGGAACCTGCCTGTTCGAAGGCTGTATTCCTTCGAAGATTTTTCGTGAGACGGCGCAGCGGCTGCGCGAAATCGGCAGGGCAGTCGAGTTTGGCATCCATCTTCCGAGCGAGCCGGTGCAGCTCGACTGGCGACAGGTGCAGGCGCGCAAGCGGGCGATACTGCAGCGGCGCAGTAAGGCGGCGCTCCAACAGACGAGTCAACTCAGCAATCTGCAGCTGCTATTTGGCCGCGCCCAGTTGCGCGGTCCCCGCGGGGCCTTCATCCAGCCGCCCGAGGGCAATGGCGTCGAGATAAGCTTCGAGCAGTGCATCCTGGCTACCGGCTCTGCGCCGAATGCCCTGCCGGTGCCCGGTGCCGATCTGCCCCAAGTCTACAGTAGCGACAGCATCCTCGATATCGACTTCCTGCCCGAGCAGCTGGTGGTGATCGGGGGCGGGCCTATCGGCGTTGAACTGGCGCAGATTTATCACGCTCTGGGGGCGAAAGTCACGCTGATGGAACTGGCGCCCCACATTCTCGGCGGCGTGGATGAAGAACTGGCACGGGTCCTGGAACAGCATCTGATCGAGCAGGGGATCGATTTGCACCTCAAATGCCAGGTCAAGCGCATTCGTCAAAGTGGCCAGGGCGTACTCGTGGAATATGCGAGCGAAGCGGGTTCTTCTCAGCTTATTGCGACAACAGTGCTGGCCGCCGCCGGCCGGCACCCGCGTGTGGAAGGTCTGGGGCTGGAGAACACCAAGGCGAAGTCGGGCTCGCACGGCATCGAGGTGGACGCTACGCTGCAGACCGCCGAACCCGGTATCTATGCCGTCGGTGATGTGCTCGGTCAGCCGATGTTCGCCCACTGGGCCACCGCCCAGGGTCTGGCATTGGCGCGGCACCTGCTCGGCCTTCCCACGCAATTTCCACAAACGCGGCATAACAGCGCAACCATCTTCAGTACGCCGGAACTGGGCATCGCGGGCCTGACCGAAGCCCAGGCTGGCGCCGCCGGGATGGACGTGGCGGTGGCCCGTTACGATTTCGCCCGCGACGCCCGCGCCCAGATTGGCGGCGATGACAACGGCTTGCTCAAGATCGTCTACGACAAAAGCAGCCGGAAAGTGGTCGGTGTTCACGCACTGGTCGCAGGGGCGGCGGATCTGATGGGCGAGGCGGCGCTGCTGGTAAGGGCCGGGCTGCCGCTGGAGGCCATTGCGGGGGCGATTCACCCTCATCCCACGCTGACCGAATCCTTTGTCATGGCAGCGCGTACCGCCCTGGCGGCAGCGGCGATGAAGCACCAGGAATAGGGTCGCAGCGGGTTGCGCAGGCGGCATGCATATTGGAATCACCTGCCCGGCGCTCGATGGCATTCACCTGCACTCGATTCCCACCGACCTTGTACGCTTCTCGGTGAAGGGGCTGGTCTATTCCATTCCCCTGGGTGCGGTCTCGCTGCTTATCTGCCGCCTCGCGTCAACCGGTATAGAATGGCTCAGCTGCAGGCCTCACGCCCCGCATCCGCGAGTGTTTCAGGTGGTGCCCATCAAATTTGAACCAGGACCAAGAGGACCAGAATGAGGGTTGACCAGTACATGAGCTGGCCAGTGCTTACGATCACGCCGGAGACCGAGTTCCACCGCGCGTTCGATTACATGCACAGCCGCGGTATCCACCATTTGCCGGTAGTCGAAGGCGAGCGCGTGGTCGGCATCGTCGCCGAACGCGACCTGCTGCTCGCCGCGGCGAACTTCGGCTCGGCCGAGGTTGCCGTGGCCGACATCCTGCGCGGCCCTCCGGTCTGCGTTGCGGCAGACGCCCAGTTGAAACAGGCCGCAAAGCTGCTGGTGGTCAACCATATCGGCAGCCTGCCCGTGCTGAACCGGCGCAAGGCACTCGTCGGCATCATCACCGAGACCGACATATTCAAGATAGCCGCGGGAATACTGCATGCCCATCCCCTCGCGAAAAAGAAAGCGAAGAAGACCGCGGGTAAGGCTGGCCGGAAAGCGCCCAAGTCACCGGCCAAACCCAAGCGCAAGCCCGCCAAGAAAGCGGCCGCGAAACGCAAATAGCGCTTGCGGACCCTCCCCTCAAGACGGGATAAATCCTGCCACGCATCCCGCGGGCCGCTGCGCCAATTCCGCAACGGCCCCCGAGGCCTAGGCCACGCCTGCCAGGTGTTTGGCCCCGGATGAGCGGTTCGTCAGCCCCGCGAGACCGCGCTGCACGGCGCGCAAGATATCAAACTGCGTGACGGCCCCCACGATGCGCCCGTCTTCCACCACCGGCAGGCGGCGAAAATTCTTGGTCAGGAACAGCCCGGCGACGTAATAGATATCCATGGTCGGCGGTATGGATTCCACCGCCGAAGTCATGAAATCCTTTACTTTCCCCTTCGGCGTATCGTGATCGGGGCCGCCCAGCGTGAGCAGTTTGAGGCAATCGGACTCGGTCAGAATGCCTACGAGCTTGCCCTTGCTGTCGGCGACGAGCGCACCGGTGACCCGCTTCTCCAGCAGGAAGTCCACGGCGTCCCAGATGTCGATCTCAGGCGATAAGGTTTCCACGTACTTGTCCATGAATTCCCGGACCGTGGGCAGGCGTTGGATGGTCATGGCAACCCTCCTTGTTGAAACCGCGGATGCGGCTTCTCTTAGATTAGTCCGGTCGGCGAGAAATTTCCAGCGAAGCGGCGCAACCCGACTACTTATGAGAGACTGCGATGCAGCTCTCCAGCGGTTCGTCTCTGCCGCCTTTGGTTCTTTACCTCTTGGCGCCCACCCCAAGGCGTCACGAATTGGATGAAGAACCATTGAGCACGTAGTCCAGCACGATCCCGTTTGTCGAGTAGACCACCTGGAAGAAACTCTGTGTTGTTTTGACCTTGGCCGGATCAAAAAAGACACCCGGCGCCTGTGTATCGCTGTACGTGTAATTCGCGAGCTGTTTCCCGTCGCCCATCGGGGTCACTGAGTCGGGCTTACCGAGCCGAGCCTCGACGGTCTTCCTGGTTGTTACACCCTTGGTGATAAATTTAATTGCCGATTGATCTACCCTGGTACCGAAATAGAAATGCTGGGTAGCACACCCGGAAAGAATCGCCGCTACGAAGAGTAGCGCGGATGCAAACGAGAGAAACCTGATCATGACCAATTCCTTTTTGAGGACAACGAGGCGTCGACGGAAACAAAATACCGGCAACGTTCCATAGCTAACGAAAAATACCATACCTGCGGCTGCCGGTGGGCGAGCTGCGATTCACCGCCGATGAAGTGCTGCGCCGTGGCGGCCCATACCATGGCCGCGCCCGTGTCATCGCCAGAGTCGCCTGCGTATACTCGTATATTATTCGTACCCGCCAATTGCGACGGCTATTGGATTGTCTTGGAGAGCTTACCCGGTGGCATTGTTTGACGTAGAAACATCGATTACCCGCGTTGACGAAGGCGTTTGGGAAACCCAGCTTTCCGCCAACTGGAATATCGGAACCAACAGCAACGGCGGGTACGCGATGTCCCCCGTACTTCGGGCGCTGAGGGAGCTGACTGGTCAACCAGATCCGATTTCGGTGACGACGCACTATCTCCGTCCCGTTCAAGGTGGCGGCGTCGGCCGCATCGAAACCTCATTGATCCGATCGGGCCGGACGATGGCCACGGCGCGTGGAACGCTATCCCAGGACGGCAAGGATCGCCTGGTCGTTATCGCCGCGTTTGGCGACGTCGAAGCAGAGGTCGGTATCGGTCCCGAGATAGGACCAATGCCGCCCGAGTTGCCGGCAGTCGGCGATTGCATTGAACGCGGCAGGCTGAAGCAAGGCGTAGAGCTGCCATTGCTGTCCCGCGTCGATTGCGTCCTGCATCCCGATTGCGTTGAAGCCGGGGAGCGCGCGGTGGTCGAGGGTTGGATCCGGTTCTCCGATGGCGGCGACCCGACGACCTTATCGTTGCCGCTGTTTATGGATTCGTTCCCGCCATCGCTCACGGCGCTCGTCGGAAACACCGGCTGGGTACCGACGGTCGAGCTGACCATCCACATTCGGCGGGCGCCGAAACCCGGCTGGCTGCGAGCGAGGTTCGAATGCGACGACCTTCACAACGGCCGTATGATAGAAACTGGAGCGTTGTGGGACTCCAGTGGAGCGATCGTCGCGCGCAGTCGCCAAATCGGACTGTTGCTGGAAAACCGCATTGCACAAGAAAGGAGAAAGTGAACATGAATTCTGCTACGGAAAAAACGGGGCTTGAACTTCGTTCCTTAGTCAAAAAAAGCGGCGAGCTGGAGCTTTCGCTGGTCAGTGTCCCGATGCCAGTCCCGCAAGCCGACGAGGTCGTTGTCCGCGTCGAAGGCGCCCCGATCAACCCCTCCGATCTGGGGCTGCTCTTTGGCGCGGCCGATATGAGCGGGGCGCGGCAGTCCGGCACGGCCGCGCTACCGGTGATTACGGCGAGCGTTCCCGATGCCCTGATGAAGGGGATGGCCGGCCGCCTTGACCAATCCATGCCCGTCGGCAACGAGGGGGCGGGCGTGGTTGTGGACGCCGGCGCGTCCGACGAAGCGCAAGCGCTGCTCGGAAAGATGGTGGCCATCGTCGGCGGCGCCATGTACGCCCAGTACCGCAGCATGAAGGCCAAGCAATGTCTCGCGCTGCCTGAGGGCACGACCGCGGCCGAGGGCGCCTCCTGCTTCGTCAACCCGCTCACTGCGCAGGGCATGGTGGAAACCATGCGGCTCGAAGACCACAAGGCTTTGGTGCACACCGCGGCGGCGTCCAACCTGGGCCAGATGCTCAACAAAATATGCATGGCCGACGGCGTCAGCCTGGTGAACATCGTGCGCTCGCAGCAGCAGGCGGATCTGCTCAAGTCGCTGGGCGCGAGCTATGTCTGCGACTCCAGCGCCCCGACCTTCATGCAGGACCTCACCGAGGCGCTCGCCGCCACCGGAGCGACGCTGGCCTTCGACGCCATCGGCGGCGGCAAGCTGGCCGGGCAGATCCTCAGCTGCATGGAAGCCGCGATCAACAGAACAGCCAAGGTGTACAGCCGCTACGGGTCCGCCACCCATAAGCAGGTCTACATCTACGGCGGCCTGGACACCGGCCCGACCATCATCAACCGCGGCTTCGGCATGGCCTGGGGCGTGGGCGGCTGGCTGCTGTGGCCGTTCATGCAAAGGATCGGCCCTGCCGGTGCACAGAAACTCAGAGAGCGCGTGGTCGCCGAACTCAAGACCACTTTTGCCAGCCACTACACCAAAGAAATTTCGCTTGCGGAAGCACTCAAGCTGGAAGAGATCGCCGTGTACGGCAAGCGCGCGACGGGGGCGAAGTACCTGATCAATCCGAATAA
>CAZRMO010000047.1:0-28417 GCA_964601155.1 uncultured Enterobacteriaceae bacterium
TGGGGGTATAGCTCAGCTGGGAGAGCGCTTGCATGGCATGCAAGAGGTCAGCGGTTCGATCCCGCTTACCTCCACCAAACCGACCAGGCCCATCTGGTTATCACCAAGCCCTTTAGTCCCCATCGTCTAGAGGCCTAGGACATCACCCTTTCACGGTGAGTACAGGGGTTCGAATCCCCTTGGGGACGCCAATTCAAGGCTAAGTGCTTGAATTGGCGCAGGTCATTGAGGGAAAATGGCAGTATAGCTCGCATGTAGCTTGCGGCTTTGGAGGCCGACCACAATACGCATCTAACTAATACACCCGCGCCGCGCTGGCGCTGACGGGGCAAGAGAAAAACGACACGGCATGCAATTAATCCTGATATCGACCAGCCTGGGAAAGGGAAAACCGGTGGTCCTTTCCCCAGGACAACTGGCTTTCGGCGCCGTGAGCGCCGCGCTGTTTGTGCTCTTTGCTGCGACGGCGCTCGCGCTCATTGCTTTACAGCAAGTTACGGGAGGCGGTGACGCTGCGGTGCAGGACGCACCGGTGTCGTGGTCCGCGGGGCATCCCCACCCCCTTGTGCGGTTGCCGAGCGCAAAGCTCGAATCCATGGCGACGAAAATCGGGCATCTACAGGCCCAGGTCACCGTACTTGACGTCCGCGCTAAGAACGTTGCCGTTCTTGCCGGCATCAACCCGCGTAAATTCCGCTTTGAAACTCAGCCTGGCCAGGGCGGCCTCGCTCCGACCGCTTCGACCGGCTGGTTGTCTATGGACAATGTCGAACAACTGCTCGACCAACTGGCCGTACAGGTCAGAACCCATGCGGATTATCTCGATGTCCTCGACGCCAGAGTAGTCAATTTCGCCGCCAGAGAAGAGCTATTGCCCACGATACTCCCCGTCCGGAACGCGTGGATCAGCTCCGGATTCGGGTTGCGCACCGACCCGTTCACCGGCCACCAGGAAAGGCACGAGGGCGTGGATTTGGCCGCGGACGTGGGCACGCCGGTCATGGCCGCGGGAGGTGGAATTGTTACTTTCGCCGGATTTCACCACGATTTCGGAAATCTCGTCGAAATCGATCACGGTGACGGCATCGTCACGCGTTACGCTCATTGCTCCAGATTGGACGTGAAAGAGGGCGAGGTAGTCCGGCGCGGCCAGATTATCGCCGCTGTAGGTCAAACCGGACACGCGACCGGTCCGCATTTGCATTTCGAGGTTCGCTACAAAGGAGTGGCAAAGAATCCGAGAAAATTCCTTCAGGCAGATGTGCAGCACCTGCAAAAATTCGCACGCTCCAGAGGCTCGAACCCGGGTTAGTAGCGCTACAAAGCGCAGCACCGTGCCTTTGCGTCCCCGACCAGGTCTGCGATAGAAGCGATCGAGCACCGCGACGACGAAACCGTAGCGCTCGGTGTCGTTGCTGATGCGCTGAAGTTGGACTTCGTGTGTGCCCTGGAGAAAGTCGCGCAAAGGGCGCCACCGTTTTGAGCCGGGTTTCATTCATATTGATTACCGTGGGGGCGATGATCGGCCCAAAAGTCATGCTTCAGATGCATGCCCGGTTGGAAATACGGCATACCGCTCAGCCTCATGCATGCAATGGACAGCAATGGACTTGCACTCGTCACGGCCGGACATTTGCGGTACATTACTGCGGGGGAAGAAAAGGGGAAGAAGAATAGGTACTTATCTTCATGGCGTCGCCTGCGATGCTGCCCGCAAACGCGGTGGCTTTGCCATCATGAGCGCGTCATTCAGGACGCACCCCCGGGCGCCGTGCTCAACTCATCCGAACAGACAGCTGCTGCACATTGCTGCATATGAGCAATAACCGCTTCGGTGCGATCATGCTGGCTGCCAGCGTGCTCGTCGCCGGCTTGATCGTCGGGCTGCTCTACTGGCATCAGGTCAGGGTGTACCGCGACACCATCAGAAATCACGGGGTCGCGATGGTCCGGGCGCTGTCTCTGGTCGAAATGCCGCGGCTTGCAACCGCATCCCGAACGACCAGTCTGTTCGCCGCGCTCACCGGGATTGAAAGCAGCGACGCCTTCGCCTACGGGGCGGTCGTGACGAAATCGGGCGAGAAGGTTTTCGAAGTCGCTTCCCCGGGCGCCATCGTACCGCCGGCGACCATGCCGACGGAACCTGCCTCCTGGTTCGGTGAACGTTTGCTGATATCTCCCGGCGATGGACGCAAGATACGGGAATTTTATGGCCCGGTCTTGACGCACGGCGAACTGGAAGGCTTCGTCAGGGTCGGCTACTACGATTCGCCCAGGTTTCTGCCCTTTGCCAATATCTCGTATATCGCCCTGATGGCGCTGCCGATTTTTCTCCTGACCGGCTTGTGCATTTTCATGATCAGGCAGCAGACCCGACCGATTACCCAGCTTGGACAGCGGCTGGATGAGATAGGAAAGTCCTATGGTGCCGGGGAAGCGGGCCTCGGGCCCGGGCTGGATAATCGCGACCTGGTTCGACGCTTGGACCAGTTCTTGCATATGGTGGAGACAAGGACGCGCGAGTTGGATCAGCAATACCTCGCAGCGCAGACGTCGAGCCGCCTGCTCGCATATAAACAGGAAAAGGCGAGTGCCGTACTGGATGCCATTCCCGAGGCGGTGCTGGTCCTTGACGCGTCGGCGGTGCCGACCTACGCCAACCCCAAGATCGAGCCTTTGCTGGGCGTGGACCGCGAGGAGGTGATCGGTGTGCCGCCGCAGCAGTGGTGCAAAAACAAGGAAGTGCTGGCGCTGCTGATGCGCCTGAGCAATCAGACCGACCCGCTCGACGATACCAACAGCATCGAGTATTCTCCGGAGGAGCACCCCGACCGCAGGATATCGGTGTCTACCTATCCCCTGTTTTCGCCGCGGGAGCATACGATCGTCCTGGGCGTGCTGGTCGTATTCCGCGAAATCAGCGACGAATATAGCGCCAGGCACGCGGGTGCGGAATTTGTCGCCCAGGTCGCGCACGAACTGAAGGGACCGCTAAGCAACATTGCGGGGTACAGCGAACTGCTGCTCGATTACGCCGCGCTCGAAGAACGCGACCGGGTGAATGCGGTCAACGTCATTCACGACGAAACCGAGCGCGCGGCCGCGCTAATCGATAATCTTCTGAATATTTCCAAGTTGGAGGCCGGCACCCTGCCGCTGCGCCGCCAGCGCGTGCGGATACCAGACCTGCTGCGCGATGCGGCCGACAGCATGGGCAAGATCGCCGCGACCAAGGGCGTCTCCTTCGAGCTGAAGCTTGCACCCGACCTCGGCTCCGCCCGGCTGGACAAGGACCTGTTCCGCATCGCCCTCGTCAACCTGATCAGCAACGCGATCAAGTACAGCAATGTGGGCGGCCGCGTGATCCTCAGCGCGGAAAATTTGGACGACTTGCAGACGAAAATCAGCGTGCGCGACGAGGGCATCGGCATCTCGGCCGCGGATTGTGCGAGGGTGTTCGACAAATACTATCGTTCCGGCGACAAGGAGGTCAGCGCCCGCAGTGGGCATGGTCTCGGCCTGTTCCTGGCGAAGCAGATCGTGGAATTGCACCACGGAACGATTTCCCTCAGCAGCGAACCCGGCAAGGGATCCGAATTCACGATAGAGTTCCACGGACAGACACAACAACTCGAGGACTAGGTCAAGCCGTGAACCCGAAGCGCGTTCTGGTGGCGGATGACGAGGCCCATATGACGCGGGTGATCGAGCTGTTCCTGCGGCGCGAGGGCTACGCGGTCGAGGTGGTTTGCGACGGAAAGGAGGCGCTGGAGTCCATCCTGCGGCAGGCGCCGGACGCGCTGATAACCGACATCAACATGCCGCGCATGGGCGGGAAGGAACTGTGCCTGGAGCTGGAGCGGCAATTGCCCCAGCGCAGGTTCTGGATCATCGTCATGACCTCGATGACCGAGCGCGACCACCGCGATTGGTCGGGCGAGATGCGCGACACGATCTTCATGGAAAAACCAGTCAGCATGCGACACATAGTCTCCATGCTCGCAGAGTACTTCGCGGACCGCCCCGCCGAGGGCGACGTGCCCGATGCCTGAGGGTCTGCTCGGCGGGATCGATTTCCAAAGATACCAGCGCTGGGTCGAGCGCACGGCGGGCGGGAACTGCCCGATCAAGGTTTTCGACGCGAGCGGCAAACCCGTGTGGGGGGAGAGGAGTCCAGCCGACGGCGAACTCGCGCGCCGCCTACTCGAGGCGCCGCGCAAGGACGGCGCGCGAGTGTGCCGTCTCGAACTCGACGCCGGGAATATGCTTTTGTATAGGCCGCTGCACGTCTTCGGCGCGGGGCTCGCGGGCTGGGTCGCGCTGGTTGCCGATGGCGGCGCGGCAGGCGCCGCGCCGCCGGCGCTCGAGGGCATGGTCGGCGTGCTCGAGGACGTGGCTGCCGGCGTCGCCGGCGAGGCCGCGTCGAAATTCGAGCTTGATCGGATGGCGGAAGAGCTGGGCGAGTGCTACGAGGAACTGCACATGGTCTTCTCGGCGGACGCGCACCTGACGGCACGGGCGTGGGAGGACGAGGATCATCTGCACACGCTGCTGCAGTCGACGGCGGAGCACATGAGTGCCGACATAGCGGTGTTCGTGCGGTCGGCGGACAAGCTGTGCGTGCACGCGACTTGCCTGAGCAAGGAACCTGACGATCTCGATCTGCTTCTGGTCGAGACGCGCGGCGGTCTGTTCCGCTTCCTGCAGGCATCCAGGAAGACCGTCGTGCTCAACGGGCCCGACGATGCGCGGAGGGCTAACGTCTTCACCGACATGGCCTACCGGGTTCTGGCCTGCCCGGTCCAGATCGAGCAAGGCATCGACGCCATGGTGGTGCTGCTCAACCGCATGCACAAGCGGCCCTTCAGCAACAGCGACCGCCGGCTCCTCGAAGCGCTGGCGAACCAGCTATCGAGTGTGGGCGAGATGATTCGCAGCCTTAGAAAGAAGGAGGCGATTCAAGCCGCGTTCGGCAGGTACGTCGATCCGCGGATCGTGAATAACCTCATCGAAGACAGCCGCTTCGCCATGGTCGGTGAGCGCCGGCCCATGAGCGTGCTTTTTTCGGATCTCGAGGGATTCACCGGACTGTGCGAACGGATCACGCCGGATGCGGCGGTGAATTTCCTTAACGAATATTTCGACGAGATGTCCGGGCCAATCATTGCAAAGCAAGGGATCATCGACAAGTACATGGGCGATGCGGTCATGGCGTTCTGGGGCCCGCCCTTCACCGATCCGGCCGATCACGCGCGCCTCGCCTGCGAGGCCGCCCTCGAGCAGCTTGCGCGTCTGACGGAGTTCCGGCGAACCGTTCCAAATATCATCGGCATGCGCCAGGACCTGCCACGCGTCAACATGCGTACCGGCATCTCCACCGGAGAGGTCACTGTCGGCAACGTCGGATCGGAGCGGCTGAAGGGCTACACCGTAATCGGCGACACGGTGAACCTTGCCGCACGCCTGGAGACGGCGTGCAAGCATTACGGCGTGAATATCCTCATTTCGCAACAAACGCGCGCCAACGCAGGCGCCGCAATCGAAACCCGCGAGCTGGACCGAATTCGCGTAGTCGGCAAGTCACGGCCCGTGAGCGTGTTCGAGTTGATCGGTTTGGCCGGCGCGATCTCGCCTGCGGCGCGCGAATTGCGCGATGCGTTCGAGGCGGCGCTGGCGCACTACAGGTCTGGCGACATTGCACAAGCGCGCTCGATTTGGCAGGAGTGCGGACGTATGGCGCCCGAGGACCGTCCCACGCGGGTGTTCTTGGAGCGCTGCGAAACCTTTAGCGCGCATTCGCCTCCAGAGTCGTGGGATGGCGTGTGGACACTGAGCGAGAAATAATTCAAACTGGGGTCCCGATTTCGAACAGACCCTGGGAGTAGGCCAAGTCGTGAAACAGAAGCGCATCCTGGCGGCCGATGACACGGCGTGTGCTTCTGGGGTGATTGTCGAAGTCTTCGAACCGACCTGTGCAAGGCAGGCGCAATGGCTGGAGCAATGCGAATTCGGCCGTAAAAAGGCGGTGTAAACCGACATGGCGGAAGCGGTCAAGCGCAGCATTCTCGGGGGCATAACCTATCTGGCCCCGGCTGGTTCGCTGGCGAGCGAGCCGGCGCAAACGGCGTTGTCCGAGGCGATCAAGTCCTGCGTCGATTCCAACCGCATCCAGCTGGTGCTCGATCTGGAACGCGTTTCCCTGGTCGACGGCAAGGCGATCGAGATCATCCTCGATGCCGGTTCCCGCCTGGCGCGTCTGGGCGGCAGGCTGCGGCTGGCGAGTACGTCGCCCCTGCTGACCGACATTTTCGTCGCCAACGGTATCCTTGACCCCGAAGCCGTCTCCAGCCTTGGCTCGAGCGCGGTGCATTCGGTGGGCGAACGCCGCGCGCGCCCGCGCGGGATAAAGTTCGGCGATCTGGCGCTGGAGATGGGCTTGGTCACGCAAGCGCAGCTGTCCGAGGCGCTGCGGCTGCAACCGAATTCCGGCCTGCAGCTGGGGCAAATCATGCTCAAGCACAAAATCCTGAACGAACTCGACCTGTTTCGCGTCCTCGGCCGGCAGATGGGAATTCCGTACGTTCCGCTGCGCGCCGGCCTTTACGAGGCTGCCGCGGTTTCCCTGGTCTCGAATGAAACCGCGCGGCGGCTGCAGGTTCTGCCGCTGTTCAAGATCCACGATACGCTGACGCTCGCGACTGCGGACCCGCAGGCGATCCCCGCCCTGGACGAGATCCAGGACCTCACCGGCTGCAAGCTGCGCCTGGTGCTGTCGCGCCGCGAAGAGATCGCGAAAATGCTCCCCGAGGCCTACAGCGGCGACGAATTCCACCTGGATATGGTCGACAACGCGCCGAGCGACATCGAGCTGATCGAGCGGACGGAGACCGACCAAACCATCATCGACGAAATGGCCGGGGCGAGCCCGGTCATCAACCTCGTCAACGGCCTGATCCAGCGCGCCGTGCGCGATCGCGCGAGCGACGTCCACATCGAGTGCTCGCGCAACAAGTCGATGGTGCGTTTCCGCATCGACGGCGTCCTCTACGAAATCCTGAGCTTGCGCGTGGACCTGCATCCGGCGATCGTGTCGCGCCTGAAAGTGATGGCCAGGCTCGACATTTCCGAGCGGCGCATGCCCCAGGACGGCCGACTGCAGGTCGTGACGCAGGGGCGGAACATCGATCTGCGCTTCAGCTCCCTGCCGGGAATCTTCGGCGAGAAGGTGGTGCTGCGGATACTGGACAAGAACCAGTCCATACTCGACGTCGAAAAGATCGGCATGAGTCCGCCCGGACTGGCCATGTTCAAGCAACTGCTGGCGCGAAGTTACGGGCTGATCCTGGTCACCGGCCCGACCGGCAGCGGCAAGACCACGACTTTGTACGCCGCGACCAATTTCCTCAAGAGCACAGAGAAGAACATCGTCACCATCGAGGACCCGGTCGAATACCAGCTCGACATCATCAACCAGAACCAGGTCAACGATGCGATCGGGCTGGGCTTCGCGAAAATGCTCAGGCACGTATTGCGGCAGGATCCCGACATCATCATGGTGGGCGAGGTGCGCGACCGGGAGACCGCCGAAATCGCGGTGCAGGCGGCGCTGACGGGGCACCTGGTGCTGACCACGTTGCATACCAACGACGCCGTCGGTGCGATATCGCGCATGATGGACATGGGGATCGCGCCCTATCTGCTGTCCTCGGCCCTGGCGGGGGTGGTGGCGCAGCGCCTGGTCAGGAAGGTATGCCAGTCGTGCAAGACCAGCTTCCTCCCGCCGCCCGACCTCGCGGCGGCGCATGGCTGGGCGGACACGGTCCGGCTGGTCAGGGGCCGCGGCTGCCGCGAATGCCTCGACTCGGGCTATCGGGGCCGCATGGGCATTTACGAGATTCTGGAATCGACCGAGAATCTGCAGCGGCTGATGATCAAGAGCCCCTCGAAAGAAGACCTGCAGGCGTTCGTGCGGGCGAGCGGAGTCAAGACGCTGTTCGACGACGGCTTGCAGCGCGTCGTCGAGGGGAGCACCACCCTGGAAGAAGTCTCGCGCGCGGTACAGGCGGTCTAGCGACGTGGCGATCGAAATCAAAGCGCAGAAAGCGACCGCGCCTGCAAGCAAGCCGGCCCGGGCGGCCGCGCCGCTGTGGTCCCGTCTCAACGTGAACATCAACCTGGGCTCGGGCGGCCCCGGCCTGAAAGAGCGCCTGCTGTTTGTCGAACGTCTGGAGTTGCTGCTGGAAACCGGCGTGAGCCTGCTGGAGGCGCTGAAGGTGATGCATTTGCAGACCGAGGAGCCGCGCCTTGCCGGCATCATCGGCTCCATGATCGACACGGTGGCCGAAGGCAAGCCCTTTTCGCTGGCGCTGGCGCGCCATCCCAAGATGTTCCCGACGACCTACGTCAGCCTGGTCGAGGCGGCCGAGGAGGGCGGCTTTCTGCCCCAGGTGCTGCAACAGCTGCGCCTGATGGACGAAAAAAGCACGCGCATGCGCGCCGCGGTCGTTTCGGCTCTGTCCTATCCGGCATTCCTGGTCGCGTTTTCGTTCGCGGTGGTCGTTTTCGTGCTGGTGGTGATATTTCCCAAGTTTCACGACCTGTTTTTGTCGATCCACGACCAGCTCCCGCAGCAGACTATTTTTCTGATGTTCCTGTCCGACTTCCTGCGCGAGCACTGGCTGCCGACGCTGCTGCTGTCCGGTGGCGGGCTGGGGGCGCTCGTATACTGGCTCAAGACGCCCAGGGGCGTGCTCTTGCGCGACCAGTTGAAAATGCACACGCCCGTCTTCAGGGACATTTTCATTCAGGCCTATCTCAATCAGAGCCTGACCGTGATCGGCATGTCGCTCGCGAACGGGGTGCCGATTACCGTTGCGCTCAGGGTGGCGCAGGACGTGGTCGCCAACTCCATTTTCGCCCGCTTCCTGAAAACCCTGCTCAGCAATGTCGAGCAAGGCCGCGGCCTCGCCGTCGGCTTCAGCGAGACCGCGTTCATCCCGCCGATGGTGCGGCAGATGATCTCCACCGGTGAGCAGACCGGCAATGTGGCCAAGGTCATGCAAAGGGTCGCCGATTTCTACGCGCGCGAACTCGACAGACGCATCGCCGCCTTTGCCAAGATGGCCGAGCCTGTCATGCTGATGGTGATGGGCGCGGTGGTGGGTCTGATCGTGTCGGCGCTGATATTGCCGATTTTCAAGCTTTCGCGCGCGGTGCATTAGTCAGTGGCCATGACAAATAGCGCGCCCCATCCCGAAACGTCGGCAAGCGGCATGGAACTTGCTCGTCTTGGTCCAGTGCCCGGCTGCGCACCAAGCTGGTTTGCGTAAAAACCGGTCTTTTGGTTGAAATACAGGAATTTAAGGATTATAGTTCACGCGATAGTTTTCATAGAGGGAGCGAATTATGCACGCACCAATGTCGAGAATCAGACGCCTAGGCTTCACCCTGATCGAGTTGCTGATCGTGGTCATCATCCTGGCCATTCTCGCTGCAATCGTCATCCCGCAGTTCACGTCCAGCACCAAGGACGCGCAGGAATCGGCGCTGGCTGCGGACCTCTCCAGCCTGCGTTCGGCCATCGCCTTGTACCAGGCTCAGCATGGCGGCAATTATCCCGGCGCCACGGCGAGCAGCGGCGCTGGTAGTCCTGCGTGCACCGGAAGCGCTGGTACCGGCGCGGCTGGCTCGGTCCAGGCGTTCAAGGATCAGTTGCTTATGGCGACCGACGCGGCCGGCGATGCCTGCTCTCTGAGCGACACGTCCAACTTCAAGTTCGGACCCTACATCCGCAAGGGCATCCCCAACGACCCGATCGTCAACTCGAGCGCCGTCGCGATAACCACCACCGGCGCGGCGATCGCTCCGGCGGCGGCCACCGGCGGCTGGGCATACGATACCAAGTCGGGCCAGATCGTCATGAACAGTAACGCCACTGACAGCAAGAGCGTTGCCTACTCGACCTACTGATAGCAGAGCGAGCGGGGGGGCGGTGAACTGTGTGCAGGAAATTGCGGCATACGCAGGGGTTCACGCTTGTTGAGCTGCTGATCGTCGTCGCTATAACGGGGCTCATCGCCGCAGTGGCGGTCCCCCTGTTCTGGCAGTTCCTCGGCTCGAAGAAACTCGAGGTCGCCGCCGAGGAGACTGCGAATGCGATGCGCTTCGCCCTCAGCGCGGCCAAGGGCAGCAGCGGCTACGTCCTCGTCGATGGCAGCAGCGCCGGGCGGCTCGCCGTGTTCAATTCGGACGCCACGGGCGCCAAAAACAGCGCGGTGACGGACCCGCTCACCAAGCGCGCCCTGGACCTCGACCTTAGCGGTGGGGCGTTCTCGGGCGGGGTGGCCATGACGCCGAACTTCATGTACGGGGGCACCGCCTGCAACCAGCTTCTCATCGGCCCCGGCACCCAGCTGCAGGCGGTCAACAACGGCAGCGTGAGCGGAGCGCTCGAGGCGGGCAGCGGCGTAACCCTGACGCTGGGCTCGCAAAGCGCCGCGGTGGCCATCGACCCGGTCACCGGGCGCGTGACGCTGCCCTAGGAACGCGCCCGATGCCGAATGCCGACGCCATGCAGGACCCGCGCCAGCGCGGTTTTGCCTATGTGGAGGTCGTGCTCTCGGTGGTGCTGATGGTGGTGCTGCTGGTGCCGGCGCTGCAGGCGCTGCAGACCGGCATCGCAGGGGGCCAAAGCCCCGCTGCCGCGGTGAGGCAGGCGAAGCTGCAAGCCAAGATGGAGCAGGTGCTGGCGAGACCCTTTTACGACCTGTATGCGCAGACCTATCTCTCCGGCAACAGCACTGCGGCCAACGCCGCCTATTCCGACTCATCCGGCAGCGATCCCCTGGTGGTGGTGCTCTACCGTTACGATCCGACCACCAACGCCCTGAGCACCAACGATACCGGACTCGTGTTCGTGAGCGTCTATTACGAGGCCGACGGTCCCGCGCAGGCGCTCGATACGCTCGTAGGGAAGTGGTGGTGATGCCGACAAGGACGCGCGCGCGGGCGGGGCGGCGGCAGCGGGGGCTGACGCTGATCGAACTGATGGCCGCGGTGGCGATCGGCGCGATCATCCTCGCCGCGCTGAATTCCCTGGTCGAGCTCGGGCTCTCGGCGCAGAGCGCGGGCCAGGGTGCGAACGAACTCGCCTACCAGGGGCAGTTCGCGCTCGCGAGAATGACGGCACAGGCGCGCAGCGTGGCGCCGAAGCTGCTCAGCACCCCGGCTGCGAACACCACCGGCGACTGGTTCGCGCCCAGCGGCTGCAGCGGCGCGGCTTGCGTCATGTACTGTCTCAATACCAGCAGCAACGATTTGATCGAGACCACCACCGCCGACACCGGTTGCACCGGAACGACCGTGATCGCGAGCAAGGTAAGCGCATTTTCGGCGCAGACTTTGCTGCAGGCCGGCGTGGCGAACACGGGACCGGCCGACGACCCCGTCGCGGTCCTCAGCCTGACTCTGACCGATGCGGCAAGCAAAAGCAGCGTAACGCTTGCGACCAGCGTCCGGCTCGGCGGAGGAACGCAGTGAAGCGGGCGCTGCGCGCGCCGCGGCAGGTGGGGTTCACGCTGCTGCCCGTGATCCTCGCCATGAGTTTGATCGCGGCGATCGCCTTTCTGCTCAACCGCGACAACGGCATGAACGCGAGCATGATCTCCGCGCAAGCGGACCTCGACCGCGCGCGCTATGCCGCCGAGGCGGGCCTGCAGGCAGTGAACTACCAGGTGCAGCAGGCAGGCTGCTTCGGCAGCTTTCCCACCTCCGTCGCGCCGGTCACGAACAGCAATTTCGGCGGCGCGACATATACGGCCTACGCCAACCAGGCGAGCGGCTTCCCACTGACTCTAAGCTCGACCGGCACCTACAACGGCGCCTCGGTGACGCTGACACGCGCGAACGTGCCCGTGTTCAAGGCGGGGATGCAGACGGTGGTGATCCAGCCTGCGGCGGGCGATACCTATGTCAGCTCGGGTTCTGCGAACACCAATTACGGCGGCGCCACGACCTTGTCGCTGGACAGCAGCGCAGTCGACGAAATGCTGCTGCAGTTCGATCTTTCCGGCCTGCCCGCGGGAAGCCGCATCATCCCGTATTACAGCGGGGGCGTCCTGCAACCCGGCGCCACCTTGTCGCTGTACCAAGTCCACGGCACCGGACACCCAAGTGGCAATATCAGCGCCTACCTGATCACGCATAGCTGGACGCCGTCGGGCGCGACTTGGAACCGCTACGACGGCGTCAACGCCTGGCCCGCGCAGGGCGGCTACGACGCCCGGGTCCTGAACACCGTTCCATACGTGTCCGCCGGCATCTGGTATGCCTGGGACATCACCGACGCGGCGATCGCCTGGACCGGCGGCGTCTATCCCAATTACGGCGTATGGGTGCGCACCTCTTTCGGCAGCATCACCGGCGTCACCTACGCGAGCAGCGACGATACGATCAACGTCTCGGAGCATCCCTATGTCACGCTGAACTACCTCGCATCCTGCGCCTCGACCACCACCGTCACGCTTGTGCCCATCACCGATACCTACATCGACTCGAGCGCACCCGGCAAGTCCAACTATGGCGCCTCGACAGCGATCAAAGTCAACAAGGCTTCGAGCGAGCAGCGCGGACTGCTGAATTTCGACCTGAGCAGCATTCCGCCCCTTCAATTGCTCAAGAGCGCAACGCTGCGGATGTACGTCGGCTCGATCGCCGCCCCGTCCTATGCGAACCTCACGGTGTGGCGGGTGACCCAATCCTGGGTGGAAGGCACCAGGACCGGATCGGGCAAAGCCAACGGCGCGACCTGGAATACAAGCAACGGCACCACTAGCTGGACCAACGGCGCCCCGCTGGCGAGTCCAGCCGTGGCGAGCACACCTATCAGCGGTTCGTTCACTTCGGGCTGGGTGACTTGGGACGTTACCGGCCTGGTGCAGCAGTGGGTCGACTTCATCTACCCAAACTACGGCGCGGCGGTGCTGAGCGACACTTCCTCGGGAATCTCGTTCAACAGCCGCCAGAATGCCTCCGGCCAGCCTCAGTTGATTATCGCGTACTGATGCAAAGCCAGACGTTTCGCCTGCCCTGGCCGATCACAAGGCGCGCTGCCGCAGCGGGTCCTCTCCTATTGACCGATTATGCCGATCTATGCGACTGTTCCCCACATGGCCCTGCAACTGCCGAGAGTGCTGCGCAACACCCGCTCCGTCTTCGGATTCGACGTGCAGGAGCTGATCCGTTTCGCACGAGTGCTGAGGCGCGCGATGCAGAAAGCCGCCCGATGAATCCGCGCTTCGGACAGGCGCTGCGCCGCATCGGCGGCGGACTATCGGCCGGCGGCGCCTACCCCATCGGTTTGCAGCTGGGTCGGGACAGCCTGAGTCTGGTGCAGATGGAAAAGACCGCTGCCGGCCCGCCCGCGTTCCGCGCGGCCGCGGCGCTCGACTACGAGTGCGCGCGCGAGGAAATGCTGTCGAACCCGCTGCGATTGAAGGCGCTGCTCAAGCGCGCATTTGCGCAACAGCCCTTCAGGGGCAAGCGCGTGGTGGCTTGCATGCCCGAGGATCAGGTCAAGATCGCGCTGGTAAATTTCGCCGTCGCGGAGGGCCAGTCGGACGCGGAGGCGATCGTGCGCGAACTGGGCGAGCGCGTGAAGGGAAATTCCGCGGGGACGATACTCGATTTTATTCTCGTGCGGCCCGAAGGCCATCCAGGACAGCAGAAAGAGGCGATCGTGGCGATGGCCGCGCGCGAGCAGGTAACGGCCTACCTGGATTTGCTGGCGGGCGCCGGGCTGCAGGTGGTTGCACTGGACATCGGGCCGATGGCCCTTACGCGCGTCGTATCCTGGATCGCCATGCCGCAGGTGGAATCACCGGCTAATCTACTGCTGATCAATTTCGGCTCGGTCGGCAGCTATCTCACGGTCGTGTGGGGACGCCGCTTGATGCTCGATCGCGCCATTGAATTTTCAGAACAGCGTTTGCTCGCCAAAGCGCAGATGTTGTTGGAGATGCCGGGGCACGAGGCGAAACGGCTGCTGGTCGAGCACGGTTTCGCGACGGCTGACGCAACTGCCGAAGCAATCGACCTCAGTCGCACCCTGAGGGAAGTGCTGCGGCCGGAATTTGCGGCATTGGCGGCGGAAGTGAGCAAGACCATGATTTACACCGCATCCAAGACGCGCGGGCGCGCGGTGGACAAAATATACGTGATGGGCGACATCACGCGCTATCGGGGAATCGGCGAGCTGCTCGGCGAACTGCTGTCGATGCCGGTCGAGGTGCTCGACCCGTTCGCGATATTTGCGCATCGTCTGAATGACGCGTCCCTGGCGAAACTGTTGCCGCGTTCGCGCGCTGCCGTGGCAACCGGGCTGGCATTGCGCAATGTGAAGATCGCATGGCCGAATTTGACCTGATTCCGCAGGACTATGCGCAAGGCCAGGTGCTGCGGCGCCGGCTGAAGCGCTTCGCTTTCGTACTGCTGGCTATGGTGCTCCTCGCGGCATTGGCGCGGCAGGGGCTCGCGCTCGCCATCCGCTTCGAGAATCGCGCGGTGACGCGGCTGCGCGGCGAAAGCCAGGCAGCGGTACAGGCGCGCGCGCGCGCGGACGCCTACCGGCAACAGAAACTGGTGGTCGAGAAGCAGTTGAACACGCTGGACGAGCTGCGCGGGCGCGACCGGGTCAGGCTGTTCCTGAGCGCAATGGACGCGGCCTACCTCAACGGGGTGTGGTTCGACGAAATCCGCTATTACCGCGACGCGACCCTTCCCACCGGCAAGCTCGATTCGCTTCCGGGCGGCACTAACTCCCGCATCATCGTGGTGCCGAAGGAAAACGTGCCGGCAGCCGATTCTGCCGCACAAGTCCGCGGGATCGAACAGCACGTCGAACTCGTCGGCCACGCGCTCAACCACACGCTGGTGGCCGATTTCATGCGCGCGCTCGGCAGCCAGCCCGGTATCGCGGATGTGCGCTTGCTCGACACCGGCCTGAGGGATTATGGGACCGCCCAGGTGATCGACTTCAGGCTTTCCCTGCTGGTCGACGACAAAGCGGGGAGACGGCGGTGATGGAACGCCTATTGGCCGCGCTGGCGAAATTCGATTCGCGCCTGTTGCTGGGGGCGATGATTCTCATCGCCTGCCTGCTGGCTTTCGAGAGCTGGGTTCTGGTACTCGCAAAACCTTTTGCGCAATACCGGCAGCTCGCGGCAACGCGGGCCTCGCTGGCCACAATCGTTCGCGCCTCAGGGAACCCGTCCGGCGAGCTGGGTCGATTGGCCGCCGAGCTCAAGCAGCTCTCGGGCCGCCTGACAGGGGCACTGAGCCTGCCGCGGGCGCAGGATCAGATGGCGGCTGCACTGATGTTGGCGCTGGATCGCTCGGCCGACCGCAGCGGCATCATGCTGACCGGGGTCAAGCCGGGCACGCGCAGGCAGGTGCAGGAATTCGAGGAGGTTGCCTTCGATGTCAGCGCGCGCGGCAAGTACCTGCCGCTGTGCGCGTGGCTGATGAATTTCGAACATACGCTTGGCCAGGATGCGACAGTCACCGAGTTCCAGATGCGGGCGGCTGACGCAGACCGGCGGGTCGCGCTGACGCTGAAAGTCGCGCTTTACCGGCCCTTGCAGCTGCCGCTGGCAGGCAAATGAGCGCCAGGCGCAGACTGCCTTTGCGTTGGGCGGCGATCCTGCTGGTTCAGCTTTGCCTGCCGGCTTACGCGCAGGCGCAAAGCCTGCGGCACGATGTTTTCGCCCGTCCCTCGCTCGAGAGCATGCAGCCCGCGCGGCCGGCACCCGAGCCCAGCGCCGCGCCGGCGGACCTCAAGCCCGACTGGAATCCTGGGCTGAGGGCAGTGATCGTGGCCGGTCGCGAGTCGATGGCGAACGTCGACGGCACCATCCTGCGCATAGGCCAAAAAATCGACGGCTATCGCCTGGCGGAGGTGCGCGAGCACGAGGTCGTATTCGTAAAGAACAAGCATCGCTATACGCTGACGCTCGCCGACATCAAGGGCCCGGGCGCCGCGGGCGGGCCGACCGCCACTGTCGCCACCGGCGCCAGCGGCGCCGAGGAAGCAGCGCAGGCGCAGGACGCAGCCGCAGCGAAAGCTGCGGCCGCGGTGCCGGAAGCGCAAACAAGGGGCGACATGCAAGACTCGAACACCAAGCGGAGAACGCCATGAACCGGGTACAGATGATTATTTTTTTCGTGCTGGCTGGCGCGCTGATGGCCGTGCCCTTGTTGTCGCGAGGCGCCGCACCCGGCGCGCCCGCAGCGCAGGCGCAAAGGGACGGGCGGGCCGATTACAGCTTCCGCGACATCTCGATCGAAGAAGCATTCGCCATGCTGTCGCAGAAGGCGAAGGTCAACATCATACTGAGCAAGGGCGTGACCGGAAAAGTGTCGGTGAACCTGTACGGCGTCACGGTGAAGGATGCGATTTACAGCATCGCCCGGGCCGCGGGTTACTGGGTTGAAGTCCGCAACGGCGATTACGTCATTCTGGGCAAGGAGACCGGGCTGGATTACCCTGCCGCCAACACCGAAGTGAAAACCTTCAAGGTGCAGTATTCCGACCCCAAGCAAGTGGCCGATATCCTGAGCAAATACGCGTCGCGCTATGGCAAGATCACGCCGCTGGTCGGCAGGAAACTCATTGTGGTGGAGGATCTGCCAAGCTTCGTCGACCGCATTGAAAAGCTGCTCAAGAAGCTGGACGTTCAACCCAAGCAGGTTCTGATCGAAGCCAAGATCCTCGAGGTCACGCTGAACGCGAGCCAGCAATACGGCATCGATTGGAAAAAAGTGTTCGGCTCGGTCAACAGCGTCGCTGGCAGCTTGGGCACTACGCAGTTCGCATCGGGAACCGCGGCCGCGCCCAACCAGGGGTTTTTCTTCAGCTTGATCAACAACAATATCCAGGCTTATTTCAGCGCGCTGGCGAGCAAAGGGTTGGTGCGCACGCTGGCGACGCCTAAGCTGCTCGCGTTGGAGAACCAGGAGGCATCAGTTGTGATCGGGAACCACACCGGCTACGTGGTCACGACCACCATCAATCTGGTTACGTCTCAGACCATCGACTTTCTCGATTCCGGGGTCATCCTCAGGGTCACGCCCTCGGTCGATCAGCAGGGACGGGTGCTGCTGAAAGTGCACCCGGAAGTAAGTTCCGCTTCGATAAGCGCGGCAGGCGTTCCCTCGAAGAAAACCACCGAGGTCACCACGGAGTTGCTGTGCGACGACGGCCAATCGGTTTTCATCGGCGGCTTGATCAACAGCCAGGGCACGCGCCAAAAATACGGCGTTCCGATTCTGGGGGATTTGCCGGGAATCGGCTCCCTGTTCTCCAGCACGAACGATACCGCCACCTCCACGGAAACGGTGGTGATCATTACGCCCTACGTGATCAATAATCCCAGAGACGCCGACCTGTTTTCGCAGGAACAGAAAAAGCACACGGATAACGCTGCGGGCCTGATCCTCGATGAGAGATTGAATCTGCAGGGAGATACTTCCTCCGACCCCGCAGTCCCCGCTCCCGCGCCCCCTCCGGGCGCCGCGCCCATGCTCGGTCCGCCCCGGTCCCCCTTTCCATATTGAGCGCCAGGGGAAAGCCGCCGGTGCCGATACGCGCTTACATTGCGGGCCGCTTTTTGGGACAATGTCCACGTTGCTGAACCAGGCTGGAGGCATTGAGGCATGACCAACGAGAAACCGACCGATGCTGCAGCCGAATGGGCGGAGACGGAACGCGCGCTTCAGGCTGCTTACAAGCTGATCGACACGGCGCGCGAGCGCGAGAGCATGAACCGCGCTGACGGGGAAAAGCTGCTCGAAACGATCAAGACGCAGGCCGATGCCCTGGCGCGAATGTCCTCGGAGAAATCCCCTTTTCGCAGAGCGCTGGAGTACCTGGTGCTGCTGGTGATACTGGCGCTGGCAGCCGACCTGCTGTATCTGGGACACGAATTGGAGATGCTGCTGCACTGAGTCGCTTGCTTTCCGAAGCGGAGCCGCCTCGGATCGAATCGCGCCTTGCCTGACATGCGATCAGGCCGGCGTCGGCGCAGCGTGGGCAGGAGCAGGGCGGAAGCCTCGCTGCCAGCGGTTTTCCCGGCCTTGTTTGCACCAGCAGATGTGGCAGACGGTCGAACAATGCCTGGATGGATACGCGTTCCGGCCGGCTCGATCAAGCCAGGGGTCCCGCGGAACTGCCACAGCGTGCCGCGCTTACTTAGCGTGGCACGCTGGCGGCAGCAGGACCTCGGACGTCTAATGCAAGGGGGCGGCGTCCTGAAATTCGGCGCATAGGAACTTGGCCCCCGTGTCCCGCGCGGCTTAAGTCAAGGGCGTGCCTGCGCGGGTCCACTTTCCATGCTTCGCGACGGCAGGCTTATTTTTTGCTCGCGTGGCCGCCCTTGCGGCCCGGGCTGCCCGGCACCGCGCCAGACTCGTCGTTCGAAACCGACAGGAAGGGGTTCTGGCTCGACTTGCCCGGATCGCAGCCCTCGGCACCGTTGCCCACGCCCTGGTTGCACTTGCTCTGCGACGGGCTGCTGCTGGGGACTAGGACCTGGCGCATGGTGATGGTGAGGTTAGCCAACGTTGCTGCGCCGTTTGCCAAAACATCCCCATCGAAGGGCGTAGTGATACCAGCTAGACCGGTCATGGTGATGGCACCACCCGCCAGGATGCTTCCCTGGAAGGCCGCCGTCGTATCGGTCACGCTTCCGGCGACCCACCAATATGCATTTTCCGGCTGCCCGCCGTTGATCGTCACGACCGAGAAGTTCGAGCCAATAAGGGCACCGCCGGTGTTAGGGTCACCGATCTTGAAAACCCAGACCGCGTTCGGGTCGCCCTGTGCGTCGAGCTGCATGGTGACGCTGGTGAAGCTCACGTCTCCAGCATAGCAATAGACACCCGGCGGGAGCGTGACCACCTGGCTCGAGTAGATAGCGTTCAAGGACCCGGTGCAGCTAATCCCTGCGAAAGCGTTGTACGCGCTGCCGAAGTCGCTTACTACAGTCGGGTCGACCGGCGCGGTGGTCCCTGCACTGGCACAGTTGTTTTGCGTGATCGAGGCCGGGGCACCCGAAGACCCCAGGGGGCCGTCTGCGGTGAGATTGGTGCAGGTCACCGCTCCACCATTATTGGGCGCCGCGCTCAGGACGGCGAAACTCGCCGCCGTACCCAGCGATGGGGGCGTCGTCTGGGCGAATGCCAGGGAGGCGCCGGCAAGCAGCGCGATCGTCCCAAGCACAAATGTGGATACGCTCTTCCTGACTGGGTTGAATGTACGTTTTAATGTGCTCATGTTTCTCACCTTTTCATCATGGTCGAACCCAAAATTGGCTCGTTACCCGTCTGCTAATTCGCATTGCACCGGAGTCTGCGCATCACCGGGAGATTCCTGAATTCGCGCAAAAATCAAGTTCCGGCACCCCAAGTAGAGCAATTTGCGTGCCCGGAGTGGACCAGTCGACCGTCGTTCGAAACGGTCTTTGCGTCGTGAACAAAGTCACGTTATCAGCGTGCCGCCGGACGAGCTGAAAAACGCCCTGTCGAGAACGCGCCATAAACTGGTGGGAATCCGACAGTCGATTGGGCGGCGGAAAATGCCAGGGTCGACCAGCACCTTTTGCACATTCACGGTGTTTGAGAACTGTCGACAGCCTGGCCGACGATTTGGCCTAGAATGAATAGGTTCCGCAGGCAAGCGCGCTCGAGGAATCGACAAATGCAGGGCCAAAAGAGAATTCTCATCATCGAGGACGACGTCGGTTTCCGCAATCTATTGCGCATTCAACTGTCTCTAGCCGGCTACATGCTAGAGGCGGTTGAAGATGGGGCGGAAGCGGGCAAGGCTTTGCTGGAACGTCCACCGGATCTGGTTTTATCCGACCTCGGCATACCCTTCCTAAACGGCTTTGAACTTCTATCGCTAGTCCGCTCGAATGATAAAACCGCGTCGATTCCGGTGATTCTGCTTTCCGGGCGCAACGACGTCGACAGCGTGTCCAAAGCGATGAAATTGGGCGCTGCGGATTTTCTGTTCAAGCCGGTGAAGCTGGAGGCTCTGTTGAATTCGATTCAGGCATGCCTGGCGAAAGCCGATAAAATCGCGGCAACCAAATTGCAGCCTGATTAAGCCAATGATCGCTTAAGCGTTGTCTTTGCGGAAATTGCCGATCGTCTTGAAATCAGGCATCAGCCGACCGATCAGCCGAATCAATCGGTATCCATGTATCCAGCATCCTCGGCGAAAAATCCATCAGCAAGCAATTCCGCTTCATGCCGCCGCCATGCTGATTTGGCGTATCTATTGCAAGCAAGTCACTACAGTATAGAATGCCGCAGTTGCGGGGCGATCAACCGGAAAGATTCTGTGCAGTATTTGACAGAATGCAAGGATCAGGGAGCGGCACAGTAAATTGGCTTGGCAATTTATTAAGCGTGATGACGACCATCGGACAAGCCTGCCGACTGGTCCCGGATACGAGCGGCTGTGCTTCGCATACGGGGGCATGGCATTGCCACGCCGGGGCGCGTTATGGCAGTCCGGGCCGCTGCGGTGGGGCGACGCCCGTCGCAGGATGCGACGCGTTGCACTCGCGTGCTTGCGCAACAAATTTCCCTGTCGTTGCCGCAGGTTCCGGATGAGCGGGCGCTCAAGCCGGGCTGCCGGCGCATTGGCAGCGATGGCGCAGGCGGAGCGCTAGCCATGTTCGGTCCAGACCTCGGGCACGACGGCTCCCTTACGACGCGCGGATGGGCGCTATTTGAGATCGAGGCATCCGATCCGCACGAAGTGGAGCGATTCGTCGGGGCCGTGGACGCGGCTGATCGCAGGCGCGTGCGCGATGCGCTACACAGGGTTCAGATCGGAGACGAATCCTTTGCGGTCGAATTCCGCACCGTGCATCCAGTCGGCCAGCAGCGACTGGTCTGCGCGCGCGCGCTTGCGCAGCGCTCGCCAACCGACGCAAGCGTGCGCCTTGCCGGCGTCCTTGTGGACATCACCAATGTCGAACCCGTCTCGCGCGAGACGGCGCTTCACACGCGCCAGATGACGCGCATGACCCACGCGCGCCTGACCCATGTAGGGCTACTGCTGGGATCATTGACGCATGAACTGAATCAGCCGCTCATGGCGATCTTGTCGAATTCACAGGCCGGCATTCGCTTCCTGGAGGCACCTGAACCCGAACTCGAGGAACTGCGCGGCATTTTTTCCGACGTATGCGAAGATACCCAGCGCGCGGTGGAGGTGGTCAGGGGATTGCGGACCTTGTATCAGGGAGACAAACTCACATCGGAAGACTTCGATCTGAACGAAGCCGTCCGTGAAGTGTCGCGGATCGTCCACAACCATCTGGTCATCAACAACGCCACACTTTTGCTGAATCTGAGCGACGCGCTCCCGATCGTGCGCGGCCACCGGGTGCAGATACAGCAAGTCGTACTCAACCTCGTGTACAACGCGTGTGAGGCTATGGAGGACTGCGCTCCCGGGCAGAGGAAAATCGTCATCTGCAGCGAGCCGGCCGAATCGGGCGCGATGATTTCCGTCGTCGATTTAGGCAAAGGCATCGACAAAGCGATCCGCAACCGCATTTTCGATCCGTTTTTCACCACAAAGCCCGCGGGAATGGGCATGGGCCTGGACGTGTGCCTGTCGATCGTCGAGGCGCATAGCGGAAAATTGTGGTTTAGCGATAGACCCGAAGGAGGAACGATTTTTTCTTTCACGCTCACGGCAGCGACCGAGGTTTCTCCATGACCGCGGCGGCACCATCCACAGTATTCGTCGTGGACGACGACGCGTCTGTGCTGAGATCCCTCGGCCGTATTCTGCGAAGCATGGGATTCGCGGTCGAACTCTTCGAATCACCGGGTTCGTTCCTGGAACGATGCGACCTGGGGCGTGCCGGTTGCGTGCTGCTGGATTTCGCCATGCCGCAGCTAAGCGGCGTCGAAGTGCAGCAACGTCTTCTGGATGCGGGAAGCCTGCTGACCATCGTGTTTCTGAGCGGCGCGGGCAACATTCCGGTCAGCGTGTCCGCGATGAAAGCCGGGGCGATCGACTTCCTGGTCAAACCGGTAAAGGACGAAGAATTGCGCGGCGCGATCGTCAGGGCGCTGGAACGCAACACGCAATTCCGGCTGGAGCGCGACGCTAGGGAGGATATCGTCAGCCGATATTTGACCCTCACTGCGCGGGAACGAGAAGTCATGCGTCATCTGCTTAGCGGTAAGCGCAACAAGCAGATCGCATACGAACTGGGCATCGTCGAAAAGACCATCAAGGTGCACCGGGCGCGGATCCTGGCAAAGCTGCAAGTCCGGTCCTTGGTAAATCTGTTCGAACTGGCAGCGCGCGCGGGGATCCAGCCGTAAAGGGTGCCATCGTGAACTGCAAAGGAAGGAGCGCCTGGAGACGCCGTCGCTGCCGCACTCGCGATTCGAGGCTTTTCGTCCCCCGACCCGCGTAACCGCCCTCTGCGGATTCTCCGGCCGACATGACTTTTGTCCAGCCATTGGACCAACGACCACTAGCCAAAGCGGCCTTGTTGCGATACAAAGCGGGGATATGGGAATTATTGCGTCGCAACTGAGCATTGCCATCGTCGACGATGAGCGGTCGGTGCGTACGTCGCTGGCGCGGTTGCTGCGTTCCTCCGGCATGCACGCCGAAGTCTTTTCCTCGGGCAGCGAATTCTCGGAGCGTCTCAGCACCGGGAGCTGGCAGGTCGTGCTGCTCGATATCCACATGCCCGGGCTCACCGGATTCGAGTTGTTGAAGCTGATCCAGGAAGAACGTCCCGAACTCTGCGTAATCATGATCACGGGATACGAGGGGCCAGACGTTAGACGGCACGCTTTCGAGGCCGGTGCCAAGGGCTTCCTGCTGAAGCCGTTCGCTTATTCGGAACTCTTCGACACGCTCCAGAAATTGTGCGACCACAGCGCGCAAATGCCTGCGTGACCCGCGCGAGCTTCGCGCGCCCCCGATAGTCCCTTTCCGTTTCGAGGCCTGATCGCTCGCGGTCCGTGTTGGGCGAAAGTCCAATTCCACGATCTGCGCGGCGGCGTTAGTCTTCGGCCACGCATTATTCGCAACACAACATCCGCAACGGAAGCTGACATGGGTATGGCGTGTTTGAATTCGGATTCCGCAGCCGAAAGGACGGATTCGATCGGGAAGTATCGGCTGCTGCGGGAATTGGGCAGCGGCGCGACCAGCACCGTGTATCTTGCGCGCGACCAATTTCATCAGCGCGACGTCGCGATCAAAGTCATTCACGCCGACCGCCTCGACGGCGAAGACAGCATGTTGTTTCAGCGCATGTTCTTTACCGAAGCCACGCTGGTTGGCATGTTGAAGCACCCGCATGTCGTCGAGCTTCTGGACGTAGGCATCGACGATAGCGACTGCTACATCGTCATGGAATTCGTCGAAGGTTCGACCCTCGAGACCCTTTGCGCGCCAGGGCAGCTTGCCGCCTTCGACACGGTCGCCGAAATCGTACATAAGTGCTGCAAAGGTTTGGGCTTTGCGCAGCGGCACGGACTGGTCCATCGCGATATCAAACCGGCGAATATCCTCCTGGCAAGCGACGGGAGCGTCAAAGTCACCGATTTCGGCTCCGCCGTGAGCACCAAGGCCTCGAACATTACGCACGTCGCGGGGCTGGGATCGATCGCGTACATGTCCCCGCAGCAAATACGCGGCCACTATCCGCTGACATTTCACACCGACATCTATTCGCTCGGCGTCGTGTTGTTCAAGATGCTCACCGGGCGCACGCCGTTCAGGGCGGAATCCATCCCGGAAATTGCGGAGCAGATTACAGGCAGCGATGTGCCGACGCCAAGCAAACTACGCAAGGAGGTGCCACCCCAACTCGACGCGATCGTCCGGCGCGCCACCGCGCGCGATCTGGGCAGGCGATACGGCACGTGGGATGAATTCGCCGCCGACCTCGCAATATTCTCGGGCGGGGACGCGCGCAAAACGAGAGTCGTTTCCGAGACGGACAAGTTCCAGACACTGCGCGCCTTGCCGCTGCTGGCGGGATGGTCCGACGAGGAGATCCGGGCAATCGTGCCGGGTACGGTCTGGCGCGAATTCCCGCCCGACACGCGGGTTTTGTCGGAGAGCGACGAGGGGTATTCGTTTTCCATCCTCGTCGAAGGCGATCTCAGGGTGCTAAAGGGCGGGCGGCAGATCGGGGAAATCCATGCCGGCGACTGGTTCGGCGAGGTCGCGTATCTGACCCGCGGGCGCGTCGGACGCTCGGCGAACCTGGTGGCGGGCGCGAGAGTGCGGACCGTCGAATTCAATGCGGACCTGGTGTGGGTGCTTCTGCAGGGTGCCGAACGTAGAGTGGATGCGATGCTGCTCGACAGGCTGGCTCGTCGCCTGGTGGAAGCGAACGAAAAGCTGTCGCGGATTCTCCCTCAGGACAAGAACAAACCTAATCCAGGCCGAAGAGGGAACATCGGATGACTACCCAAAGTGGCGGCGTTGCCCCGGATGGAGGCGTGAGCATGGCGGAAACGACCGGCGAGGCGGTCTTCGCTGTGATGCAGGCGCTCGAACAGAGCCTGCAGAATGTGGCGAAGGACATCAGCGAGTCGCGGCAGTTCCTTTCCACGTCGTTCGGTCAAATCGCGGCGAACTTCGCCAAGGTTCACTCGATCGCGAGGGAAGGCGAGGCGCGCGAGGCGCATTTGCAGAACGATACGCTCACTGCACTGCGGCGCATCGTGAACGGGTTGACGGTGGAACTCCAATTCGAGGATTCGCTGAGCCAGAGCCTCAGCTATGCCTTGCGCAGGATCGATTCGATTTGTGTGGCGCTGACCCAGACCATGGCGATTGTCGCCGGTGCGCACGGCGACGACGGGCAGGGCGAGCATGCGCTCGCGGTGCTCGCGCGCACGCTGGAGTCGCTGCGGAACGCGGAGCGGCCTGGGGGAGGCAAGCTGTTCGAAAGCGGTTCCGGCTCCGTGGACCTGTTTTGAGGATGTCGGGTGCATGATCAAGATTAACCAATCCGGTGCAGATGATGCGGTTTCGGATTTACTTTAGGGGGGCTTATGGCAGCGTCCATTTTGACGGTAGATGATTCGGCTTCGATGCGGCAGATGCTCGGCTTCATCCTGAAGTCCGCGGGCTACGACGTGGTTCAGGCGGCGAATACCGAAGAGGCCATGACCTACGCGAATGAGCGCGCGTTCGACATGATTCTGACCGATCAGAATATGCCGGGCAGCGACGGCCTATCGCTGGTCCGTGCATTGCGCACACTGCCCGCCTATGGCAAGACGCCGATCATTATGCTCACGACGGAGTCGTCAGACGAAATCAAGTCCAGGGGCAAGGCCGCTGGCGCGACAGGTTGGATGGTTAAGCCTTTCGATCCGAACCGCCTGCTGGAAATCGTCGGGAAATTCGTCAATTAGGCTTGGCAGCGGAAGCAGCGGAGATACGCGCTTGGCAATCGACCTGAAGCAATTCCACGATGTGTTCTTCGAAGAGGCCGAGGAACACTTGTCGGCGATCGAGCGCTTGCTGCTCAATCTCGACCTTGCGCGTCCGAACGCCGAGGACATCAACGGCATTTTTCGCGCCGCCCATTCGATCAAGGGGGGCGCGAACATGTTCGGGTTCAAGGAAGTCGGCGGTGTTACACACGCCATGGAAACGGTTTTCGACGGCGTGCGCGCGGGTGTTCTGGACGTCTCCGGCGAGATCATCGATACGGTGTTGCGCGGCAGCGACGCCGTGCGCGAAGCCCTTGCGGCGCAGCGCATGGGAGGCAGGGTGGACGCGGCGAACGCGCTGGCCATCGCGTCACAGCTGGAGAAAATCGCTGCGACGAAAGGAAGCGCGTCGACCGCAGGCATAGCTCCGGCGGCAGCGGATTCCCCGGCTCTGCGCGATGACGCGGCGGCGGGGGCGCCGGCGGCCGCGCCCGGCGTTGCAGGCGACGACGGCGAACAATCCGTCGCCGGCGAGGTAGCTTCGGCCCAATCCGCCGATTTCGGGCTGTTCGTGGACGATGTGCCGGCACGCCCCGAGGCAAGCGCGGCGCCGCGCGGCGAGGAATCGACCCACGCAGAACCGGCTAGCGCCGTGGGCGTGCACGCGCCCGGCGCTGCCGAAAACCTTTCGATCCGCGTCAGCACCAAGAAAATCGACCGCCTGATCGATCTGGTTGGCGAACTTGTGATCGGACATTCGATGCTGCGGCGCGAGCACGAAGTTCATATGAGCGATTCCATCGATGCCCTCGCCCTGGGTCTGGCGAATGTCGAGCGAAACCTGCGCGACCTGCAGGATGCGGCGCTGGCGATTCGCATGATACCGATCGCGTTTGTCTTCGATCGTTTCCCGCGCATGGTCAGGGATCTCGCGCATAAGCTAGGCAAGAAGGTCGAACTGACGATGACCGGAGAGGCCACCGAACTGGACAAGGCGCTGATCGAAAAGGTTACCGATCCGCTGACCCACCTGATACGCAACGCGATCGATCATGGCATCGAGATGCCGGAGGTGCGAGCGGCGGCCGGCAAGCCGGAAAGCGGGAAGGTCACGCTGCGCGCCAACCATCTGGGCGGCTCGATCGTAATCGAGGTAATCGACGACGGCCGCGGCCTGCCGCGAGAAAATATACTCGCCATGGCACGCGAGCGCGGCATTGCGGTGTCGGATTCGATGAGCGACTCGCAGGTGTGGCAGATTATTTTCGAGCCCGGCTTCTCGACCTCCAAACAAGTCACCGACATCTCCGGGCGCGGCGTCGGCATGGACGTGGTGCGCCGTAACATCCACGAAATGGGCGGTCGGGTCGAGGTGCGCACCACCCCCAATGCCGGTACGCGCATCTCGATCAAGCTACCGCTGACGCTCGCAATCCTGGAAGGCATGTCGGTGCGCGCAGGCGAGGAAATTTATATTATCCCGCTCACCCACATCACCGAGTCCCTGCAACCGACGGCCGCATCGGTGAGCACCGTGTCCGGCCGTGGGCGTGTCGTGGCGGTGCGCGGAGAGTACCTGCCGGTACTTTCGCTGGCGGACGCGTTCAAGCTTCCGGGGGACGCGCAGGGTCGCGACGAAGGAATCCTGGTGATTCTGGAAGCCGAAGGCGGAAAAACGGCGCTGCTGATCGACGAACTGGTAGGGCAGCACCAGGTGGTGATCAAGAGCCTGGAGACCAATTACCGCAGAGTACCGGGAATATCCGGCGCGACGATCATGGGTGACGGCCGCGTGGCGCTGATCCTGGATGTCGCACACATCGTCGGGCTGTGCCACAGCCGGCTCGACCGGGCGGCCTGAGGCTGTGCGCGATCAAACGAAAAGGGCGCATTGCGTGCGGCATCGACAAGCGGTCGGGATGGGACCGGCGGCAGACCCTGTCAGCGCCGAATTTCCGGAATTTCGCGCCCCGCCGGCGCGAACCACAGAGGCAAAGAAGAGGTAATTATCATGCTTTCAATCGGCAATCTGAGGGTCGGGACTCGACTGACCGCGGCATTCGCGACCGGCAACGTGCTGACCCTGTTGCTCGCGTGCTTGGCGCTATACGGGATTTCCGCGATGCACGCGAAGTGGCGCGAGATCGAGGATGTGACGATGGCGCGGCGAGCGGCCGTGGTGAGTGGCGAACTGGGCCTGGCAGAAGGCTCCGATCAACTCAAGAACCTCATCATCAGAGGCGGCGATTTTGGCAAATCGTTCAATGACGACATGGCGAAAATAGAACAAGCCGCGGCGGAATACCGCGCGCTCGGGCGCACGTCGCAGCAGGAAGAGCAATCGCTGAATTCGATTGCGGACGGAGTCAAGGCCTACCGCGCTGCCTTGGCCACGGTGACCGGATTAAAGGCCAAGGGCGCGTCGATCGAGGATTTGGACAATGCGGCAGTGGGTGCGGACAAGCCGATTGCGGCCGCTTTGCGGGAACTGCTGGCCAGCAATCAGGAACATGCAAGAAAAGCGTCTCTGGAACTCTCTGCGATGTTGGCATCGACGCAACAAAGGGTAGCCCTGATGACCCTGTTGATCCTGGGCCTCGGAGCCGTATTTGCGCACATCATTTCGCGCAGCATCACGCGTCCGCTAACCGATGCAGTGAAATTGGCGCAACGCGTGGCCGCCGGGGACCTGACCGGCGAGGTGGAGGTGAAGAGCAAGGACGAGACCGGCCTGCTGTTGCAGGCATTGAAGAGCATGAACGCAAACCTGAGGAAGACCGTGGGCGAAGTCCGGGGCGGCACCGATGCGATTTCGATGGCTTCGGAGCAGATTGCCTCGGGCAACGCGGATCTCTCCTCGCGCACCGAGCAGCAGGCGAGTTCGTTGGAGGAGACGGCCTCGTCGATGGAGGAA